>DATKUU010000425.1:0-18638 GCA_035530455.1 Phycisphaerae bacterium | reverse complement strand
AAAGGGGAGTGCAAGATGGCCAAGCATAAGCCGCAGAGGGCTCTCTTCGAGATTCTGGCGAAAGAGAAGGCCCAGCGCCGAGCGGCGGAACCGCAGGCGGGACCGGTCATCCGTCGGATGGGCGGGGCCGAAGGCGGCCCGGCGGCGGCGCAAACGGCGCGCGCCGCGCCCTTCGACAAGGCTCAGGGCAAGCAAGCTGGGCGGCCAAACGTGAACGGCATCCCCCCGCGGCACGGGGGGGTTGAGCGATGGAATGCGAAGTACGTTTGGATCGGGGTCGCGGCGGTGGCCGTGGCGTGCCTGTGCTTGTTCTTTTACGCGTTGGGGATGTGGCTGAGCGGGCCGGCGCTGCCGAGCGAGCCGGAGCAGCCGACGATGGAAGAAGTCATCGGGGGCCCGCCGGAGCCGGGGCTGGTGCCCCCTGCTCCACCGGCGCCTGTGCTGCCGCCACCCGCGCCGCTGCCGCCTGCTCCGGCGGCGGAGGGGAAATATCGGCTGCGGATTGCGCGGCTGGAGGTGTCGCGGTCGGAGTACACGGACCAGTTGCGGACGCTGCTGGCGGAGCGGGGAGTGGAAACGGACCTGGAGGCGCGGTCGGGATACTTCGTGCTCTATAGCCAGGCGCGGTTCGCATCGCTCGAGGCGGACGACGCGAAAGCGTTTCTGGGGAAGGTGGAAGCGGTTCAGAAAGAGTTCGAACGGAAGACGGGTTGGCCGGCGACGACGAATCCGTACTTCGTCACTGTGCCGTAGCAAGGAGCGGAAGCGATGTCCATGGATAAGAGCCTGAAGAGCCGGGGGGAACTTGCGCGTCACCGGAACGTGCTGACGCGAGCGGAGCGTGTGGATCGGCTGAAGGAGGAGGAGCGCTCGGCGGAGGGGCACGAGGTGTTCGGGCTGCCGAAGGTGGCCCATCGGAAGGTGGTGACGAAGAAGCACAAGCCGGCGGCGAAGCCTGCGGCGGAAGGGTTGGCGCTGGAGGGCGCGGCCGCCGCGGCCCCGGCGGCCCCGGCGGCGGGCAAGCCGAAGGGCAAGGGCGGGGCATAGAAAAGCAACGCGGAACGCGGAATGCGGAACGTGGGACGAACGGCAACGACAGAAACGGCTGGGCGGCGAGCATTTCCGAAGGAGCGCGTGTGGCGGGGAACCGGTCGCCTCTTGCCGAGCGCATGAGCCGGGTGGACGCCTCGGGCATCCGGAAGGTGTTCGACCTGGCAGCAAGCCTCCAGAATCCCATCAACCTGAGCATCGGTCAGCCGGACTTCGACGTTCCCGAGCCGTGCAAACGCCGCGCCATTGAAGCGATCCGTTCGGGGCGCAACAAGTACACGGTGACGCAGGGGGAGGCGGCGCTGCGGGAGCGTATCGGGCGGCACCTGCGGGAGGAGTTCGGGGGGTTCGATTCTCCGGTGCTGGTGACGAGCGGGGTGTCGGGGGGGATTCTCCTGGCGCTCTGGGCGACGCTGGACCCGGGGGACGAGGTGATCGTGCCTGACCCGTATTTTGTGATGTACAAGCATTTGCCGCGGCTGGTGGGCGCGCGGCCGGTATTTGTGGACACGTACCCGGACTTTCGGCTGCGGGCGGAGCGTCTGGAAGCGGCGGTGACGGAGCGGACGCGGATGCTGATTCTGGGGAGCCCGGCGAACCCGACGGGCGTGGTGTGGTCGGCGGAGGAACTGTCGGCGGCGGCGGCGGTGGCGCGACGGCACGACCTGGTGGTGCTGGCCGACGAGATTTACCGGGACTTTTCGTACGACGGGCCGGCGCCGAGCGTGTGGGGCCTGACGGACCGCGTGGTGCTGCTGCGGGGATTCTCGAAGACGCACGCGATGACGGGCTGGCGGCTGGGGTACGCGACGGGGCCGGCGGAGATTATCGGCGCGATGACGACGCTCCAGCAGTACACGTTCGTGTGCGCCCCGGCGCCGCTGCAGTGGGGAGCGGTGGAGGCGCTGGATGTGGATGCGTCGGCACAGGTGGAGGCGTTCCGGCGGCGTCGGGACCTCGTGTACGAGGGGCTCAGGGGGCGGTTCCGCCTCGAGAAGCCGGGAGGGGCGTTTTACCTATTTCCCGAGGCGCCGGGGGGGAGCGGGACGCAGTTTGCAGAACGGGCGATCCGGGCGGGGGTGCTGGTGATACCGGGCGGGGTGTTCAGCGAGCGTGACACGCATTTCCGGATCGCGTATGCGGCCGAGGAGGAGGTGCTGGAGCGGGGGGTTGAGGCGCTGAATCGGCTGGCGGGGGGGTAAAAGGGGCGTTTTTGGCTTGCGGGGGGCGGGGAGTTCTGGTAGGTTCTGCGTCCTTTTTGGCAGCGGGGCGATCCTGCAGCGATAGACACGCGCCCCGCAAGCGGGGCGGCTAAATGTGACGGTCGCTAAGCCGCAAGCGGCTCGCGGCTAAGCGCGGGGGGAAAAAAGGTTTTGCAGGGGTCGGGCGGGCAACGATAGAATACGGCGACATGGAACGCTCATGCGATTCTACCTGGTAGATCGGATACTGGAACTGGAGCCGCCGAATCGCATCGTCGCGGTGAAGAACCTGAGCCTGGCGGAGGAGTACCTGGCGGACCATTTTCCGGCGTACCCGGTGCTGCCGGGCGTGATGATGCTGGAGGCGTTGGTGCAGTCGGCGGGGTGGCTGGTGCGGGCGAGCACGGATTTTGCGAAGACGCTGGTGCTGCTGCGTGAGGCGCGGAACGTGCGGTACGGCAGTTTCGTGCGTCCGGGTGGGCAGTTGGTGATGGAGGTGACGGCGCTGGAGATCGGCCTGGCGGCGAGCCGCTTCAAGGCCGAGGGCCGATGTGCCGACCAGATGGCGGTGCAGGCGCGGCTGGAGTTGGAACATTTGAACGTGGCGGACGCGGAGCCGGGGCTGGCGAACCTGGACAAGCCGCTGCGGGAACATTGGCGGGAACAGTTTCGACTGATTGGGGGCCCACAGGCGCTGTCGGCGGCGTCGGCAAAGGCAAAGGCGACGTAGGGCGCACGGCGTGCCGGGGGGCACACAGGATCGAGGAGGCAAGACGAGATGGCGCAAAGCCGCGACGAGATCATGGAGAAGGTCCGGGAGGCGCTGGTGGAGGCGCTCGGGGTGGACGAGGACGAGGTGTCGGGGACGGCCAAGATCGGATCCGACCTTGGGGCCGAAAGCATTGACTACCTGGACATTGTGTTCCGTCTGGAGAAGGCGTTCAACATCAAGATCCCGCGGGGAGACCTTTTCCCGGACAACATTCTGTCGAGCGAGGAGTTCGTGCAGGACAACAAGTTGACGGCGAAGGGCCTGGCGGAACTGAAGGTGCGGATGCCTCACGCGGACCTGGCGGCGTTCGAGAAGAACCCGAACGTGCAGGACATTGCGGACCTGTTCACGGTTGACATGATCGTGCGGTATATCGAGTCGAAACTCGGCAGCCCAGGCGCGTAGCGCCGCGCGACGTGCCGAGCGAGCCCAGCCGCTCGCGCGGCCCCGGAGGCAAGGGGTCCCCCGCAAGGGGCCGAAGGGGCGGAGCGCGGCCGGGCTCAATCTTCACATGGCTGGAGGCGAACGGGGAACCGATGCGCTGGATCTGGATAGACAAGTTCGTCGCGTTTGAGCCGGGCCGGCGGGCTGTCACCATCAAGAACGTCACCCTGGCCGAAGAGCATCTGCACGACCACTTCCCCGGGTACCCCATCCATCCGCCGACGCTGATGATCGAGGGGATGGCGCAGACGGGCGGCGCGCTGGTGGGGGACGCGTTCGATTTCCGCGAGAAGGTCATCCTGGCGAAGGTGACGCGCGCGACGTTCCACGCCCGCGTCCTTCCGGGCGACCGGGTCCGGTTCGAGGCGGAGGTGGTCGGGGAGATTCGGCCGGAGGGAGCCTTGATTAAGGGAACGATTTCCTCGAACGGCCGGCACGTGGCCGACATTGAGATGATGTTCGCCCACCTGGACCAGTCGCGGGCGCCGGTGGAGACGGGCGAGGAGAACTTCGTGTTCACCGAGGACTTCATTCGGATGCTTCGGCTGCGCGACCTGAGGAACCTTGCGCCGACGGACGAGCCGAACGCCGGCGGCGGATAGACGCGGAGGAAGCCTTGGATCGTCGCATCGTCATCACGGGGTTGGGGGCGTTGACGCCGGCGGGGGTGGGCGTTGCGGCACTGGCCGACGCCGTCCGCGCCGGCCGAAGCGCCGTCCGGACGCCCAGGCGCTTCGACCCGTCGGGCTACCCGAGCCGCGTCGCCGGCGAGGTGCCCGAGTTCGACCTGGCGGCCGGGGTCCGCAAGGACCAGACCCGGTACCTGCGGAAGAACGCGAAGGTGATGGCGCGCGACATCCAGATGGCCGTCGCCGCCGCCAACCAGGCTGTCGTGGACTCCGGCCTGCCCCTCGGCGATGAAAAGGCCAAAGAGCCGCCCCTGCCGACCATTGACCACACGCGGATCGGGATGGTGTTCGGCACGAACTTCATCCCGACGGAACTGGACGACCTGGCGGCCCCGATCCGGGCGGCGAGCGGCGACGGGGGCTTCTCGCTCCAAGGATGGGGGTCGCACGGCATCGCGCAGATGTTCCCCCTGTGGCTGCTGAAGTACCTGCCCAACATGCACACCTGCCACACCGGCATCCTGTGGGACGCCCAGGGCCCGAGCAATTCGCTCACCACGAGCGACGCCGGCGGCCTCTTGGCGCTCGACGAGGCGGTGCGGATTCTGCGGCGCGGGGCGGCCGACTGGATGCTGGCCGGCGGCGCCGAGAGCCGCGTCAATCCCCTCCTGCTCATCCGCTACTCGCTGCTGGGCCGACTGGCGACGGCAAACGACGACCCGCCGGCCGCCAGCCGACCTTTCGACGCCGGCCGAACCGGACAGGTCTCCGCCGAAGGCGCTGTCGTCTTCATGCTCGAAGCCTTGGACATCGCCCAAAAACGCGGCGCGCAGATTTACGGCGAAGTCCTCGGAACCGGCGCCGGCACAACCACCGCGGGCATCAACACGTGCGACGCCGACGGCCGGGCGACCGCCTCGGCCATCCGCGCCGCCCTCGCCGACGCCCATCTGGAAGCCGCAGACCTCGGCGCCGTCCTGGCACACGGCACCGCCTATGAGCCCCAGGACCGCAGCGAGGCGGCCGGACTGGCGGCCGCGCTCGGCGACGCCGCCGCTTTCGTCCCCGTCACCGCCACCAAGGGCGTCACGGGGAACATGGGAGCGGCCAGCGGACTGGCGGACCTGGCTGCGTTGCTGTTCCTCAAGGCCGCCGAGGTGCCGCCCATCCTCAACTGCGACCATCCGGACCCGGCCGTGAAATTGAATCTCGTGCGGGGCCGGCCGCAGCCGATGGCCACGGACGTCGTGCTGGCGACGACGCTGGCCGTCGGCGGCCAAGCCGCCGCCGCTATTATCCGTATCAATCGGTGATACCATGTGTTTTCAACGCAGAGATCGTAGAGGACGCAGAGAACGACAAAGATGAAAGATCGGGGAACGGAGAACAACAATATATTTAGAATTGTGTTTGTCTTTTCTCTGCGATCTCCGCGATCTCTGCGTTGAAATAACATTGTGGATGCGAGCGAACCATGAAACGACGCGTCGTCATCACGGGCATCGGAAGCGTCACGCCGCTCGGCCTCTCGCTGGAGGAGACGTGGCAGGGCCTCTTGGCGGGCAGGAGCGGCATCGCCCCCATCCGCCTCTTCGACGCCTCGACGTTTCCCACCACCTTTGCCGCACAGGTGCCGGACTTCGACCTGACGCCCTACGTCCGCGACCCGTCGGCGCTGGCAAAGGCGGGGCGGAACGTCCGCTTCGCCATGGCCGCCGCTCGGATGGCCTTCCAGGACGCCGCGCTTGCAGCCAAGGACGTGGACCGGGATCGCTTCGGCATCTACCTCGGCAGCGGCGAGGGCATCCTGGATTTCGACATCCTGGTGGCCTCGATCGCCCGCGGCACGCAGGCCGACGGACGCGTCGCCATCGCTCCTTTCGCCGAGTTCGGCCTGAAGGCCTACGACGGCCTGAGGGAACTGGAGCAGGAACCCAACATGCCCGCCAACCATCTGGCGGCCGAGTACGGCCTGGCCGGGCCGACCTACTCCTGCCTGACCGCCTGCGCCGCCAGCACCCAGGCCCTCGGCGAGGCGATGGACCTCATCCGAACCGGACGGGCCGAACGCATGCTCGCCGGCGGCACGCACTCGATGATCCACCCCTTGGGCATCACGGGGTTCAACCTCCTGACGGCCATCTCGACCGGGCCCAAAGACCAGCCCTGGCGCGCCAGCCGACCCTTCGACAGCGACCGCGGCGGATTCGTCCTCGGCGAAGGGTCCACCATGATGATCCTGGAGGACCTCCAAAGCGCCCGGGCCCGCGGCGCCCGCATCCACGCGGAACTGACCGGCTTCGGCACGAGCGCCGACGCCTATCGCATGACCGACATCCACCCCGAGGGGCGCGGACCCGCCGCCGCCATGCGCATGGCTCTGGAGAACGCGGGCGTGCGGCCGGAAGACATTGACTACATCAGCGCACACGGCACGGGAACGACGGAGAACGACAAGGTCGAAACCCTGGCGGTCAAAATCATTTTCGGCGAGCACGCGCCCCGCGTGCCGATCTCCAGCGCGAAAAGCATGCTCGGCCACCTCATCGCGGCCGCGGGGGCGACCGAACTGGCCACCTGCATCCTGGCCATCCGCGACCAGATACTCCCCCCCACCATCAATCTGGACACGCCGGACCCCGATTGCGACCTCGACTACGTCCCCAACCAGGCCCGCAAGGCCAAAGTCGAAGTCTGCCTCTCCAACTCCTTCGGGTTCGGCGGCCAGAACGATTCCCTGGTCGTCCGGCGATTCGTCCCGTAGAATATCCCCTGTAGCGGTTATTTGGTCCCCGGTGAACACACCGGGGGCGCCATGACAGTAAGCGGAGGCGGAACGTGACGGGACTTCCCCTCGATAACGCGCTGGCGGCCCTGGGCGCCGAGGCCCTCCCGCAAGGGGAAGGGCTCGGCTGGTTCGTCCAGCATTGGCCGACGCTCGTGGTGGTGGGCGCGCTGGTTGTCGTGACGATCCTCCTTCTATCGTTTCTGGCGCGGTTTCTTCGGCTGACGGTGAATATGTTTCTGGACATCCCGCTGCCGATGACCGCCAACCTGAACGACTACACGCCGCCCTCCGGCGAAATCGTCAGTTTCCCCAGCCGCGACGGGCACCTCCTGCGCGGGATGTTCGTCGAGCGTCCGGCGGGTGCGCCGGACCGCGGCACGATTGTTTTCTGTCACGAGTTCGCCAGCGACATGCTGTCGGTCGGCCGATATGCCACGCCGCTCGTCGAGGCGGGATACACGGTCTTCACGTTCGACTTTCGCGGCCACGGCCAGAGTTCCATGCCGCCCCATTACGAGCCGCGACACTGGCCAAGCCATCACGACGTCAACGACCTGAGGTCGGCGATCGCGTACGTGAAAACCCGGTGTCCGATCGGGCAGTCGGGGGTGGGCGTTTTCGGCGTCAGCCGCGGCGGCGCCGTCGCGACCATCGCCGCCGCACTCTCGCCCGCCGTCCGCTGCCTCGTGCTCGACGGCGCGTTCTCGACCGACTACAGCATCGAGGAACTGATGAGACGCTGGGCCGAAATCTTCGTCGCACGGGTCGGCAGCGCAACGCACCCCGACTTCGTTTACCGCTTCTGCCGGGCGATGACCCTCTTCTACGTCGAACTGAAGTGCCGATGCCGATATCCCAGCATGCGCAGGGCCCTGGCGGCGCTGGCCCAGGTCCCGGCGCTGTTCATCAGCGGCGAGCGCGACACCTACGTCCGGCCCGAACAGACCCGGACCTTGTGCAACCTCAAGCCCGGCAAGAAGGAACTCTGGATCTGCCCCGACGCCAAACACAACCAGGCTGTCGCCGCCGACCCGCAAACGTACGCGGAAAAAATCACCTCGTTCTTCGACCACCACTTGCCGGCCCCGGCTCCGGCCGGACAAAGTTTACCCGCCGTGACGGACCCGGCTTTGCCATCCCCGCGGGAGACTTTGCCGGGGCGACGCCCGGCAAGAACCGATTGAGAGTGCGCCCATGAGGACCCCGCTCGACATTCGGCTGCAGCGTCTGGCCTGGGCGCCCCTGAGGTTCCAGGCGAAGCGCCAGGTCCGCCGATGGCTCGAGCGCGTCCGCCGAACGCCCGAGGTCCAGGCGCGGCTGCTAGCGCGGCTGCTGGAGCAGGCGGCCGAGACGGCCTTCGGGCGGGACTTCCAACTCGCCGGCGCGCGGACCATCCAGGACCTCCGGGCCGCCATGCCCATCGCCGGCTACGAGCGCGCCGAGCCCTACGTCCAGCGCGTCGCGTGCGGCGAGACGGAGGCCCTTTTCCCCCGCGGCACGCGCGTCCACATGTTCGCGCTGACGAGCGGCACGACGGGCACGCCGAAGATGATCCCCGTCACCGACGCGCTGCTGCGCGACTACCGCACGGGGTGGCAAGTCTGGGGCGTCCACGCCCTCGAAGACCACTACGACGCCTTCGGCGCCCGCATCCTCCAGATCGCCAGCCGCATGGACGAGCAAGCCACCCCCGCGGGCATCCCGGCCGGGGCGATGTCGGGCCTCATGGCCCACGCCCAGCACCCCGCCGTCCGATGGCTCTACGTCTCCCCGCCCGAGGCCTGCTACGCCGACGATACGGCGAGCAAGTATTACCTCGCCTGCCGACTGGGGCTCCGCCACCGCCGCGTCATGCCCATCACCGCCAATCCGAGCACGCTGCTCGGCCTGGCCCGCGCGATGGACGAACGGAAGGAGGACCTCCTGCGCGACCTGGCCGACGGGACGCTCGCCAACGACGTCGCGCTCGACGGCGCCCGACGCCGGCGCATCGCCCGGCGGCTGAAGGCGTGCCCCGCGCGGGCCCGCGCGCTCGAAGCCGTCGTCCGCCGCACCGGCCGCCTCTACCCGAAGGACGCCTGGAAGGTCCCGCTCATCGGCACGTGGAAGGGCGGGACCTTGAGCCTGTACCTCCGCGAGATGGCCGAGTACTGGGGCGACGCGCCGGCGCGCGACATCGGCCTGATCGCCTCCGAGGGCCGATTCTCCGTCCCCCTCCGGACCGAGGGGAGCGAGGGCATCCTCGAGGTCGCCGGAACGTTCTATGAGTTCGTCCCCGAAGCGCAGGCGGACGCCCCGGCGCCCGACGCGCTTCTGGCCCACGAGACGGAAATCGGCCAGCGCTATTTCCTGGTCCTCACGACCGCCTCCGGCCTGTTCCGCTATTGGATCGGCGACCTGGTGGAAGTGGTGGACCGTGTCGGCCCGGCGCCGGTCATCCGGTTCCTGAACCGGGGCGAGCACGTCTCGAACCTGACGGGCGAAAAGATCACCGAGTTCCAGGTCACCTCGGCCGCCAACCAGGCGCTCGGGCGCCTCGGGCTCGCGGTCCGCAACTACTGTCTCTGCCCCACCTGGGACGCCGTCCCCTACTACAGCCTCCTGGTGGAGGAGAGCGAGGTGGACGCCCCGCGCGCAGGACGCCTCGCCTCCGAGGTTGACGCCGCCCTGGCGGCGCTTAACATGGAGTACGAGGGGAAGCGGCGGAGCGGACGCCTGGGGCCCGTGCGCGTCAAGACGATCCCCCAAGGCGCCTGGCGGGCCTACGACGCCCAGGCCATCGCCCGGCGAAAAGCACGCGTCGAACAATACAAACACAAGTTCCTCTCGAACGACATGGACTTCGACCAGCGATTTGCCGTCTGCGCCTGCTACGGGCCGCCCCAGAAAAGGAAAACCGACGGATGCGGATCCGCGTGATTGCCTGCGACGTCCTCCGACGCGAGATCTACTGGTGCGCCGCGCGCGCGCCTCACGCGGTGGACGTGACGCTCCTGGCACAGGGGCTGCACGACAACAGCGACCTCTGCCGCGGCCAACTTCAGCCGCTCGTGGACGAGACGGACCCCGCCGAGTACGGCGCGATCGTGCTGGGCTACGGCCTCTGCAACAATGCGCTGGCAGGCGTGCGGGCCGGCCGCGTGCCGCTCGTCATCCCCCGGGCCCACGACTGCATCACCCTGCTCCTGGGGTCCAAGGAGCGCTACGCCCGCCTCTTCGCCGAGCATCCGGGCACGTACTGGTTCTCTCGCGGGTGGCTCGAATGCCACGAGCAGGAAGGCCCCGGCGCGTCGGGGTTCGAGCCGATGCAAAAGAGCGGCCTGGGGCCCGACCGCCGGGCCGACTACGCCGACCTCGTCGCCAAGTACGGCGAGGACAACGCCCGCTACCTCGCGGAGTTCTTCGACGGCTGGAAACAGCACTACACACGCGCGGCGCTGATCGAGTTCGACGGCGACCGCGACGAGCGCCTGGCCGACAAGGTCCGGGCCATTTGCCTGGAACGCGGATGGGAGTTCGCCCGCGTCCGGGGGGACCTTGCGCTCCTCGAGGCCGGCTTCGCCGGCCGGTGGGACGCCGAGCGGTTCCTCGTCCTCGCGCCGGGCGAACGCGTCCGCGCGTGCTACGACGAGCGGATTCTTGAGGCCGAGTCGGCCGCCGCACCAGCCGCGACGGCGTGCACGGAGAGGCACCCATGATCCAGTCGCTCGAAATCATCCGGCTGCTGGGTCTCCTGCCCGCCCTGCGCATCAAGAAGCGGTTCGACCGCGCCTTGCCCCACGTCCGCGGATACGCCGTCTGCTCCTGCCTGTGGGCGCTGCTGGAGACGGGCGTCCTGGACCGGCTGCTCGGCCCGGAAGCGGTCCCCGTCGAAGGGCTGGCGTCGGGGCTGGAGCGGCGCGTGCTCGACAGCGTCCTGGAATACCTGGACGGCGTGGGCCTCGTGCGCGTCGAGGCCGGCCGCGCCCGCGCGACGCCGCGGCTGCGCCGGCTCCTGGCCGAGCCGCGGGGGTTTTTCGAACTCACCTATGCCTATGCGCCGGTCCTCTCGCGCCTGCCCGATCTCCTGCGGGGGACGGCCCGCTATCCCGCCGACGTCCAGCGCCTGGGCAAGTACGTCGGTCGCGGGAGCGGCCAACTCTGCCGCACCCTCCCCTACCCCGTCCTGGCCGACATGCTCCGCCGCCGCGGAGCGCGGAGAGTCCTGGACCTGGGCTGCGGCGACTTGGCGTTTCTGTTCTACCTGTGCGAGACGATGCCCGAGGTCCGCGCGCTGGGGATTGACGTGGACGGCCCGACGGCGGCGTATGCGAAGGAGGTGCTGGCCGCCTCGCCCCACGCCGGCCGCATCGAGGTCCGCCAGGCCGACATGTTCCGCCTCAGCGAAGTCGCGCGCGAGCGCCCCGACATGGATGCCGTCGTCGCCGTGGACACCTACCACGAATACCTGGGCGAGGGCGAGGAAAAGGTGGTCGGCCTCCTGCGCACGTTGCGCGCCGAGTTCCCGAAGGCCCTCCTCTACGTCGGCGAGTTCTGCAAGCAGCCCCACGAGAAACTTCGGCGCCGCCCCACCGCGTTCCTCGAACACCACCTCTTCCACGACCTGACGGACCAGACCATCGCCGACGCGCCGACCTGGCGGCGAATCTTCTCCCAGGCAGGCCTGGCTATCCTCGAAGAAAAGGTGTTCGACATGGTCGGCCACGGGTACTTCATCCTGAGGTAAACGACCGTGGCGCGCGTGAAGCTCTATGAGGCAGATTACGCCAACGTCGGCCAAGCCGTCGAGCGGGCCTTCGAGGACTTTCCCCTCGGCCTTGCCGGCAAGACGGTGCTCCTGAAGCCCAACATCCTCGGCGCCGTCGAGCCGGAGCGCCACGTCTGCACGCACCCGGCCGTGGTGCGCGCCACGATCGACGCGCTCGAGCGCCGCGGCGCGGGGCGCGTCCTCGTCGGCGACAACTCCGGCATGCGGGCCTACGGATCGAACGAGCACGCCGCCCGCGTGGCCGGCATTCTCCAGGTCGCGGGCAATCGCTACGTCAACCTCGGCGCCTCGCCCGTCGCCACACCCCTGGCGAGCGATTTCGCCGACCGCCTCGCCTTCTCGCGCGAGGTCCTCCAGGCCGACCTCCTCATCAACCTGCCCAAGATGAAAACCCATGTCGCCACGGGCATTACCGGCGCGGTGAAGAACACGTTCGGGCACCTTGTGGGCGGCGAGAAGACGCGCCTCCATCGCGAGGCCCGCGGACCGGACGCCTTCGCCCGGGCCGTCCTCGACGTCTTCGCCGTCCGCCCGCCCGACCTCTCGATTCTCGATGCCGTCGTCGCTATGGAAGGCCAGGGCCCGTCGGGCGGCCGGCCGAGGAAGGTCGGGCGCATCCTTGCGTCCGACAATGCCGTCGCCCTCGATGCCGTCATGGCCGCCATGATGGGCATCGAGCCGCGGCGCGTGCCCCTGCTTCGCATCGCGGCGGAGCGCGGCCTGGGGCCGATTGACCTCGGGCAAATCCAGATCGAAGGCCTCCTGGAGGTGGTCCCGCGCTTCAAGGTCCCGTCCGTCGGCATGGGCCTGGGGACGGCCGTCTCGCGCCTGGCGGCGACGATTCTGGTGACGCGGCCGAAGGTCCGGCGCGCCAGGTGCGTGAAGTGCGGCTCGTGCGTCGAGGCGTGCCCGGTCGAGGCGATTACCATGACGCCGGCCGGACCTGTCATTGATTACGCCAAGTGCATCGCCTGCTTCTGCTGCCACGAGATGTGCCGATATGAAGCGATGACGCTTTCCCGCCGGATGCGGCTCTTCCAGGACCGCCGCCGATAGCACGACACGGTTTTTTCAACGCAGAGAGCGCAGAGGGCGCAGAGAGAGGCTCGGGAAACAACGGCACGACCAAAGAATGGCTGTTTCGACAGGCGCGGATGTCGAGTTGTCTGGCCGTTCCCCAATCCCTTTCCGTTCTCTGCGTCCTCTGCGCTCTCTGCGTTGAAAAGACTTTCAGACAGGCCGAAAAAAGAAGGGCGACCCCGACCTGCGTCGGGATCGCCCGGTTGGCGCCTGCTGATTACAGTCCTTACGGCACGAGGAACGAGTCGTTGGTAACGGCCGCTTCGGTCGTTCCGTCGTAGGAGTCGGTCACGTCATACGCGCGGAGCGTCGCGATGTCGTTGGCGGTGATGGTGTCGGTCACCGTAGTGTCCCGCGCGACCCAGATGTTGTCCCAGTTCGGGCCGACCCACGGATGGGTCTTCCACACGACGTGGCCGTCCAGGTAGAGGACGTTCTGGCCCTCGAAGGCGTGGTTCGGGCTGTTCAGTTCCCAGGCGTTGTCAATGAAGGCGCCCGCGAGGGTGGTGTTCCACTCCTGGATGTAGTCCTCGCCGCCGACGAACCGGCGCGTGCCGAGCGTCACGTCCGTGATGCCGTCCGTGCCGTTCATGAAGTCGCGGCGCTGCGGGTTGGCGTCGGCCGCAACGGCGAAGTTGCTCGCCCGGGCGGACGTGCTCGTCAGCCGGCCCGCCTTGAAGACGTTCTGGTACGAGTAACTGACGTACAACTCGTTGGCGAAGTCGCGGACCACGTTGTAGTCGGTCACGGCCATGTCCACTTCGTGCAGGCCCTGCGACGGGCACTTGAACAGCTCGGGCGTCAGGCCCATGCTGGCGATGAGCAGCCAGAAGTTGGCCGTGTTCGAGTCAATCGGGTTGTCGTTGTCGCCCGGATCCACGGACGCGTCGCGCGGGTCCGGCGGGAGTTGATGGTCGTCGCGCGTCTCGCCGACCAGGTCCCACTGCGTCGAATCGGACGAGAACATGTCCGGCCACCGCTGCTTGGTGGCCGAGGCGTAGGTCTGGCACGCTTTGCCGATCTGGCTCAACTTGCTGGCACAGTCGGCCCGGTTCGCCTGTTCCAGCGCGCTGAAGACTGCGGGGATCAGAATCCCCATGAGCATCCCGATGATCATGATGACCACCAGGAGTTCGACCAGGGTAAACCCTCGACGTTTCATGAGTTCAGTCCTCCAACCTTCGGCGCCTCGCGGCGCCACTACCAGGGAAAATGGAAATAATGCCAGGTACTCCCGGTACGCCCCAAGACCCTTCTTTTCTCGGGCACTCGCCTCCTTTCCGGAAACTGAGCCCCCGCGGAAACGCTCTTCTGCACGGACACCTCAGCAGACGCCCTTCTAATAGCATTATCGCCCGAACCCGGAAATCTGTCAAATGCAAAATGCCCGGATTGTGCGCCTAATGCTACTTTTTCCACTTCGCGGGGCTTGGCTTGAGATAGCGCGGTGGGCATTTTTACCCGCCTTTGGCGGGCCTGGCCACCGCGCAAAATCTGTCTGAACGCGATTACGTGCGGCTGGGGGGCGGGATACGGCGCCACGGCCCGGCGCCGGAGGCGGAAGCGCACACCTCTTCGACCGGATCGCTGAGCGAATCCTGCAAAGGCCAATCGCGGGCCTCTTCAGCGGCGGCGATGGCCGCACCGACCGCCGCTTCGTCGAACTGCGTCCCCGCACCGGTGCGAAGGCGCTCGAGCGCTTCGCCGAGCGCCAGCGGCCCGCGGTGGGCGCGCGCGCTGGTCATGGCGTCGAGCGCATCGGCGACCGCCAGGATCCGCGCCTCCAGCGGGATAGCCTCGCCCACCAGGCCGTCCGGATACCCGTGCCCGTCCAGGCGCTCATGGTGGTGGCGGATGATGCAGGCCTCGCGCTGGAGGAATCGCAGTTGGCCGACGACCTTCTCGCCCACGCCCGGGTGCTGGCGGACGAGGGCCCATTCCGCCCGGCTCAACGGACCGGCTTTTCCGAGCACGCTCCGCTGGATGACGTACCGGCCGATGTCGTGGAGCACGGCTGCGCGGCCGAGCGCTTCCACCTGGTCGGGCCGGAGGCCCATGTGGCGGGCGACGGCGACGGCGTAGCGGGCGACGCGCTCCGAGTGGCCGACGAAATGCGGGTGGCGCGACTCCAGGTCCCGCACCATTTCATCCAGGCGCTCCAGGTAGGCGTCGCGGTTCTGCTCGTTGAGGGATTTGACGCGCGCCTGCAGGCCGCGGACCTGGTCGGAGGAGACCAGGTCGGGCTCGACCTCGCCGCCGGCCGGACCCCAGGTCACGACGCGTCCCCCGCCGAGCCCCTTCGCGCTGTACATCGCCTCGTCGGCCATGCGCACCAGGTCTGTAATGGTGGAGTTTTCGCCCGGCCGCAGCACGGTGACGCCGAAACTGGCTCTCAGAAAAACCTGCGCCGCACCGCAGGAAACCGGGACGCTCTCCATCCTGTCGCGCAAGACGTCGGCCACCCGGGCCGCGTCCTCCAGACCGGTGTCAGGCAGAACGAGCAGGAACTCGTCGCCGCCGTAGCGGGCGACAATGTCGGTGGACCGGAGTCGGCTCCGAAGCGTCCTCGCCACGTGGACGAGAACGGCATCACCGACGTCGTGACCGTGGGTGTCGTTGATGATCTTGAAACGGTCGAGGTCGATCATGACGATGCCGACGGGCGATTCGGCTCGGCGGCTGCGGGCGATCTCGCGCTCCAGCAGGATGTTGGCCTGGCGCCGGTTCACCAGTTCCGTCAGGCTGTCGGTCGCGGCGAGGCGCTTGAGTTCCGCGTTGGCGCGCTCCAGGTCGGCCTTGGCCTGCTCCAGGCTGGATTGCATGCGGCGCTGCTCGGTGACGTCGAGACCGTAGGCGACGACATCGCACCGCCCCGCGCCTTTGGGGTCGCGCGAAACGGTGAACGTCCACGAGACAAGGCGGCGCTCGCCGCTCTTGGTGACGATAAGGTGCTCGTGCGAGCCGACAGGATCGAACCGTCCGTCGAGGATCGCCCGCCCGACCTTTTTCGCCAGCGGGACATCGTCGGGAGGCAGCAGGACCTCGCGATAGCGCCGTCCGAGAACCTCGTCGCGGGCGTAGCCGGTGACACGTTCGGCCCCCCGGTTGAACAGCGTGATGGCTCCGTCCGGAAGGGCGACGCTGATAATGACGATTTCGCTTGTTTCGACGACGGCACGGACGAAATCCCGCTCGTGGCGGGCTTCTTCCGCACGCGACCGTTCGCTGGACAACGCGGCCGTCGCGCCGGCCTTGGCGCGACGGAAATCATAGGTCACGGAGAGGAACCCGACAAGGATGAGGAGGTAGCCGCCCGCGCGGCACGGCAGATCAATGGCGGCGGCGATGTCGGGCCTTACGGAGGCCGGAGATACCAGACCGACCAGCGCCAAACCCTCCGCCCCGAGCAGGATGACCAGGCCGCTCGTCATGGCCAGGTAGCCGTCGCGCTTGCCGCCGGCCCACCGCCACCCCCACCAGGGGACGGCAACCACTGCCGCACACAACAGAAGGATACGAACCACTACGCCGTACGCTTCCGATGGGAACACACTGCCTCCCGCCCCATCCCCGTTGTCGCGCGATCCCAGTTGACCCGTAACCCTCATGTATCGGCAGGAGCGGCGGCGCCGGTGAACCAAATCTCCGACATTTTGTGGCAGGTTCCCAGGAAAAGGCTGAACCTGGAATCTCACCAATAATCAGACCGGGCATCAACCGATTGAGGCAAGGCGGGCGGCGATGCGATCCCAGTGCGTGCCGCGCCAGTCCCGGCGCGCCGGGACATCGCACCAGAAGGCGGGGGCGTCGTCGCGGCTCTGCTTGTTCGAGGGCATGGCCCCCCCCGACGCGGTTAGGCTCCGAACTTGGCCAGGCGCCCCGCATGGCCGAGGGCGAGCGGCATCAGGTGCGTCGAGGGCCTCAGGCCCAGGCCCCCCGCCGTGCACGCCACCTCGTCGAACCGGTCCACCGTGTCGCGGCGAACGGTCCTGGCCCAGAGCAGCACCGGCACGGGATGCCAGGAATGCGAAGAGAGGGCCGCCGGCGTCGAGTGGTCCGCCGTCACGATGAGAACGTCGGGCCGCAGTTTCTCGACGCTCGGCAAGGCGCGGTCGGCTTCCTCGATGGCCTTGACCTTGGCCGCAAAGTCGCCGTCCTCCCCCGCCTTGTCGGTGTGCTTGTAGTGGAGGAAGAAGTAGTCGAACTCGTTCCAGTGTTCGGCGAGGCTGGCGACGTCGCGCTCGACCTCGTTGGTGGCGGGGAGTTCCGTCATGCCGACCAATTTCGCCACGCCGCGGTACATCGGCGTCCCGGCAACGACAGCCGCCTTCAGGCCGAACCGCTCCTGGATGCTGGGCCAGTGCGGCCGCTTCGCAAAGCCGCGGGCCAGGACGCCGTTCGCTTTCGGTTCGCCCGCCAGGACCTCGCGCGCTTTGCGCAGGACCTTGCCGGCCACGTCGGCGGTCCGCGCGCTTTCGGCGGTGTCGTCGGTGGCCTTCGGCTCGAGGGGCGCAACGCCCGTCTTTTGCGGATCGGTGTCCTCGACGCCGTCGCCCAGCCCTTCGCCCCGCAGGACGAGCAGCGCCCGGTGCTCCTTCACGGGCGACCAGAGGACCCGGATGCCGTCCACCTCCTTGATCGCCTTGGCGAGTTTCTCGACGATTTTCTTCGATTCGTCGGTCGGGATGCGTCCCGCGCGGCGGTCGGTGATGCAGCCCTTGGAGTCGAGCGTGCAGAAGTTGAGGCGTGCGGCCACGTCGCCGTGCTCCAGGTCGAACCCGACGCCGGCGGCCTCGAGCGCCCCGCGCCCGATCTGGTACTCGACCGGGTCGTAGCCGAAGAGGGCCAGATGTCCCGGCCCGCTGCCGGGCGTCACGCCCGGATAGACGGGCTCCAGGAGGCCGCAGCAGCCTTCACGAGCGAGGCGGTCGGCGTTGGGGGTGCGTGCGGCCGCCAGTTCGGTCTTCCCGCCGGGTCCGCTCGTGATGCCCCCCAGCCCGTCCCAGACAAAGAGGACGATTTTCGACCCGTTGTCCTGAACCAGGTGCCTCAGGTCCATACTGGCCATCGGTGTCTCCCTTGCTTGTCGCCATCGCCCGCGCTTGCCAGCCGGCGGAGCGATGAGGATACCGCCTCGCAGCATCGGTTTCAAGCCTTCCGCTTTCCCAGTGGAACCTTGCATACGGCAGGCGCATCCAATAGGATGTCGGGTGCCCGATGGCCGGTTGCGTGGAGGAGAAACCCATGCAGATTCTTGCCCAGAGCAGAACCGTCCAGCAGGTTCCGTACTCGCACATCGCCTACGGTGCCGCGGCCGGGGAATCGTCGCTTCGGCAAAGCGCGCAGGTGGCCGGAGGAAGTTTCTTCGGAGCGATCCTCCTTGTGACAGGGCTCATAGTCATGGTCGGCGTCCGGAAAGGGCGGCGCGCAAGGGCTTCGCGGCATCAAGGGGGCGAGCGGGTCGCGAAGGGCGTCCTGGTGGCCTTCGGTCTGTTTGTCATGCTGGCTTTCTCCGGCCTGGCGCTCTATTTCGCGTGCGATGGAAGAATCGCGGGCACCTCCTTCAAGCAAGCGGTCCCCCAAATGGCGGTAGTCGCGCTGCTTGCGCTCGGCATATCGCTTATGTGCGCGATCCTGGCCGCGGCCAGACTCCTAAGGAACCCTGACAGTCCTGAAGCGATCACGAGGAAATGGAAAAGGATATTGCTTTTCTCGTGCTCTGTGTTGGCGATGGCGTCTTGGGCACTCAGCGTGTGTCTATCCGTGTACGTTTACGGAGAGTACTCCCCCCTCGGGATTTGGGTGCGTCGCCTCCTGTAAGGCGAGTGGGCGCAAGAGGAGGACCTGATGCAAATCCTCGCCCAGAGCAAAACGGTACAGCAAGTTCCCTACGCCCACGTCGGCT
>DATKUU010000424.1:0-3898 GCA_035530455.1 Phycisphaerae bacterium | reverse complement strand
TCGTTACGGCCTGGACGACCGCGATTACCGGCAATATCACGGGCAACTTGAGCGGCTCGGTGGGAAGCGTCAGCGGGGCCGTGGGTTCCGTTACGGGCGCGGTCGGGAGTGTCACCGGGGCCGTGGGGTCTGTCACGGGCGCAGTCGGTTCAGTTACGGGCGCGGTCGGCAGTGTCACCGGCGCTGTCGGCTCCGTCACGGGCTCAGTCGGGTCCATCGGCACCGGCGGGATCGTTGCGGCCTCGTTCGCCGCCGATTCCATTGCCGCCGCGACCTTCGCGACTGGCGCCCTGACCGCCGACGCCTTCGCTACCAACGCTATCGCCGCCGCCGCAATCAAGGCCGACGCGGTGACCAAGATACAGGCGGACCTCGGCACGTCGGCGAATCAGGACACGATTATCGAGGACATTGCGGCCATTGTGGCTGGCTCTACCACGAACATCACCGTCGTCATCAACCCGTTTACGGTGAGTACATAAAATGCCAACATCAACAATCCCTGCCATCTTCGAGAACGACCGCGGGTTCTTCGACCCGACGACGGTGAAACTCTCCGACTCAACCGGAACCTACGGCGTCAAGGACAGTAGCAATACGGTGATTGTTGCCGACGGCACAGATATGACGAAATCATCGACCGGCCACTACACCTATTCCTTCGCCAGCGAGGCCGGCGAGACCTACACGGCCTATGTCGAGTTCGTGATCGACGACGAAGTGACGCGAATCCCCGTGACTATCGAAGTCGATGCAGAGGCCGCGGATGAGGGGACGATGGGCTACTCCGTGGACTCGCTGGCCGAACAGGCGCGGGGGTGGATCGACGTGGACCCGGAGGCGTCCGGCGGCAGCGTGCCGGACCGAGTGACCAAGACGATCCGCGAGTGGGGCGCGTGGCTCTACAACCTCAAGGACTGGCGGTTCCGCAGCGCGCCGGCCACCGTCTCGGTCGCATCCGGGGAGTCGAGCGTCGCCCTGGCCGCCAACTTCCACAAGTTCGACCAGAACATCATGCGGGTCGCGGCCGACACGAAGTATTCCCTCTTCATCACGGAAAGCCCGGCCCTCTTCCAGAGGGCCAAGGACCTGCTGCTCTCGACGGACACCGGGGCACCGCAGATCGCCCTGGCCTACTGGGATGAGAGTGCCGTCGCCTGGAAGCTGGCCTTCGCCCCGACGGCGGACGATGCGTACACGTATCCGTATTGGTATATGCGAAAGGACCCGTGGCACCGGGCCAGCCCCGTGGCCGACAGTACGATCATCTCGACTTCCGGGTATTGGCCGCACACGTTCGACACGGGCTGGGAACTGCTCATCCAGTTCAAGATGCTCCAGCACTACCGGCAGGACAACTCCTGGGAGAGCGTCTACAAGGCCTTCAAGGCGTGGCTGGCGGACCAGCAGTTCGACGGCGACGAGACCCAGTCGAACCCGCAGACGAGGGTTCTCGACGTGTTCCAGCACCAGCAGGGCACGATTGCCGGCAGCGGATGGTACGCGAACCTGCCGGGCTATCCTGACGGCTGGTTGGGAGTGAGTCTATAGATGGGCGCGATTCGCGGACAGTTCGGCGGACTGAACACGGACCTTCCGTTCGGCAAGGTCCCGAGCGGGACCGCGCGCGAGGCCCTGAACGTGACCGTCCGCAACGGACAACTCCAGAAGCGATTCGGGTTCTCCGAGTACGAGGACGCCATCAACAGCACGTCGCCGATCCTGAACGTCTTCTGCGTGACCTTCGCCGACGGCGATGTTTACCTCGTGGCCAAGCTGAACGTCAGCAGCGTCGGGAAACTCTACACGACCCAGATTTACAATGCCACAACCAAGGCGGCGACAGATATTTCCTGGTCCGAAATCGACATCGCAACCTCAGTCATCACCCTCTCGGCGACCGAACCCGGCTGGGGCTTCCTGTGGCGAGACAGGTTCCACTACTTCGATGGATCGACCTACGGGGTCCGGTGGAACCCGGACGTGAACACGGCCAAGGCATACAGGGCCGGAATCAAGGCCGGGGCGACCGCCACAATCGCCGCGGCGGGGGCCGGTTCCGGGGTCGGCGGGAAGGTCGGCAACTACCACGCCCACCTCGCATATCGCAACTCGGCCACGCAGGAGGAGGGAACGGTATCCGCTCCCTGCCAGGCAGCATCGACCGGCTTCTGTACGACCCGGCCCAGCGAGTCAACGGGCGGCATCGCCGTGGCGAGCGAGACCCTGCCGACGGACTACGAGATCACGGGCCGGCACGCCTACTGCACGATGGGCAATACGGAGAGCCTCGAAGACGGCGGAGAACCCGCCGAATGCTTCTCCTACCGGGCCTATCCCGATACGACTCAGGACAACGGTTCGGCGATGGGTTTGCACAAGGCCGATCACGTCCTGGACAAGCAGCACCCGTTCACCAACGCGGGCGGGCTTCCGCCGGCCGCCAAGTGCGGGGCCTGGACAGGCCAGCAGGCGGTTTACGGCGGCCTCTCCGTCGGCGGGAAGATCATGTTCTCGATACCCAACTTCCCGACCAGCGTTCCGCAGATCGTCTCGTACTCTGCGACGGAGGTTACGGGTACGACGGACCTCAAGGCCCTCTGGCCCAAGCCGTGGATCGGCGAGGCGTTCTTCGACGGGATGGCCGTGGCGATCCGGTCCGCGGGCGGGCTGGTGGCGCTCTACACGCCGAACTCGACCTACCAGATTCGTTCGGGGGCGACCGGCAAGTTGTTCCCCGCCAAGGCTCACGGCAGTTTCGGCTGCGTGTCGCCGCTGGCGGCCTGCGCGGCCGGTGGCGAGATTCACGCCCTGGCCAACGGGGCATGGACCATCGCCCGCATGGACGGCATCGGCAACCTCGCCCACGAGCGGTTCGCAACGACGCTGGCGGAGATCCCTGCCGGCTACCAATACCTTGCGAGCATGGCCTACTACGGCTTCCAGGACCAGGTTTGGGCGGCCGTGGTCAAGACCGGGGCGACGGTTGCCCAGCGGATTCTTGTCTGGGACCGTGCCCGCCAGGCCCTGACCGCCTTCGACCCGGCCTGCCTCGGTGCGACCGAGGGAATTGCCGCCATGTGCGAGGTCTGCGTGCCCAACGAGTCGCCCTTCATGCTGCTGGCGACCTCGACGGGGCGGCTGCTGAAGTATCCCGACGGGACGGATGACGACGGGACGGACTTCGCGGCCAATTGGGTCGGGGTCTTCGCCGTCGAGCGGAGCCAGTTCCCGCAAAAACTCGCGGCCGTCGAGGTCCAGACGGGCGGCTATTGCTCCGACAACGTGACCTGGGGCGTCCGCGTCAAGCGGGCATCCGGCGACACCCTGACGCAGAAGGGCGGCATCCTCAGCAAGAGCAACGGACTGGTCCGCCAACAGTACGTGGTGGACCATATCGACGGGCGGATGATCGAGATCGAACTGTCGTCCACGGCGGCCTGTACGGCCCAGTGGACGGTGCATGACGTGACGATCAAGACGGAAAGGACCGACTTGAAATAACGCTCGCGGCGGGCGTCAAACCGCCGTCACAAAGGGCCTGCGAGAAGGAACGGCGCAGCAGCCAAGGCGTGGCCCGGATGTGGCTTTGGAGTCTGAAACATGACAGCGTTCACAGAAGCACAGGCAAGGAAACTCAAGCACAGGCAGCCGTTCTCGGACCTCACGCGCCGGTATGGCGACGGGTTCTGGAAGGCGTTCACCAACTTCGACGCATCGACGGGGGCGATAAGCGTCACCGTGTCGGACACCGTGGCGGCCACGGACGCCCTGCTGTTCACGGTGGGTCCGAGTTCGGGCACCACGCCCCGAATCTCGATCGCCTCGCCGTCCACCAGCGGCAAGACGGGCGATTTTATCCTGTCGGTCAGACCGGGAACCCTGGCGGCGAGCCGGT
>DATKUU010000423.1:0-3578 GCA_035530455.1 Phycisphaerae bacterium | reverse complement strand
CTCGTGGATGTAGCGCCAGGCGGAGGCGCTGGCGGGCTCGGGGCTTCCGTCGGCTCGGCGGCGGGCTTTTCGGGAACGTCGCCGGCGGCGAGCTTGGCCTCGATCGCCGCCAGGTCCTTCTCCGCCAGCTCCTCCGCCCTCTCCAGGAGCTGCCGAAGGATCGCCCTCCGGCGGCTCGGGAAAAAATCCGCGAGGGCCTCCAGCAGCGCGTTGCCCGCCTTCTCGATCGCGTCGCCGGTGAGGCCCTGGCCGAATTCCTCCGGCGAGATCTTCGCGGTTTCGGCCTGGGCGGCGCAGAGGGTGTAGAGCGTATCGACCAGGAGGACCGGGTCGCTCGCGAGTCGGATCAGGAGCGGCCCGTCGAGGACGCCCATGAGGTCGATGCCGGGGTCGGCGCGGACGCGGCGGATCGAATTGACGTCGATCGTGAGCGTCCACTCGCGATCGCGGTTGTCGAGAAAGTCGGCCATGTCGGGACCTCTGCCGCCGTCGGGCTCGCCCGCCCTAGGCGATCGCCACGGCGGACTTGTTGATCGCCAGGTTGATCCGGCTGGCGGTGACGCCGATGCCGAGGATCGTGACGTAGTCGCCGGATGCGCGGTCGACGATGTCGGAGATCCCGCCGGCGGTGTCGGTCACACCGTAGACGACGCCGACGACGACGGCGCAGCCGAGGTCGATGCCTCCGGCCTTGGCGTAGGTGATCGGCTGGCCGACCGCCCCGCCGTTGAGGGCGATGCCGAGGGCCGCGGCCTTGATCGCGGTCGTGTCGTCGGCCAACTGGAGGACGCCGGTGGAGTCGCGGTAGATCACCTGGCCGGCGACGATGGCTGCGCCGGCGATCCCGGTGTCGATCTGGGCGCCATCGTACTTGAGGACATCTGCTGCGACGGGTATTAGGTCGGCCATGCTTTGCTCCTTCTCGGATTAGCTTTCCAAAAGGCCCGGGCGGCCGGGCGGCCTGCTGGTTTTGTCGCCCTCGCCGGGCTGCTTACGCGACGTCGACCCATTCGTCGAAGGTCGACAGCTTGACCGATGCGGGGACGATCATCGCCTCCTCGAGGGGCTCGCCGCGGCTGAAGCTGGTAACCGCGAACGAGCCCTTCGGGCCCTGGGCCCCGCTGGTTTCGCGGGCCTGGTCGAGGACGGCGAGCTCGATGGTCGCGTTGGTGAGGAAGGCCGCCAGCAGGGCATCAAAGCCGGCATCGCCGGGCTTCCAGACCATCTCGAAGTCGACGCTGCACTCGCGCAGCGTCGGCGCCGTCGCCCGCCAGCCGGAGTTGGCCCGGGTGGTGATGTCGGCCTCGCCCGCCTCGAGGTTGACCGTGACGTCGCGGGCGTTCGTGAGCTCCGTCAGGGCCCCGAGCGCGGCGCCGGCCGCGCCCCAATACATCTTGCCGTTCATGCCGAGGATGAATTCAGGCACCGTTGTCTCCTTCCATCGTTCAGGTCTGGTAGCCTGTTCGGATCACGCTCGTGAACTGGCCCATCCTGGCCAGGTGCTCGGCCGAGTAAATCGGCTCGATCGCGATCCGCACGAGCTTTGCGTCCGGGCAGGCAGCCAGTGGTTGACTAGAGATCCAGCCGACGATCTGTTCGGTGAGCTCCAGGAGCCGGGCGGTCTCGTCGGCCAGGGCCAGCTCGGCGTCGAGTCGCTGCTGGATGCCGACGTCGAGGCTCCAGATCCACCACCACCGGGCCCGGTCCGCCCGGACCAGCTCGACTCCGGCCGGGACGATCGTAACGTGGAGGACGCCCAGGGCGTCCAGGTCGAACTGCGGGCGGGGGCTCCAGGTCGCGCTCACGCCCTCGCCCAGGGCATAGGGGGCTTCGGCGCTGTTGAGCAGCTCGGCCAGGGCGGTCGCAATTTTCTCGATCGTGCTCATGCCGCATAATCCAGTTGGTCGGGCGGGACGGGGAAGAAGTCGACGCCGCTGTTGCCGCCGCCGTCGACGACGCCGCACCATGCCCGGAGGTTCTGAACGGTGACGGTGAGGTTCGAGACGGTGAGGACGTCCGCCCCGTTGCTGAAGGCGTCACCGCCGGCACCCACCACCGCCAGGGCTCCAGCGCCGTTGAGCGTGTAGCTGCCAGAGGGGATGATCGCAGACGTTCCGAGGTCGACGGTGATGTTGTCGAACGCCCAGGCCCCGCCCATCGCGACCTTGGCATTGTTGAAGGTGACGGCGTTGAGCGTTCCCGTCCCGGCAGCCGCCAGCGATCCGATCTCATGGTCGCCGCTGTTCAGCACAATCGCCCCACAGCGGTTATTGACGGCCTCGCCTACGACCATCGCGCCGACCTGGAGCTTGCAGCCGGCGTTCATCGTCAGCGTCCACAACCCGTCTACTCCAGAGTTGGCATAGACTGCCAGGGCCTTCGTGCCGGCGAGGAAGTCGCCTGTCATCGTTAGGGACTTTGTATCAACCCCCTTCACCACAACGCTGGAGAAGCCGGTGACGTCGATAGCACCGTTGGAATGACTTGCGTAGAGTGAAAAGGTCAGTGCTCCAACGCCTGTTATGCTGCCAGGGAAGCTCCAGAAGCCACTCGCGATTGGAAGAATGTAGAATGAGCCGGCATTACCAACGAATGTGGCTCCGGCCTCGCCTATGAACTCCCTGATGGCGACGGTGCCAGCCTGTGTAGCCTGCACGCCGGCGGCGACCTCCAGCCTCAAGTAGCTGCCGCTCACCGCAACTGTCCCGTCGTCGGTGAGCCTGAACTTTCCCAGGAAGCCGGCCAGCCCTTCGCCCGCACTCGCGAGACCCGTCGCGTGGATGGAAGAGTCGGCGGTGCCCGTCAGTACGCCGCCATCGACGCGGGTAAATGCCCCCGTGGCGACGACGCTTCCACTTCCAAGGGCTAGTGTACCAGCGGCACCGACAATCACGTCGCCCTGGGCGTCGATGTGGGCGTCGGGCGTGGCGAAAATCGTCGCCGTACCCGCCGAGATCGTAAAGTCGCCCGTCTGGAAGGCGTCGCCAGCGACGTTGCAATCCAGGCTCAGGTTCCCAGCGCCGGTCTTTTCGACGTTCGCCCGGCCCGTCAGATCGTACATGCTGACCGTGGCGAGTACGGCGATGTTCCAGACGAACTTGCCCGCGAACCCGGAGAAGTCCACGTCCGCAATGTCCGCAACGCCCCCACCGCCCACAGCCGCCGTGGTCAGGACCGCCCCCGCGCCACCAGTGATTACCGGCGTACCGCCGCCGGTGTCTATCAGGTCTGCCGTGAGATCATACTCGCCCATCGCCAAGACGCCGGTCGTGCTATGCATCCAGAAGTATGCCAATGTAGCAATGTCTCCGTCCATCGTGACGGTGATTCCGTTGCTGTTGGCATCAAACCAGACGGTGTCGGTGTTGCCGGGAGCGCTGGCGCCTGGGGCTCCGCCTGACGTTGCTGACCAGACAGCAACCGCCGACCAAGCTCCAGTCGCTACTGCATATCGAGTTACTGCCATCTGTCAGGTCACTCCGCCGAGTAGGTGATGAAGCCCTTGCCGGATCCGCCGGTCGTGGTGAGTGTCAGCCCCTTGTCGGCGGCGAGCTGTCGGCCGGCCGTTCGCGGGATGA
>DATKUU010000422.1:0-14382 GCA_035530455.1 Phycisphaerae bacterium | reverse complement strand
TAGCAGATCAAAGGCGCACTGACGGTCCCTGGTGGGCGCCACGCTTCCGCAAACCACGGCATGCGACGAATGCTCCGAGACTTATCGCCGGCAAGGTTGGCTTCGGAAGAAGCTTCACCCTTGATACGCGACAAGGCATCCTGTGTCACAGCACCGTGGTCATTGTGCGGCCGGATGCCAATACCATCTCGCCCTACTACCTCCTGGGTATCCTGAACAGCGAAGTATTCTGGCTATTCACCCAGCATCGGATGCCGGCCATCGGGCCGGAGCGATACATTTGTCGGGTCTTTGTCCTGCGAGACTTTCCCCTTGTGCTCCCGGAGGGATCGGCGCGGTCAACTTGCGAAGAGATCGCCGTCCTGGCTAAGGAATTGTGTGACAGCTCCCTGGAAATCCGCCGCAGGCAAAACGCTCGATTGCAAATCGACGCCTTGGCGAAGGCTCTCTATGGGATTGCCTAACTCTCCACTGCGCTCCGCGCGAAAGACTGGCTCGCGGGGCGGGGCCCAAACTCGCAATCCCGGCGCGCCGGGATTAAAGTCCACCCGCTCTGCTGTTTCGGCAATCCGCTCGTGGGGTAACAAACTATTCGGCGGGGCTGTTGTCGCGACAACCGGACGGGCGGTTTCCAGCGGTTCTAGCGGTTCCAGCGGCATTCGTGTTTCAACCGCAAGTGATGGCGGCAACTGTAATTACCGTGTTCGCAAGGACTTACGCCGAGGTGAAACGAAGAATTAGCAAACCGTCGCTTTCGGCCGCTCAGCCACCTCTCCGCGGACCGTCGAGCGTATTCTACCGCCGCACCGCGCCCTGTCAAGATAGGCCCCAGCGCCAAGAGATGCAAAAACCAATTGAACCTGCACCCTCGGCATGGGAAAATGTCCGAACAAGAGCGAAGTTTCCTCCCCCTTCCGCGTTTCATTGGGTGCGGACAGCATTTCGGGCGCGACGCAGCAACGAGGTCGCCGGGCGGCGCCGGGGATCGGACCGTGGACAGGCCCACCGACGAGCAAATCGGCAACTGGTACCCGCGGCTGTACCGGACGGCACTGCGCCTGACGGGGAGCCCTTTTGACGCGGCCGATGTGACGCAGCAAGCCTTCTGCCAGGCGCTCGGCCGGTGGGATCGGTTCGACGGCGGGGCGCTGCGGACCACCTGGCTGCACCAGATCCTGGTGAATTGCGTGCGGGACTGGGCGCGGCGGCGGATGAGGCGGGGCCAGACGGTGGATGTGTGGACGGTCGCCGCTCTGCCGCAGACCGATTCCAGTCCGGTCGACCGGGCGGTGCGGCGCGAAGAGGTGCAGCGGCTCCGCGAGGCGATTGGGGACCTCCAGGCCGGCTTGCGCGTCGCGTTCGTCGCCACCGTCCTCGACGGATACACATACGAAGAAGCGGCGGAACTGTTGAGCGTCCCTGTGGGCACAGTTGCATCGCGCGTCCACGGGGCACGAAAACACTTACAAGGGGTCATGCAGCAAGCCTTTCCGGAGGCGTAGCGATGGAACCAGCGGAGGAGTTGGACCTGGAGCGGCGGATCCACGCGCTGCTGTGCGGCGCGCCGGACGAAGCGGAATCGCGGCAAGTGCTGCACGAGATCGCCGATAGCCCGGCCGCGCAGCAGACGCTCCGCGAGATGCTCCTGGCCGAGCGGGCCGCGCGCGCGGCCTTTGGATTTGATGCCGCCCAAGGGACCTTGGAGGCGTCGCGTGCTGCCTTGCTCCGGCGGCTGAAGCCGGACGCGGCGCACGCTATCCGTCCAGCCCGAGGCGGTCGGACGGTGGGGTGGCTGGCGCGTGTGGCGGCGGGGATCCTGATCGGCGGCATCAGCGCCACCCTCGCCGCCTATGCCACGGTACGGATTATGGAACACCCATCGCCGATATCCTCGGCCGGGGTGCCGATGACGGCCATCTCCCGTGCGGAAATTGAGGCCTACGGCCGGGTGTGGCGCCAGGTGGTGGAGCCCGGCATCGAAGGTGTCCCGTGGCTGGTCCTGAGTGGGGCGCGCGGCGAGTTCGGCTATGTGCCTGGCGAAGCCGGGGCCGAACGCCTGCTCCTGGTGCGTTGCCGATTCGTCGGCCCGGGAAACGAAACGATGGAGACCGTCAACCTCATTCTGCCGGCCGAGCCGGGTTCGCGCCTCGCTCTGCCGGACGCCGGCCTTCTGGGCGGGCGTCCGGTCGGTTACGAAGTGGCGGCCGGGACCGACTGGGCGGCCGTGGCCTTGACGGTAGGCCAGACGGCACAGGACTCGGCGGGGGTGCGGGGGCGCGTCGCCATCGGGGCCGACCCCGTCGAGGTGGGCGAGTTTCGGCTCAACGGCCGGCCGGTACGCCTCTGGCTCCAGGTCGTTCCGTTTGCGGGCGCCGTGGGCTGACCGAGACCGCGTCGGCCTCAAGGACCAGGCGAGGGTCGTGAGATGCGCGGCGGCGGATGGGGGCGGATCTTCAGAGGCTGCGTCGCGCTCGGCGCGATGAGCCTGGTGTGTTCGTGCGACGGTCAGGCCCGCGAACGCGACAGCCAGCGGGGAGTCGCAGCCGGGGGCGCCGAGGCCCTGCCGGTCGGGGAAAGCGCGATTCTGATCTCCCTTTCGGAGGGGATCGAATCCGCCGCCCCGAGGCTGATCGTGCTGAGCGGCACGCAGGTGACGGTCGTCGTGGCGGGCGAACCGCAGGGCCGGGCGACCTGGCAACTGGCGTTCGAGGACACCGTCCTTGCCGAGGGGGCCCTTGCGCTGGACGAGGAGGGAATCGGGCGGTGTCGGCTGGCGGCCCCGGACGTCCGCGTGCGGACCGAGTGCCGGTGGGTCTTCGCGGGCCGCGCGGCGAGGCGGTCGGCGGCCCTCGTCGTCCTGCCCCAGACGGCGCTCGGGCCGAGCGCCGGGCGGATCGCCGCCCGCCGGGTCGGCGTGATTGATCCCCGCGGCCAGGTCCAGCAGGCGTTGCGGCGCGAGGGCGTCCAGTTTGCGGACCTGGCGTCGGAGATCCAGCGCCGGTTTTTCGACGGCGGGACGCTGATCGTGGCAGCACACGAGGAGGATGTAAACCTTGCAACCGTCATCCAGGGGACGGAAAAACGTTTACTGGCCGGCCTGTCGCTGGTCATCCTGAATCCGCCGCCGGGATGGCAAGGATGGGGCGTCACGTCCGTCCGGGCACCGGAACCCGTGACCGCGCCGCCCCGCCTCGGCGGAGGGTTCGGGCAAACCGTCCTGGAATCCGACCTTGGACCCGGGCCGTGGCGGCGCGTCCTGGAAACCGGACCCGAGGGCCGTGTCTTGATCGGGCTGGCGGCCGAGGGGTCGTCTCCGTCCGGCGGGGCGTTCGGCCTGGCGGTCGCGCGCCGCGTCGGCCGGGGATGGGCCGTCGCCGCCGTCCATCCGGAACTCGACCGACCGGCGACGGAGGCCTGCGGCCGCGCCATCCTCGACGATCTCATTCTATGGACATTGGCGAATCCCTAGGGTACAAGCGAAAAGGAGGTGGATCATGAGGACCCATGCTCTTGGGTTGATAGTGCTGTTGGCGGCCGGCCTGACGCTGGCGGGACGTGCTGGGGCCGGTCAGCCCGAACCCCAGGCGGCGCCGCCGACCGTTGCCGTCCTCGACTATGAGGCGGCGGCGCCGGACAACAAGGACCTCGGCGCCCAGATGGCCGACATCCTGACGGCGCGCCTCAGTGTCGAGGACGCCTTCCAACTGGTCGAGCGCGCGAAACTCGGCAAGATCCTGGAGGAGCAGAAACTCAAACTCGTCGGCCTGGCCGACCAGGAACGGGCCGTCGAGGTCGGCAAACTCCTCGGTGCGCAACTGATGGTTATCGGCAAGACGTTCATGATGGACAAACAGTTGATGATCGTTACGAAGGTTGTCGGTGTCGAGACGGGCGCCGTCAAGGGAACTCTTCGCACGGTCGAGCCGAGCAAGCCTCTCGCAGAGGCCATTCTGTTGCTTGCGGAGGACATTACCGCGCTCATTCGCAAGGAGGCCGCCGGCCTCCTTCCGCCGGATACGAAACTGGCCGACCCCCTTGCGGAGATCCGCGCAGCCGTCGGCGACCGTGAGCTGCCCGTCGTGGCCGTCGTCATCCCGGAAGAGCATCAGACGCATCGCCCCCCCGCCCCCGTCGTGGATCCGGCCGTTGAGACCGAGATCAAGCGGGCCCTGATCGCCTGCGGCTTCAAGGTGGTGGACACGGGCAGGAACGCCCTGGCCGATTGGGCTCGCGGCATGCTGGAGGGCAAAAAGGGTCCCTGGCCGGCCGCGCTCCAGGACGCCGACGTGGTTGTCGTCGGCGAAGCATTCAGCGAGTTCGCCCTGCGCACGGGCGACCTTGTGACCTGCACCGGCCGGGCCGAGGTCAACGTGATTGACCGTCATACGGGCGAGATCCTGCTGGCGGACCGCCACACGGACCGGGCCGTGGATCTGGCAGAGCAGACTGCCGGCAAGACGGCGCTCCAGAAAGCCGGCCACAAACTTGCCCTGGCCGTCGCCCGCCGCCTCGTCGCCTATGCCCCGCCGGAGAAGGAGAAATGAAGGTGAAGGCGGAGCGGCTCACCGGGCGCAAAGCGCGGGCGATGACGGTGAAGGCGGCCTCGGCCGAATCGGTCGACCCGCGCCTCGGCCGGGAAAATCAGCAGAAGGAGGAGGCGTGAGGCTGCGGCGCATCCTGCTAACTGCGCTGGCTGTTGCCCTGGCCGCCGCGATCTGCCGGGCGGAGACGGACCGCCCTTGGACGATCGCGCTCTTGCCCGTGCAGGTTGGCGGCGCCGGCGACCCCGAGATGCAGCGCCTCGTCGAGGCCGTCCTGGACGCCGAGTTGACGCGCCTGCCGGGCGTCGTGGTCGTCGAGCGGGCGCGGATCCAGGCCATCCTCGACGAACTGGTCCTCAGCCGCCTCAACCGCAAGGACCTTCAGGCCGGCCGGATCGTGGGGGCCGAAGTGCTGCTGGCGGCGCGGCTCACGCACGAAGCCGAGAGGGTGGATCTGGTGCTGACGGCCATCGAGACCGCCACGGGCAACATCCTGCTCAGCCAATCGTGCGCCGCTGCTGACAATCCGGCGATACGCGAGGCTGCGCGGCGGTTCATGGAGGCCCTTCCCGCTTCGCTCGTGCGCCGGGAACACGTGATAGACGTGGCGGTGCTTCCGATAACGCACACCAGCCCGTTCCCCGAGCAGGGCGGAGTCGCCGAGAGCCTGCGAGGCCGTCTGGCCGAACGGCTGGCGACCTTGCCGGGGGTTCGCGTCCTGCACCGTGAACTGGGGGAGTTTGTTCTCGCCGAGGCGTCGCTGGCGGCGACGGGCCTTGTGGCCCCGGAGCGCACATTCGCCCCCGTCGCCGGCGCGATCGCCGTCCACGGAAACCTGACCCAGACGTTTCCGAGCAGCAAGGAGGTGGACCAGTCGCAGCTCGTGCTGGAACTGAAGGTTTCGCGCGGGGGGGAGGAGAAGGAAATCCGCGTGTCGGGAATCCTGGCCGAGGCGGCGGCGATGGAGACCGAGGCTGTCCAGCGTCTCGCGGAGGCTATTGCGGCGCTGGCCGGCACGCCCGCCCCGCCGGCCGTCGAAACGGATGATCAGGCGCGGCGGTACTGGGAGGCCCAGAAATACCTCGCCCTGGCGAAGCAGATGACGGCCACGTACGAGGGGCTCCAGGCCAACGCCGAACAGGCGATCTCTCTGGCCCTGAAGGCGGCCAACCTGATCCCCGACAGTCCCGAACCCTACGTGGTTGTTGATCCGCTAGGTACGGCCACTCGTGACACCGGCGAGGGCTTCAGTGTGCTGCTGTACCACGAAGAGCCTATCGTGACCATGCGCCGCCACTTCATTGAGGCGTTCCCCGACCACCCTTTGTGGGGGAACGCCGTGCGCTGCGAAATCTCCCATTTGAAGAACAGGTTCGGCTGCTCGGAACAACTCGTCGAGGCCAATCGCGTCCGGGCCCTCGATCTGGCCCGGCGAGTGGCCCACATGATCCTGAACTGCCCGCCGGGCCCCGACTGCGGCGGTACCGCTGTGGACATCCTACTCGAGAACGGGGATGCCAACCTCGCCCAGCAGGTCTGCCTCGCCTACGTGGATGAGCACGAGCCGCCTTCCTATACACCTTTCGGCTACTACATCGCCAAGGCCATCTACCTCGAGCGGTTCGACTGGGCATGGGAGGCCCTGGAGTGGTCGGACCGGATGTATCCGGGCTGGGCGTTCACGAGTTACTACCTGACGACTACACTCCGGGACAATGTGAAGAAGGCGGGGCCGAGGTTCAAGCCGTTCCTCGAACACATCGAGTGGCTCCTCCAGCAAAAGCGGGACATCGAGGCGTTCCAAGCGGCGTTTTCGGCTCCATCCTGGGGCGATACGCGCTTGGTGGACCGAAAGCCGTTGGAGGGTCTGACGCAATACACCGTCCCGCAAGGCCACGCCATGTCCGTCTCCGCCGAAGGCGGCCCCCTTCTGGCGATTCTGCGGTCCGGCCAGGAATACTGGCTTTGGGAGGTCAGCCGACGTGAGCCTCTGCGCCTCGAGGGTGTCCCGCCGCTCTATCCGCTCAACACGATCTACACGAGTTACGTCATGCGGCCGTCAATCGCGTCGTTCGGCGGGCGCGTGTATGTCGGGGCCGAAGAGCACGGCCTGTATGTGGTTGACCTCGCGACGGGAAAGGCTACGAAGGTGACCGACGGTTTTCCGGACGGGTCGGTCCATGCACTGCTGGTACGGGGCGGAGCGCTCTATGCCGCAGGCGGAGGCAAGGAAGCAGGCTACATCGCCCGGCTGGGCGACGGCTCCGACAAGTGGACCCTCTGGATGGCCCCGGACGCGTGCGGGCCGGTACGGCGCGTCTGCCCGCGCGACGGCGAGCCCTGGCGAGTTTACCACTCCGGCTCCGAGCGGATCAGCCTGTTCGACCCCGCATCCGGCGCCTGGCGCGATGGTTGGTCCGTCGAAGTCCACTCCTTCCAGCCTTCCTGTATTGCGTCAACCTGCGGGCTCGACGTTCTGGTGGAAACCTACTCCGACACCCAGGATCCGCTCTATCGGCTGGAGGAATCGAGCGGCGGCCTCGCGCCGATCTACTTCCCCCCTTCAACGTTGAACAACCTATCCAGCACGCTGGGCCGTCACCGCTGGTTCTGGGACCCGAAGACCCGGGAGGGGATGCGGGTGGCCCCCCTGGCAGGTTGCCCGACCGACGTCCTCGCCGACGAAAAGGTGCTTTGGGTACTGGACCGGAGCGGCGGCTTGACCGCGACACGGGACGGGGCCACGTTCGCCGGCCCGTTCATGGTGGCCGACCGCGCATCGTCCATGTGCCGCACCCACGACGCGATCTGTGTCAATGTGGGGGACTCGCTGGTCATCGTGCCCCTCAAAACGCTCCGAGCGGGACTGCAGGAGAGGGGCGCTTTTCAGTCTTCGGAGCAGATCCTGCGGACGGCACTTGAGCGGCTCGAAGCCTGGACCGGCAAGCAGCCGCCGCTTCCCCGCGTCTTCTATTTTTCAAAGGTCGGACGCCGGGACCTTGCCGTCGCGGCTTACCGGGACGCCGTAAACAAGGGCGAACTGTGCGGCTCAATCCACACGGCGCGGATGATGGCCTACTGGCTCTACGCGATGCATGCGTTCGAGGAGGCTCGTGAACTGCTGCGCCCGTTCGCGGAGGAGCCGTCCCGGCTGAAATGCCCCGTTGCCGAGGACGTCTACCTTTGCATCCTCCGCGAGATGGGGCGTTGGGACGAGGTGGTGGCGCTCGTGCCGCGCCTGTGGCGCGAGGCGCCGCTGCGCGTTCGCGGGGCAACCAAACGCGTCGAGTACTACTTCCGCGCCCTGCGCCAGACCGCCTCGAAGGACGTGTTCGAGAAAACCTTGTGGGCCTACGTCACGGGAGACCTGCCTGAGGTGCCCAACCATTGGCGCGAGACGCTCCTGTTCAAGAGGGTTTCCATTGACGTTCGGCGGGAAGCAGCGAAGATCCTCAAGGACCACCTTCGGAAGGAAGATCGGCTGGATGAAATCCAGGCCAACCCCCTCTTGGCGGGATCCGGAGACTAACCGAAAAGGAGAAATGACCATGAAAAGCCGAACGCTTGTCCTTGCAGGCCTGGCGGCATTGGCGCTGGCAGCGTGGGCGCAAGCGGCCGAGGATGCCGCTACGGGCGCTCCCGCCGCCGCGGAGCCGCAGAACCGCACCATCTTCGCCGCCCCCTTCGACAACGAGACGGGCCAGGAACAGTACGACCCCGCTGGCGCCGGCTTGGGCGACCTCGTGGCCGTCCTCCTCGCCGAGCAGGAACACGTCACCGTCGTCGAGCGCCAGCGGCTGCTTGCGCTGGCGGAGGAGCAGGCCCGGTCCTTGAAGGGCCTGACCGGCCAGCCGTACGCCTTGCAGGCCGGCAAACTCCTGAAGGCCGACACGGTCCTCGTCGGCCGGCTGTATCTGGTCGAGGGGAAACTGACCGTGCACGCCCAGGCGGTGGACATCGCGACGGAGCGCGTTCTGGCGGCGGACGAACTTGCCTGTCGGCCGGAGGACCTGCCGGAGGCTGCCCTGCAACTCGCCCGCCGGCTGGCCAAACAGATGGCCATGCCCCTGCCGGAGATTGACCTGAAGCAGATCGACACCTCGCCCATCGCCAGCCTCCATTTCGCCAAGGCCCTCAGCCACTATTACGCCGGCAACCTGGACGAGGCCGTCATGCAGTTCATGCGCACCATGGACCTCGACCCGGACTATACGGAGGCCCACTTCTGGATGGGCGTCTGCTACCAGCGCCTCGATGAACCCGAACATGCTGTCATCGAATGGCAGGCGTACCTCGAGCGCGATCCGAACTCGAAGCGCGCCGAGGCGGTCAGGAAACTCCTGGCCGAGGCCCAAAAGGCCGAATCCCAATCCGGCGTCGAACGCCTTGGTCCGGCGGAGAAACAGCCATGAGAACTCGCCTGGCGCAAAAAGGGTGGATGTTGCCGGTCTGCCTGTGGTTGCTCTGCGCGCCCGTTGCCTCTGCTGCGACGAACGTGGCGGTGTTCAATTTTCAGATGACCTCTGGCAGTCCCGATTGGCGGTGGCTCGAAAAGGGTCTGGCCGACCGCATCGCCACCGACTTCGTCCAGAGCCGGGGCCTTTCGGTCGTCGCACGCGACGAGATGCAACTGGTAGCCCAGAAAATGAACTGGGTCCCTGAGATGGCCACCACCGACGCCGCCCGCATGGACGAAATCCGAAAGAGCCTCAAGATCGAGCAACTTATCAGCGGCGTCTATGCCGTGGCCGACGGCCGTATCCGCATCACCGGCCAGATCGTGGACGTCGAGAGCCGGATGGAACTTGCGCGCAAGGAGGTCGAAGGGCCGGTCGAACAGGTGCTGGACCTTCAGCGTCAACTCTCGGCGGAACTTTTGGGGTGGTTTACCCAGCGGCCTCCGGCGGAGATTCTCGAGACCTTGCCGGTTTGGACGCGGAGTCTGCCGGCGGCAAAGGCGCTCTATGAGGGGATGGACCTCTACGACCAGGGGCGGTACGGGGAAGGGTGGCTGCGGTTCCGCCAGGCGTCGCGCGACGACCCGCAGTACGTCGAGGCGGTGTACTGGGTGGGGAAGATGTATTACTTCATGAACCGCTACGAGCACGCCCGCCGGTCGTTGGAGCGGTTCGTGTACATGGACATGGCCCACCCGCGCCTCGGCGACGCGATGGTGGAGTACGTGCACACGTACGAGAGCACTCCGGACGTCTCCGCCGACGCGCTCCTGCGGATGTATGAGGACATGGGCCGCCGGTTCCCCAATGCCGCCATCTGGCAGGGGTCGGAGTGGGGCTACTTTGGAAAGTGGCGCGCCGGAGAATGGTTGCTATGCAAGCGAGTCCACCTGCTCGCGCAAGTCGGTCGCCATGAGGAAGCCGTCCGCTTGTCCGGGCCAGTCTTACACTCGGTTGACTGGAGTATCGAGCTGCCCATGGGTTGGGCTGTTCCGTACGGTCTTCAGAACCTGCTGGAACACCACGCGCGAACCGCGGCGCTGCCGGTGGTCCCTATCCAATGGTGCCCAGGGTTCAGTGCCGGAGAGACGTGGATGATTCCGGATCCGCTAGAAGGGTCATGGCTGGAGTTTGACCTTGGGTGCCGCCCCCAGACTGTTCGCGTGGAACCCAGGCGACTTGTCGGCGACCAATTTTCCAACCAGGACCGGACAATGATCTTCAATTCCTCGTGGACCCGCGGCATGGTGGCCATGCGAGCTCCGAACGGTTACGTCTTCAAGTCGCTGGTGTTCCGCCCCTTGACTGAAGGCGACGACGGACGTCTGGAGGTCCGGTTCCGCTGGCCGGAGGCCTACCAAGAAAAGTCGCCCGCTTGGACCCCATCCGAGACCGTGGACCTGGCCGTGGCGCGCCAGGAGGGGCTCCGATGTGATGCGCCTTTCGGGTCGGGGCTCCTGATCGCCGAGTGCCGGGTCGTCGTCAAGGACGCCCACAGCGGGCCGATTGTTGTCCGAGGCATTGAAGTTGCCCCCACGTTAACCCGAATCGAGCACCCGGGCTCCATGGAAATCCACTGTCAGGACACGGCCGATTTTGTCGTCCACGTTGACGGGCACATTGCCCGATGGTTCTCCGGCACTGTCGGTCCCCTGGAAGCCGGCCAGCACACGGTCCGGCTGCTCCCGGTGCTGCCCGGAACGCCGTACGGGGAATGGGAGTGCCCGGTGACCATCGAAGCCGGAAAGACCACCCGGCTTATCGGCCGGCTCCCCTGGAAAGAAGGAACTCTCTGGGGTGACTGGCACTCAGCCCTGGTGGGTGTTGGTTACCCCACCCCCCGCTCCAGTCTCTGGCAAGGCGAGGATGAGCAGCCGGCCGTCCAGGCCGACGACCAGACTATCCGGGTGATATGGTCCTTCGAGGGGGATCTTTGGTCTTCGGCGAGCACGGACGGCGAGACGTTCTCGCCGCCGTGGAAACTGGACCTTCCAGTCTCCAGCGGATGGAATGAGAGCCACCCTTGTCTTGTGCGGGACGAGAGCGGGCGCTTCATCCTGATATTCCTCTCCGACCGTGATGCTCAGCACCGGTCACTGGCGTACGTGTCGTGGTCGCGCGACTTCCTGCATTGGAGCAGCCCTGCTTTGATCTCCGACCTTGGGGCCTCCAGGAGCTGCACCGTGTTCCAAGACCATCTGGGGCGGCTGATTCTCGATGGTCGCAAATTCAAGACACACAGGGTCTGGATCAGTAGCGACGCCTGCCACTGGACGCCAGAGCAAATCCCCGGCCGCACTCTCACGCAGGACGAGCCTGGGCGGTTCTGCTGTTATGAACTCACCTCGAAAAAGCAGGCTGGCTCCGACGAGACAGAGTCCTACCGCTATCAACTTAGCCGGTGGACAAGCAGCGACCTCGACCAGTGGTCTGCCGAGGAGATTGTCGGCACTTTCGAGAAAGAAGGAACTTGCATGTCGCTGGGTTGTGCTACCCAAGGCGAACACGGGCCCGTGTTGATCCTGACATCGTCCGACGGCTTCAGAACCCCCTGTGAACCGGATCCCCAGGGCCGCTGGCACTTGGTCGGGACACCTCAGCGGGTCTGGGAGGGGAACTTCTCCATGACACACCACCCGCGGTGGGGATATGTGGTGGCGGCGATGCAATATCGAGAACCAGCATACTGGAGTCCTTCGCCTCGGTGCGGTCCCCACGTGTGGCGCGGCCCCGACCTGAACCCGCTACGAAAGTGCCGCGCCCCGCTGCCTCCTGGCAACGTGCAGGAACCGCCCCCCAGAAAGGAACCCGAATGGGCCGATAAGATCGCACCTGATGTCACTCTTAGCTGGGCGGCAATCGGGAAACCCTTTGATGTTATCAGTGAACACTGGCCCCCTCCCGATGCCTCGAAGATCCCCGTCGGTGAACTGGTCTATGTGTATGCATTTTCGGATAGGCGGGACGTGATGGAAGGAAGCCGGCATTTCAGCCCGCCCTCGCCCGGTAGCGGCACAGTCCTTCCCAAAGCCCAGGTGGCCATGTTTCCTGTGGGAGACCAGAAGGTGGCCGTTGCCCTGGATGCCGAAAAGGCCGACGCCAAGTTCTACGACGTCATCCGCCTCGACCTGACCGGGAAGGGAGATTTCCGCGACGCCCTGAAGATTCCTCGCATCTATCTTTGTCCTGAAAGGAATGCCTCTGGAGAAGGAAAAGTCGAGTACGAATTTGCAGCCGGTTTGCCCGCCATGACCTTCGGCGGGAGGCAATTGGCCGCCGGCATCGTCATCGGCTACGAAGAAGGGGCCGTTCTGGGCTCGGCCGCAAAATTGAGTTATTGTTTTTCCACCTGTATGGTGGGCGAGTGTCGTTTCGGCGACAAGGTGTACAAGGTCCGCTTCTACGACAAGACAGAAAACCTTGATGTCCGCGACCCCCCACGGCCGCTGAAGGGCATGGCCGACCCGGAGGGACCGGCGGGAGACGAATGGGGCGACTGGTTCTGCGCGGACTGCTACGAGGATGGCGCCGGCATCATCAAATACACAAACGTTGGGGAAGACGTGATCCGCTACGATGGCCAGGCGTGGGTGATCAACCGGGAACGCATTCCCCAAGCATGTTACGGCAATCCCATCCTGGTGGATGGGAAATGGTGGGTGGTTCGCGTGGCGGACGACGACCGCCATGTGACGGCCGAGCCGTGGACCGGTCCGACCGCCACAATCCACCTAGACCGCCCCTTCTGGCGAATGGTTCTCATTGGCGAAGAATCCATTCTCTACGTGTATGGCGGCCGGGAACCCGTGCCGGTTCCTGCCGGGCGGTATCAAGTTTTAGAATACCGCGAGTACTTGATATCCAATCCCAATTTTACGTCGCCCCGCGTAGAAATGTATTCTGGGAGGAGGGGGGCTATAGCAACATTCGATCTCAGAGCTGGCACGACGGCACCCATTGCCATCGGTTCTCCACTACACGCGCGAATGAAAGTCACGCAAACGGAGGGGGCGCTCCGATTCAGGTTTGACTGGCGGGATGCGGGCGGGCGCGACGTGGGCTTCTACGAGGGAGAAAAAAGGTGGCAAGTGCGATTCGAGTTGGTCCGCGCCTCGGACGGCCGCAAGATCATTTATGAGGCCAAGACATGGGAAGCCGAGCAACGGGGTTGGGTTATCCCGCCGGGGCATGCCGGAACCTGGACCATCACGGCCGAGTTCAAGGACACGTTCCCCATCACGGTCGAGCCAGCGACCTTCACCATCGAATGAGCCCGCTGATGAGGCCGATGCGATGAGAGTCATGCGACACCACGTCACGCTCGCGACGATTCTCATCCTCTTCTTCTCGGCCTCCGGAGCCCAAGGTGAGAGGTTCGACTCCTCTTGGGGACGCCATTGCCTTCCCGCTCCCGTGGCAACCGAATAGTAAGGCCCGGAAGCCTTGCGGACCAGAGATGGGGGACCTTGGTAAACCAGACTATGCGGAATTCTCGGTAGCCACACATCTTTGCTTGACTCGTCGGGGGGGGGGCGTATATACTACTGATCAGGTGATCAGGCTCATCATGAGCCTGAACGGCCGTAAAACCGTGAACGGTTACACATACAGAGCGGAGAGTGTGTCGATGCACAGCCTGGAACTGGATATGGGGCAGGTCGCGGTGCCTGCCGGTGGGGTGCGGCTGTATTGGCTTGGCCAGGCCGGGTTCGCCTTCCGCACGGCGGCAGGCCGGCGGATTTTCCTCGATCCATACCTTTCCGACGCCTGCGAACGGCTGCACGGCTTCAAGCGCCTCTCGCTGCCGGCCATGGCGGCGCATGAGGTTGAGGCGGAGTGGGTGATCCTGACCCACGAGCACACCGACCATCTCGATCCCGATGCCATCCCGGAGATCGCGCGCCACAATCCCGCGTGCCGTTTCGCCGGTCCGGTCGGTTGCGCGGCCGGGCTCGAGCAGGCGGGCGTGCCGGCGGCCCGACGGCTCGTGCTCGAGCCGAACCGGCGGCACGACCTGGGGGACCTTGTCGTGCACACCGTGCCCGCGGACCATGGCGACCTGTCGCCGACCGCCCTGGCCCTGGTTCTGGACTTCGGCGGCGTCCGGGTGATGGCCACGGGCGACTCGTCCTGGCGGCCGAAGCTGTTCCGACCGCTCTACGACCTGAAGCCGGACGTGGTGCTGCCGGCGATCAACGGTGGCTTCGGCAACATGAATCACATCGACGCGGCGATGCTGGTCCGTGAGGCCTGTCCGCGACTGGCGATTCCCTGTCATTTCTGGACCCTGGCCGAGCAGGGGGCCGGTGACCCTGGTGGTTTCATCAATGCCTGTGCGCGGCTCTGTCCGCAGGTCGATGCGCGCCTGCTCAAGCCGGGCGAGG
>DATKUU010000421.1:0-3032 GCA_035530455.1 Phycisphaerae bacterium | reverse complement strand
TCCCGCGGGCGGCTCGAACGACATCGCGTCTTGCACTTGGTCATTGCCGTTTGCCGTCGCCGTTCCCTGGTCTCCGCGCTCTCTGCGTTGAAAACCCCCGCTCGCCTTCCGGCCTTCGTGCCGGCGCGCCGGGATTTTGCGTGGCCGTGCGTGGGGATAGTTTGCATGTCCACCCGGAACAGGGTGGACATGCCACCTGTTCTCCCGGTGTCTTTCGAGTGTCTAGCGGGCGGCCCGAGGGCTGCCCGCTTTCTTTCCCGAAGTCTGTTTTTGGCGGCGTTCGGTCTCTGCAAGCGGTTTGCCAGGCGGCATGGGAGAGCCTTAGATTCCGTGCGGCGCGCCCTCCCGGAGTCTTGAAAATGGGCAATCTGGGCGGTCCTGAGAGGGCCTTCAGGACCTCGGGGTCGGGTCTTCATGGGAAAATGCTTGCATCGGGGAGGTGAGGCGCGTAAGGTACTTTCCTTTTGGCGGCCGAAGGGTATGGAAAAAGGGTGTTCAGGCGATAGGAGACAGGCGTGGCGAAACACTTTGCGGACCGGATGCTCGATGCCATCGAGGCGAAACAGGCGCCCCTGTGCGTCGGTCTGGACCCGATGTACGAGCGCCTGCCGAAACAGATCCGGGAGATTGCCTCCTCGAACCCGGCGGGCCTGGGAGAGCAGGCGGCCGCGGCACGGGAGTTCTGCCAGAGCGTCATTGACATCGTCGCCGGGCAGGTGCCGTGTGTGAAACTCCAGAGCGCCTACTTCGAGCGTTGCGGGCCGACCGGCATGCGGGCGTATTTCGAGGTGGCGGACTACGCGCACGAGCAGGGCCTGCTGGTGATCGGCGACGTGAAGCGGGCGGACATCGGCTCGACGGCCGAGGCCTATGCCGTCGCGCACCTGGAGGAAGTTTTCATCGGCGAGGGGAAGGACGAGCGGGCGGTCACGCTGGACGCGGCGACGGTGAACCCGTATTTCGGGAAGGACGGCGTGCAGCCGTTCATCGAGACGGCGAAGACGGGCGGGCAGGGCGTCTTCGTGGTCGTGCGGACGACGAACCCGTCGGCGAAGGATTTCCAGGATTTCAAGGACGCGGAAGGACGCCGCGTCTTCGAGCGGATCGCCGAACGCGTCAACGACTGGGCCAACCAGGAAGGATGCCTGGGGGACTGCGGGTACAGCCTGGTGGGGGCGGTTGCGGCGGCCACCTATCCGGAAGACACCAAGTTGCTCCGCGCCTTGATGCCGAACAGCCTGTTCCTCGTGCCGGGGGTCGGAGCCCAGGGAGGCTCGGTCGACGACGCGACGCTGGCATTTCACGACGACGGATGGGGCGCGCTTGTCACGGTGTCGCGGAGCGTGATTTACGCCTGGGAGAGGCCGGAGTACCAGCACCTCGGCGAAGTGAACTGGGAGGAAGCGATCGAGGTGGCGGCGGTCGACATGAAGGCGGCGCTGGCGGAGGCGCTGGCCCGGCGTGCGGCGACGGTCTAAGAGCCTATCCCAATATCCCCCCGTCGGCCCGAGGTTGAGCGAGCCGCCGGGTGGCGAGGCCGACGAGGGAGGCGATTCCATGTCAAGAATCGCCGACCGAGGAGAACGACGCCGGCCGGCGGCGCAGCCAACCGGAGCCAGGCGGAATATTGGGATAGACTCTAAAGGCGGCGCGAACGGTTCGGATGCGTGGATGGAGGCCACCGGCAAGATCGCCCATCGTGGACCGCGGGGCCGGCCGAGGCCGGCGTCGGCGGTCCTCGCCCGCCCGGAAGGGTTGGCGGTGACGATCATGGGGCTGGGGTTGTTCGGGGGCGGCGTCGGGGCCGCCTCTTATTTCGCGCGTCGCGGCGCCCACGTCACGGTCACGGACTTGAAGCAGGCGGAGGCGCTCGCGCCGAGCCTCGAGGCGCTCGAGGGCCTCGACATCACGTTCCATCTGGGCGGGCACCGGCCGGCCGACTTCACGGAGGCCGACCTCGTCGTGGTGAGCCCGGCGGTGCCGAAAACGTCGCCTTACCTGGCGATGGCCGCCGAAGCGGGCGTGCCGGTCACGAGCGAGATGAATCTGTTCGTCGGGTTGTGCCCCGCGCCGGTGGTCGGCGTGACGGGTTCGAGCGGCAAGAGCACGACGACGGCGCTTCTGGGGGAGATGCTGGCGCGGTTTCGCCCGACGCGCGTGGGCGGCAACATCGGCAAGAGCCTCCTGGACGAGGTGCACCGGATCGGGCCGGACGAGACCGTCGTCCTGGAACTTTCGAGTTTCCAACTGGAAGACTTGGCGGCCATCGGGCGGAGCCCGCACGTGGCCGTCGTCACAGGCATCAGCCCGAACCATCTGGACCGGCACGGGACGATGGCGGCCTACGTCGCGGCGAAGAAGAACATCCTGCGGTTTCAAGGCCCCCGGGACGTGGCGATCCTCAATGCCGACGACGCCGAGGTGCGGACGTGGAAGAAGGACGCTCGCGGCCGGGTGGTGTTCTATTCCGTCAAGGAGGCGCTGGACGACGGCGCTTTTCTGAAAGGAACGGAACTGGTGCTTCGGCTGGGAGGCACGGAGGAACGGGCGGACCTGGCGGGGCGCGTGCGGCTCCGTGGGCGGCACAACCTGGCGAACGTGCTGGCGGCGGCGACGGCGGCGCGGTGGCTGGGGGCGCCGGTGGAAACGATCCTGTCGGCGGTGGAGGCGTTTCGGCCGCTCCCGCATCGGCTTCAGGTCATCGGCCGCGTGGGCGACGTTCTTTTCGTGGACGACTCGAAGGCGACCACGCCGGAGTCGGCCCGCGTCGGCATGGAGGCGTTTGACCGCGGCGTGGTTCTCATCGCCGGGGGGTACGACAAGCACGTGGACCCGGAGGTGCTCCTGAAGGCGATCCGGACGAGAACCCGGGCGGTGGTGCTGATGGGGGCGACGGCGGAGGCGCTCGCGCGGGCGCTCGAGGGGAACGGGCCGCCGGTCGAGCGGGCGAAAGACATGGACGAGGCGGTCCGGCGGGCGGCGCGTCTGGCGAAGGCGGGCGACGTGGTGCTCCTCTCGCCGGGGCACGCCAG
>DATKUU010000420.1:0-5066 GCA_035530455.1 Phycisphaerae bacterium | reverse complement strand
AGAACCCCGACGCCTACGCGGGCCTGCACAACAGCGACGGCGTGATGCTGATCTTCGACGAGGCCAGCGGCATCCCGGACGGGATCTGGGACGTGGCGCAGGGCTTCTACACAGAGAACACGCCACACAGGTTCTGGTGCGCGTTCAGCAACCCGCGTCGGCCGAGCGGGTACTTCTACGAGTGCTTCAACGCCAAGCGGGATTTCTGGCGCACGAAGAACATCGACGCGCGCACGGTGGAGGACACCGACAAGCAGGTCTACGACCAGATCATCGCGGAGTACGGCGAGGACAGCCCGCAGGCGAAGATCGAGGTGTACGGTGAGTTTCCGAGCGCGGGCGACGGGCAGTTCATCAGCCCCACGATGGTGGACCAGGCGTTCAAGCGGCCGAAGTACAAAGACCCCGAGGCGCCTATCGTCGTCGGCGTGGACCCGGCCCGCTCGGGTGCGGACTCCACCGTCATCGCGGTGCGGCAGGGGCGCGACCTGATCGCGCTGCGGCGCTACCGGGGCGACGACACCATGACGGTGGTGGGGCACGTCATCGAGGCGATAGAGGACTTCAAGCCGACGCTGACGGTGATCGACGAAGGCGGTTTAGGGTACGGAATTCTTGACAGATTGGTCGAACAGCGGTACAAGGTGCGTGGGGTAAACTTCGGCTGGAAAGCGAAGAACTCGGTCATGTGGGGCAACAAGCGCGCTGAACTGTGGGGTGCGCTGCGTGATTGGCTGAAGACGGCCTCGGTGCCCGAGGACCGGCAACTGAAGGCGGACCTGACGGGGCCGCAGACCAAGCCCGACAGCTCAGGGACGATCTACCTGGAGAGCAAGAAGGACATGAAATCTCGTGGACTTGCTTCCCCTGACGCGGCAGACGCCATCGCGGTGACGTTTGCGTTCCCCGTAGCCAGCCGCCAAGCCACCGAGCGACGGCAGACGGTCGTGGTGGGCCAGCGCAGCGGCCAGCAGGCCGGCTCGTGGATGGCCGCGTGACCGCCAAGAAAGGCAAGTGACCATGCCACTCGTCAAAAGCCCGTCTGACGCGGCGTTTCGCAAAAACGTGAAGACGGAAATGGCTCACGGCAAGCCGCAGAAGCAGGCCGTGGCGATTGCCTACGCCACCAAGCGCGCGGCGGCGAAGCCTGCACCCAAGGGTAAGAAGTGAAAAAGCAAGACTTGCTGACCGCCATGCGCAAGCGCCTGACGATGGCGATTTCGGCGTATGGCGAGTCGCGTGACGACCAGCTGGACGACCTAAGATTTATGGCGGGCAGTCCCGATAATTCATGGCAATGGCCCAGCGACGTGCTGGCCACGCGGGGCAGCCTGCAAGGGCAGACGATCAACGCCAGGCCGTGCCTGACGATCAACAAGCTGCCTCAGCACGTCCGGCAGGTGACGAACGAGCAGCGCCAGAACCGGCCCAGCGGCAAGGTGATTCCGGCTGACGACCAAGCGGACCCGCGGGTCGCTGAGATCTTTGACGGGCTGGTGCGGCACATCGAGTACATGAGCGACGCAGACGTCGCGTACGACACGGCCTGCGACAACCAAGTCACCTACGGTGAGGGCTACATCCGACTGCTGACCGAGTACTGCGACGAGAACACCTTCGAGCAGGACATTCGGATTGCGCGGGTGCGCAACTCGTTCTCGGTCTACATGGACCCGATGATCCAAGACCCGTGCGGGGCAGACGCCAAGTGGTGCTTCATCACCGAAGACCTCCTGAAGGAGGACTACGAGCGGATGTTCCCCAAGGCGATGCCGGTCACGTCGATCATGTCGCAGGGCGTGGGCGATCCGAGCCTGACGCAGTGGATCAGCTCCAACACCGTGCGCATCGCCGAGTATTTCTACGTGGACGTGCAGCGCAAAACGCTGAACATGTACCCGGGCGGCCAGACGGCGTTTGACGGCACGCCGGAGGACGAGTTCCTGCGCGCGCAGTTTGGCGACCCGATGCGCAGCCGCGAGGCCGACCGCCGCCAAGTCAAGTGGATCAAGACCAACGGGTACGAGATCCTTGAAGAGCAGGACTGGGCGGGCAAGTGGATCCCGGTCGTGCGGGTGGTCGGCAACGAGTTCGAGGTCGAGGGGCGGGTCTACATCAGCGGGTTGGTGCGCAACGCGAAGGACGCGCAGCGCATGTACAACTACTGGGTGAGCCAAGAGGCCGAGATGCTGGCGCTGGCGCCCAAGGCACCGTTCATTGGCTACGGCGGCCAGTTCGAGGGCTACGAGCACCAGTGGAAGACGGCCAACACGACCAACTGGCCGTACCTGGAGGTCAACCCGGACGCTACGGACGGGGCTGGCAGCATGCTGCCGCTGCCGCAGCGCGCGCAGCCGCCGATGGCGCAGCAGGGGCTGATCGCAGCCAAGATGGGCGCTGCGGAGGATCTGAAGACCGTCACGGGGCAGTACGACGCCTTGCTGGGGGCGACGTCCAACGAGCGGTCCGGCCGGGCGATCCTGGCGCGGGAGAAGCAGGCCAACACGGGCACGTTTCACTACGTGGACAACCTGGCGCGGGCGGTGCGCTACATCACCCGGCAAATCGTCGATCTCGTGCCGAAGATCTACGACACCGAGCGCGTGGCGCGCATTATCGGGCTGGACGGGCAGACGCAGATGGCCCGCTTCAACCCGATGCAGCCTGAGCCGGTGCGTGAGGTCCGCGACGAGGGCGGCATCGTCATCGAGAGGATATACAACCCCGGCGTTGGCAAGTACGACGTCGTGGTGACGACCGGCCCGAGCTACCTGACCAAGCGTCAGGAGGCGATGGACGCGATGAGCCAGATCCTGCAAGGCAACCCGAACCTGTGGGCCGTGGCTGGCGACCTGTTTGTCAAGAACATGGATTGGCCGGGCTCGGAGGAGCTGGCCGAGCGGATCAAGAAGTCGATTGACCCGATGCTGCTGCAAGACCAAGACGACCCGGCGTTGCAGGCCGCCAACCAGCAGATCCAGGCGATGCAGCAGGAGATGCAGCAGATGGCGGGGATGCTGCAACGGGTGCAGCAGTCGATGGAAGCGCAGAAGCTGCAAGTGGATCAGTTCAAGGCACAATCGGACGCTGAGATCAAGGCCTACGAGGCCGAAACCAGGCGCCTGCAAGCCGTTCAAGCCGGCATGAGCTCTGAACAGGTGCAGGAAGTCGTCATGCAGACCTTGCGTGATGTAATGACCGTCGGCGACATGGCCGTACAGCAAAGAATGGGGGCGCAATGAAATGCGACGTTTTCATGGGGCAACTGTTTCTTGCGCGAGACGTCACGCACAGCGCCCACCTCAACACCCGCAGCTTTGCTAAGCACATGGCGTTGGGCGAGTTCTACGATGGCGTCATTGATCTGGCAGACAAGTTCGCCGAGGCCTATCAGGGTCGGCACGGGCTGATCGGCCCGATCTCGCTGCAATCGGCCACGACGACCAACAGCGTGGTCGATTTCCTTGAGGACTCGCTCACGACCATCGAGGACATGCGCTACAAGGTTTGCGACAAGTCCGAATCGGCCATTCAAAACATCATCGACGAAATTGTTAGCTTGTACTTAACCACCTTGTACAAGCTGAAGTTTTTGGCGTAAGGAGCCTACTGTGGAATTGCTCAACCCCCTAGCCGATAGCGCTTTTGCCGCAAAAACGGCTTCGTTCACTGGCACCGCTGGCTCGACGGGCGCTTGGCCTGCCGGGCCTGAAGGTGTGGTCGTGTGGTGTTCGTCGGCAGCGTATGTGCTAGTTGGCGAAGACGTGACGGCCACGGCGACGAATGGCACGCCGATCCCGGCCAACACGCCGATTCCGTTTAAGGTGCCGGGTGGAACCGGCGCGCCGTGGCGGGTTAGCGCCATTCAGATCGCATCAAGCGGCACGGTGTACGCCAAACCGATCAATACTCAGTAAACGGTCATGCCGTATTTTGGCGTACCCATTCGTAACGGTTTGTCGATAGGGCTTGGCTCTGTCGCAACGCTTGGCGTTACCACAACCGCCGCCCCGCCACCGCCACCGCCTGACATCACTGTGCTGAGCAGCGACGGCACATCGTATGGGGTGTCGTTTTCTGTGCTGACAAGCGCCGGGACACCATATACCATCACAAGCACTGTGCTTGACAGCGCTGGCACTCCGTACATCGTCTGAGGTAAATCATGGCAGCTTTTGAAGTCATTGCGCTTGACACTGCGACACCGCAGTTGCGAGCGCCTGGAGCCAGCGACACCTATTCTGTCCCTCGGGCTATTGCGTTCAGCAGCACTGTCACACCCGCAACAAACACTGTGGACTCGGTGGGCTACACGGGGATGCCAGGGAACAGCCAGAGCGCGGCCTACACCACGGTGGCGGCGGATGCGGGTAAGACCATCCTGCACCCAGACACCGACAACAACGCCCGGACGTTCACGATTGACAGCAATGCCAACGTAGCCTATCCGGTTGGGACTGTGATCACGTTCGTCAACATGATCAACACGGTGACGATTGCCATCACATCAGACACGATGTATCTGGCTGGTGCTGGTACGACGGGCTCTCGGACGCTGGCGGCTTACGGTGTGGCAACCGCGATCAAGGTCACCTCGACGTCCTGGATCATCAGCGGGAATGGCCTGACATGAGCGGCGTACTCCACGGCGTTATTGCGAGCCTGAAAGCCGCTGCGGCGGCAGCGACGGACTCGTTCTTCAAGTACGTCACCCTGCTGCTGAACACCACCAGCACCAACGGCGCTCAGAACAACACGTTCCTCGACAGCAGCACCAACAACTTCACCGTCACAAGGAACGGCAACACAACCCAAGGCACCTTCAGCCCGTTCTCGCAGACGGGGTGGAGCAACTACTTTGATGGGACAGGGGATTATTTAAGCGTTCCACGCAACAACGCTTTTTTACCTGTCGCTAACGAAGACTTCACGTTTGAAGCGTGGGTGTATTTGACGGCTACGCCGGGGGCTCAAGGTGCGCTAATTGCGGGCTTAGGTGAATACGGGGTGGATTCTGATTGGAATTTTGATGTTAATTCCAGTTTGCAAGTTGGGTTTTATATCAA
>DATKUU010000419.1:0-2207 GCA_035530455.1 Phycisphaerae bacterium | reverse complement strand
GCCCATTGTCGGCCGGACGACGGGCGGCTCGTTGGCCGAGGCCAAGCCGGGCGACGAGGACCTCGTCACCGAACGGATCGAGGCCCTCGAAGGCGCCGCCCAGGTCGTGCGCCTTGACATCGCCGGCCTGCGCGTTACGATCCGGGTCGAACCGTTGGACGCGAAAGGGGAACAAACATGAAGTCCATGCTTCTTGTGGCCGCAGCCCTGGTCCTGGTGTTCTCGGGCCCCGCGTGGACCGCCGAAGGTCCCGGGCCGGAACCGGCCGACGAGGCCATCCACCGCCTTGAGGCCGAGGTGCGGATGCTCCGGGCCACCGTCGCCTCCCTCGTCAAGGAGAACGCGGCACTGAAGGCCGAGGTGGCCGCCCCACAGATCGGCACCACCGCGCCGATACCCGTGCCCGTTGAGAAAGACAAGGCCCCTGAGCCGCAAAAAATCGTCCGGTTCTACGAGCCGAAAGATTTTGTCGTCGGCGCCGTCGGGCGATTCCACCTGGCCGTGCGGGTCGAACAGATGCTGGGGCCGACGGCGGCCGTCTACAGCATGCCCGTCTACGAACCTTCCGGCTATGCCAACCGCCCGCCCGTTCTTCGCGGACGTTGGCGATTTCTTCTGCAGGATTTTCCGACGGCCGGCCTCGTCGACGGGATGGACCGCCCGCTGGACACGGTCTTTGTCGTTCGGGGCACCCGCACGCTTGACCTGGCGACCGGCGGCACGGAAACGGTTTTCGTTCTCGCTCCAGCCGCACCCACCGCCGCCCCGTAGCCGCCCCGTAGCCGCCCCGACCGGCCCTGGGGGCGGGGATCCTGCCGGACAGGGGAACGAGAACTGGCGGGGTGCCCGGTGACCCGCAGGGGATTTTCAGGGGTGGTCCGGGCGCCCGGCCGGAGAGTTCGGATTTTGTATGGTCACCACTGTGGTCACCACGTCCGGGCCGCACCATGCCGCACTATGCCGCATGATGTCATACTTGACGGGAGCCGCCTCCGCACCTAACCTCTTGTCGTTGCCGTACTTTGTCGCACCATGCCGCATGATGCCGCACCATGCCATACTTGGGCGAGTGGCGGAACTGGCAGACGCTAGGGACTTAAAATCCCGCGCAGGTTGCGGCGGGCGCAAGACTTGCACGATTTGGTCACCTGAATGGTCACCATCCGGAGCGGCCGCCGGAAAAGGGCCGCGAGGCCGTAGAATCGCCTAGGACGAACGCATGGGCCGGGACGGCCCGGACGCCGAGGGACGGGGTTTGCGCCCCACGACGGGCCAGGGCCGCTACGACGCGGCCAACGGCGCGGCAGGCATTGCCGACTATGGCGCGGGCAAAGATGACCAGTGGTCCTTCGGGCACACCATGCCGGGCCGGACGATGCGCGACCGGAACGCACACGGCTTGGTCGTCAGCATCCGCTTCAAGAAACACGCCTCCTCGTCGCACGCCACGCACGCCGCACGTCGCTCCACCACGAATGCCGGTTCCGGCTTCGCCACCTTCGGTTCTCTCGCGGGCGGCTGATAGCCCCACTCGTGCCCCTTCGGGCACGGCCAGTCCACGCCTTCGACCTCGAACCGCTTCGCTATCCCTTGCCGCCATGCCCGCCCACCTTCCAGGTCGCGGCACGTTCCGCAATGCGCCTCGCGCAGACAGTGCGGCGTCTGGATAAAATCAACCTCCAAGCGTAACATGAACCGTGCACCCCGCACACAAAACCTCGTCACAAACCAGGTCGAACTCCCCTTCAAGAAAGTGCGTTGTTGTGTTACACGAAACCCCCGTGATTATTTGCCAAGACGGCACCGGTGTGCATGGGTCGCCATAAGCATACCAAACCCCGGCTTCTTTTTTGATGTGGATATAAAAGGTGTAGGGGGCGGTGTAAAGGCTCCATACCCACTCACAAACGTAGGCGGCCCATTCGAGAAACGAAAAGGTATCATTGAATCTACTACAAACCTCGTCGCATGAGCCACTTATGGAACAAACAAGTTCCGGCTGAGAATCAAAACAATCTTCAGGACAACCATCGCAGCAGCAGGCCTCGAACTCCTCCTGCGTCGGAGCCACCATGACCTTGCCGCTTTCAAGGCCGCCTATCGTGTTATCCGGGTTGATGTAAAGGTTCGTCGCCATAGTCTCTTTCGGTTAAGGACAAGCAAAGGCTTTCAGTTCAACCCAGCCATACCCCGTTCCCGTGATATAA
>DATKUU010000418.1:0-5902 GCA_035530455.1 Phycisphaerae bacterium | reverse complement strand
GCGCCGGCCCTGGCGGCGGCGATTGAAGGGCCCGTGACGTGCATGATCACCGCCAGCGCCCTGCAACTGCATCCGGACCCGATTGTCTTTGCGGACGAGGAGGCGGCGGGACAACTGAAGTTGGCGGATTACTACCGCTGGATTCAGAAGAACAAGCCGGCCGTGCAGTAGGGCGTCGCCGATGAACGTCGCCGCGCGACGGGCGCGGGGTGGTGGCTCATACGAAGGAGCATCCGATGAGCGAACTGGAGATCAGGCCGATGCAATCGCTCGGCCACGACTTCATCGCGGGCGAGTTCCTCCCCCCGGGCAAGGACGAGCATTATCTGCGCGAGGAGCAGTCGCCTCGCCCCGCCGACGGGTGGCGGGCGCTGACGGCCGACGAGATCGAAACGCTCATCAAGAACGGGAACACGGCCGACCGATGGAGCAACCTCCAGGTGACGGCCGAGTTCACGCCGCACCTCATCAAAAACTGCGAGTTCTACGGCCTGGTGCGGATCGGCCGGCTGGAGGAGGTGTGCCTGGAGTACCACGAGATGAGCGTCCCGGTCGGCATCACGAACAGCCGCATCGTCGCCTGCGACCTGGGCGACGACGTCGCCGTCCACAACGTCCGGTACCTCGCCCACTACATCATCGGCAACAATGTCATCCTGCTGAACCTTGACGAGATGCACACGACGAACCACGCGAAGTTCGGCAACGGCATCCTCAAACAGGGCGAGCCCGAGGGCGTGCGCGTCTGGCTGGACCTCGTGAACGAGGCGGGCGGCCGGAGCGTCATGCCCTTCGACGGCATGCTCGCCGCCGACGCCACCCTTTGGGCCCGCCACCCCGAGGACAAGGACCTCCGCAAACGCCTCGGCGAGATGACCCAGCGCCAGTTCGACCCGCGCCGCGGCTTCTACGGAACGGTGGGCGACCGCGCGGTCGTCAAGAACTCGCGCATCATCAAGGACGTGAGGATCGGCCCCGCCTGCTATATCAAGGGCGCGAACAAACTGAAGAACCTCACCATCAACTCCAGCCCCGAGGAACCCACGCAGATCGGCGAGGGTGCCGAACTCGTCAACGGCATCATCGGCTACGGGTGCCACATTTTCTACGGCGTGAAGGGCGTCCGTTTCGTCCTAGGGGACAATTCCAGCCTCAAGTACGGCGCGCGGCTCATCCACTCCTATCTCGGCGACAACTCGACCATCTCTTGCTGCGAGGTGCTGAACAACCTGGTGTTCCCCGCCCACGAGCAGCATCACAACAATTCGTTCCTCATCGCGTCACTGGTGATGGGCCAGTCGAACATCGCCGCCTGCGCAACGATCGGATCGAACCACAACAGCCGCGCCCCCGACGGCGAGATCCACGCCGGCCGGGGCTTCTGGCCAGGCCTGTGCGTCAGCGTCAAGCACAATTGCCGATTCGCTTCCTTCGCGCTCCTGGCCAAGGGCGACTATCCGGCGGAACTCGACATCGCCCTGCCCTTCTGCCTCGTCTCGAACGACGCCTCCGCCGACCGCCTCCAACTCCTGCCCGCCTACTGGTGGCTCTACAATATGTATGCCCTGGCGCGGAACACCTGGAAGTTCGCCGCCCGCGACAAACGCAAACGCAAGCGCCAGCACATCGAGTTCGACGCCCTGGCGCCCGACACGGCCGAGGAAATCTTCCGCGCCCTGACGCTCCTGGAAGAGTGGACCGCCAAGGCGAGCCGGCCGGCCAAGGGCAAGTCCGCCCGCGGCAAGGGCCCGAAGGACCTCGCGGCCATCGGACGGAAACTTCTGCTCGGGCCCGCCCGAGCCGTCGAACGCCTCAAAATCCTCGCCGACGGCGTCGAAAACTCCGACCGCAAAGTCCTGGTCCTCAAAGCCCATGCCGCCTACGCCGCCTACCGCGACATGCTTCACTACTATGCCGTGGGGAACCTCATCGCCTGGATAGAGGCCAATCCCCAGGCGAACCTCAAGGCGATGACCGATGCGCTCGGCGGCAAGCGCCAGCGCACTTGGGTGAACCTCGGCGGACAACTCGTCGCGGGGCCGGACCTCGAGCAACTCAAAAACGACATCAAGGCCGGCAAACGGGCGTCCTGGAAGGACGTCCACGCAGCCTACGATGCGCTTTGGGAGGCGTACCCCGCGGCGAAGCAGCGCCACGCGTATGCGACGCTCCTTACACTCACGGGCGCCAAGACGCTCACGCCCAAACTCTGGCGCGAATCGCTCCAAAAGTGGCTCGACATCCAGCGCTATGTCGCCGACCAGGTTTACCTCACACGCAAGAAGGACGACGAGAATCCGTTCCGGCGAATGACCTATCGGTCGGCGGAGGAGATGAAAGCGGTGCTCGGCTCGGCCGAGGACAATAGTTTCGTCAAGCAAGTCCGCCGCGAGACCGACGAGGCCGCCAAACGCATCGAGGCGCTGAGAAAGCGAACGTGACGGAAAAAATGACCATCCGCTGCGACTGGCACATCCACTCGCAACATTCGCCCTGCGGCAAGCCGGGGACGCCGCTGGCCCTGGTGTGCGACCAGGCCCGCCGGTGCGGGTTGACCGACTTCGGCATCACCGACCACCTGAACGACCGCAAAAGCGAGCCGGCCCTGCGCCGCTGCCGCCAGGAATACGACGCCCTCGCCGACCGCAAGGGGTTCCACTTCGGCGTGGAGGTCGGTTGCCTGCGACTCCGCGACCTCGAGGTCAACGATTCGCTCGGCGAGTCCGGCAGCGTCGGCGGCGTGCAGGAGGGCGGCCCGGAGAACGGGCTGACCCTTTACCTGCCGCCGGAGTTGCTGGACGAATTGAAGGTTGAGTATATCATCGGCGGCGCGCACTTGCCGCTCGGCGCCACGATGGAACGAGACGCCGTCATCCGTTCCTACCATCGGCAGAACCTGTTCCTGGCCGCCCATCCGCTGGTGGACGTCGTCGCCCATCCGTGGCGGTGGATGGGCCACTGGCAGGACGAGAAGGGCCGCTACCTTACCCTGCCGTGGTTCGACGACTTCCGCGTGATTCCGCGTTCGATGCACGACGAGTTCGCCGCCGCGGCCGTCGAACACGGCACCGCCGTCGAGATCAACGCCCACGCCTGTTTGCTGAACCCCGACTATCCCGAGGGCTTCCGTGCCCAGTACCGCGAATACCTGGCCGGCCTGAAGGAGCGCGGTGTGCGGTTTTCGCTGGGCAGCGACTCGCACGGACCCGGCTATACCGGGCGGATTGTCGAACTCGAGCCGGACCTGCGCGAGATCGGAATCGCCCAGGACGACCTCTGGCGCCCCGCGCCGGTCAACACGTTCAATCCCGCCGCAGGACGTTGACGAGGCACCCCAGGCTGCCGAAGTGCGGCATGGCGGCCGTGCAGTCGATGGGGCGGACCTCGCAGCCCAGGCTCTCCCACACTTTTTGCGCGGCCCGGGTCATCTCATCCGCCCCGCGATAGACGGGCATATACACCACGCGGCGCCCGGACTGCTCATCAATGATAACATTGACGTACGTGAGATAGGTGCGACTATCGGATCCCGCCACGGTCGGGATACGTACGACGCGGTATCCGGCGGCGGCGCACGCCCGGGCCACGGACTCGAACCGCTCGCGCGTGGCGTCGGAGAAATCCGGCGTCTGCGGAAAGCAGGTTGACTGACGCCCGGGGCCCATCGTGTCCCAGAGCCGCCGGCCCGCTGCGGGGTCGCCGACAACTACCGTACGCCGGCCCACGGTCATCATGAACATGCCGGCGTGGTGGTTCGGCGCGTCTTTGAGCAGCACGATGTGACGTCCCAGCAGAACCTCAAGTTGTCGGGAAAGTTGGTCGTCATTGGCGACCGTCTGGTGGAGGTTGCGGGCCAGAACATCCGGGGCGACGAAGACGGTCTCGCTATCGGCCACAAAGTCGCCGCCGTCAAAGAAAAGGTCGCTGCGCACCGAGGCAAAGCCGCGCCCCAGGTGCGACGCCAAGTCCTTGCCGACGCTTTCGTCGCCGAGGCGCGCCGGCCAGACGTCGGCGCCCCTCTCGCTGCGCGGCGAAACCAGCAGGCGCGGCCCACCCGACTTGCCGGGCAGCACCGCGAGCCAACGGTCACGCGACCAGCCGGTGATCTCATGGCCGACCACGACCGGCAACAGGCGGCACCTTAGGGTCCCGGCACGACCGCGAAGATCGTCATAGGCGGCGCGGTCCGGGCAGACCACATGGACGTCAACCCCCGCTTCCAGTTGCCGGAGAAACTCGCTGAAGATCGCGCCCGTCACGGGGGCGGCGTCGAGCGTGTAGTGAATGACCAGTTCGCGCAGCGCGCCATCGCATTCGCTCAGGATCGGGCCGCTCTGCAAGTCGGGTGGCCGCGGGTGCCCGGCCAAGGCGAGTACCACGGCAGCACCCGTGAGGCCAAGCACGACGCCCAGGAACCGGTTCCGCCGGGACACCCAACCCCGGGCCATGGCTCACCTCGCCGGGGCCGGTTCGGTTGCCTCGCCTGCCTGGGTGTCGGCCGCCCCCGTCTCGACCCCGGCGCCCGGCGGAACCGGCGGCTCCTTGTCCGTCATCGAGATCGTGAGCGACTCGCCTTCGGGCAAGGGGGCATCAATGGGAACCGTCAGAGTCTGAGCGGCACCGGCGGCCAGACTGACGGTGCACTTGTGCGTCCACACGGTGCGCGGCATTACAGGGACTCGCGACATCTTTGACTCCGGTCGAGTGGCGGAGACCACCACCCAGGCCGTGGCCTCCGCGGCGGTTTTTCCGGTGTTGACCGCCTTGAGCGTGACCGACGGTTTGGCCCCCGGCTCTGTTGACGGCTGGGCGGTCTCCATGGTGAACCGGCAGGTCCCGATGGTTATCGTCGGCTGCAGCACACGTGGCGCCGCCGGTTGCTCCGCCGCTCCCATGCCCATCGGCCACAGCAATACCGCAACGACGGCCATGGTCACCGCCGCCGTCATCAGGACGGTTGCTGCTTCTCTCACCTTAATCATGTTGTTTCCTCCGCAATCCGGCACCTTTGGCGTACACCACTCGTACCTCCACTTCCTATAGACGCGATCCCGGACACAGAAGTTCCTCGAAAGGGCGCCACTCGGCTAAGGCGGGGCCGGAGACGCTTTCTCACCGCAGCGCGTTGACTCCCGCCGACGGTGTGCTATCATTCATTCCCGACCCTGCTCAATCGCGCGAGAAAGCGCCTTGGCGAAGAAAACGCATTACGTCACGTTCGAGCCGGGCGGCCAGCGGCGCGAGGCGCCCGACGGCTCGACCGTCCTGGAGGCCGCCCAGGCCGCCGGCGTCCACCTGAACGCCCCGTGCGGCGGGACAGGCCTCTGCGGCGGGTGCCGCATCATCATCCCCGACGATCCCCCCGAACCGACCGAAAACTGCCGGCGCATCCTCACGGGCGAGGAAATCGGCCGCAACCTCCGTCTCGCCTGCCAAGTCCGCGTCCGCCGCGACCTGCGAGTCGTCATCCCCGAAGAGACGCGCCTCGGCGACCAGAAGATTCTGACCGAAGGCGTGGGACGCCCCGTCGCGCTCGAGCCGAATGCCCGGAAGGTCGCCGTCCATCTGCCGCCCCCGTCGCTGGCGGACCAGCGGGCCGACGCCGAGCGCCTCCTCGATGCCCTGGCGGAGCGCGGCCTCGGGGACCTCGTGGTCGAGACGGCCGTCCTGCGCAACCTGCCGCAGCGCCTCCGGCGTCTGGAGTTCCACGCGGCCGCAGTCGTCCTCGGCGACCGTGTCATCCAGGTCGAGCGCCCGACCGCCGACGAGGCGTGCTACGGACTGGCGGTGGACATCGGCACAACGACGGTGGTCGGGTATCTGGTGGACCTCGTCACGGGCCGGACCGCCGCCGTCGCCAGCCGCGCCAACCCCCAGACGGCCTACGGCGACGACGTGGTCG
>DATKUU010000417.1:0-2568 GCA_035530455.1 Phycisphaerae bacterium | reverse complement strand
TGATGACCGCCGCCGCGTCTCTCCGCGCCCAGCCGAAACACGCTGGCCGGATGATGGCGCAGCGGGCAGGGAGGCTTCTACGTCAGCCGAGGTCACAGGAGCAACTGGCCGCGACCGCTGGGCTGCTCGCGAAGACCACGGAGACGGGCAGAACCATCGCACGCGCCCCGTTCGCCCAACGTGGCCTGCAACTCCCGTTCGGGAAACGGGCTGCGTGGTACAGGGAACTGGTCGACCCGGAGAACCTCGCACAACTCTGGGCTCGTAGGGCGGCAGGAAAGGCCGCGGTCAGTGGCGTAACGGCGAAGGCGACTGCCGCCGCTGCAGCCGTTGGCGCGATGGATGTCGCCAAGCAGTACGCCGACGACGTGGGGAGAGGGGCGAAGCAGTCCAAGGCGGTTCGCATCGCCCTGGAGAAGGAATTAAAGGCAGCGGGTCTGAAACTGGGCAAGGGGGGGGAAGTCTGGCGTTCGCCTGAAATCCGGCGTCTGGAGGGGGAGTTACAGGATTTGATGGGCATTCAGGCGTATGCCCGGCAGCGGGTCGGAGGCGCTCAGGCAGCCGTTGCCCGTCTGGGGCAGAAGTTCGAGGTCACAGAGAAGGCCAAGCAAGTCCTCACGGGCAAGGTATCCGAAACCCTCACGCCGCTGCCCAAGGGGACGCTTGGGCATCTCACAAAACGCATCTCCGCCAAGCGGAAGGAACTCCGCGAGGCGGTCAAGTTCGTCAAGAAGCAGGGCGGGGTGACGCGCGATCCCTTCAAGGCGCAGTTCAAGCTGGGGATGCGCCGCGTGGAGGAGAGAGCGGGCAAGACGCTCAAGCAGGTCGCCAAGGACCGGCTGGTCCCCCTGAAGGACACAGCCATCCAGGCGAAGGCGGACTCAATCAAGGCGGCTCTCGCATCCCAGAAGGCGCAGGCGGCAGAGATGTCGGCGCGGATCGCCGACGAAGCCCCGGCCGCGATTCGGGAGTTCGAGCGGCATCGCATCGGCGGCTACGCGATGGAGGCGGGGCGCATCAAGAAGCCCCCTCCGGGCGCGGGGTTCCTGGACAAGGCGAGGTACGCCTACCGGCGCGGCATCGAAGGCGCCAGACGCGGAAAGGTCAAGGTCTTCGGCATCGGCGACTCTGAACTTCGTCAGCGGATGGCCGCGATTCGGCATCGCTGGACGCAGGAGGCGCAGGACCAGGCCGTCAAGACGCTGCAATCGTTCCGCAAGGACGTTGTCTCCGCGATCAAAAGCACCGGCCTCCCGAGGGAGGAACTGGAGCCGCTGATCGTCAACCTGATCGAGATGACCGGCGGCGGACTGGACGCGGCAACGGCGTTCCATCACCTCGACCCCGGATTCATCATGCTCAACAAGGCGTACCGGCTTGGGCTGGACAAGAACGACGACGTGGCCCGCATCCTCGCCAAGTACGTCGATCTCGCCGACCAGTCGTGGGCGTCCTCCTCACTGCGGCACGTCGCACCGGGCAAGGAGGCGGATTTCTTCAAGCGGCTGGCGACCAAGGACTTCGCGATCTCCGCGGAAGGGCAAGCCGCCCACTTCGGAAAGAAGGCGTGGACCTCGCCGCGGGTGCGGCTGCTGGAGTTCAGTCGGGTTGGCGACGACATCCTGAGCGAGACGGAGTACGTCCTGTCGAGCAACAAGGAACTCATCAAGACCCTGAAGGACCAGGGCTACAAACAGAGCGGGAAGTACCGCATCACCACCGACTACTGGAACCAGATCGGGGAGGGCGCATCCGAAACCGCCCGCAAGATCGCGGGTCCGAACTTCCGGGGCAAGATGTTCTCGACCGACGTGGCCGAGTCCGCCGCCGCCATCCAGCGGGACAAGGTCGTTCGCGGCGGCATGGCGGACTTCCGCGATCTCGTCAACGGGACGGGGTTCGATGTTCCGGCCGGCGACATCATGGGGCAGGGCAACTTCGCCCACCTCGGTCGCCCCACGCTCGATCAGAAGTCCCCGTTCTACAACATGATCGGCAAGCAGATGGAGGGGAAGGTTTATCCCAAGCCGGTCAGCGACCTGATTACGAACATCTTCAAGGTCACGGCCAAAGAGTCGGAGATGCGGAATCTGATGGGTGCGAGCGACTGGTACTTCCGGCAGTGGAAGTCGATGGCCCTGCTACACCCCGCCTACACGTTCAGGAACATGTGGCAGAACCTGTTCGGTGGGATGATGAGCGGGGCGAACCCGCTCCGCATGGCGAAATGGTCGTGGAACAAGAAGCTCCGCGCCATTCGCCGGGCGGTGGAAGAGGGCAAGGACATCAAGGGCATGACGATCCGGGTCGGGGACATCACCTACCCGGTCGAGTCGATCATCGAGTCGGGCAAGATGTATAATATGTTCCAGTCCGCGGCGACCTCGCAGGTGTGGACCTCCGGCATGACGGGGCCGGAACGCATGGCGTCCATGACGGAGGGGATGCGCAAGGGTGGGCTCGACCCTGTCCGGTCGACCTTCTTCCGCGTCAACAGCCAGATCGAGACGCAGATGCGTCTTGGCCTATGGTTCGCCCACATGGAGAAGGGCATGACGCCCCGAGCGG
>DATKUU010000416.1:0-2210 GCA_035530455.1 Phycisphaerae bacterium | reverse complement strand
GTGGGGCTGCGGATTTCGCTGGCCAAGTGGCAACTGATTGCACTGGGGTTGGGGTCCGGCGTAGCTGGTGGAGTGGTCGGAACCATCTTCACTATTGCCTCGCGGGCAGCCGGGGGCTGAGGAGCACGAAATGAAACGAGCAATGATGCTGTTGCTGCTGGCGGGGCTGCTGTCGGGGTGCCAATACCCCTGGCACGGCAGGGTCAAGATCGACCCCGGCGAGACGAAGGTCGATACCAAGGTGGTCGAAACTCCGGCCCCGGTGTCCCGCAAGACGAAGCGGTTCAGGGTCATCATCCGGCCCACCAGCCGGCCGGCGGTTGAGGAGGTGCCCAGTGAGTGAGCGAACCATCCTGATCGTGGCCCTCTGCACGGGCGTGGTCCTTGCGTGTGCCCTGTCGGGCATTGTCGGCTACCAGATCCACCCAGACGCCCAGGAAGCCGTCCAGGCGGCCCCAGGACGAACGATCTCCGTCCCCGTGGATGGGAAGATGGTCGAGTTCCCCGCGGGCTCTGAGGTCGTTATCGAGACCGACACGCTGGAAGAGGCCTACGAACTCGCCCGATCGGTGACGGAAGCCGCCGCCAGCAAGGGCTCCGGGGTCGAGGAAACCGGGTCGGCTATCAAGGGGACCTGGAGACAGGAGGCCCCCACGGCGAGCACGTCCAGTTCCGGCGGGACGGGCGGCGCGCTGAAGGCGTCCTGGTCGGCACTGTCGGAGATCAGCGTCACGAGCATCCTGGCCGTAATCGGCGGGCTGGCGATGATTGCCGGCGCTGTCCTATTCGTCAAGGTCGGGAAGGGGCTCGGGCTGGCCGTGTTTACCGGCGGCCTGATCGTCGCGGCGTCGGCGTTCCTGTGGCAGCAGTACCCGCTGGCGGTTGGCGTGTGCGGCCTGCTGGCCCTTGTGGCGCTCGGATACCTGCTCTACAAGGCTGTGAAGGGCAAGAGCATCGCGGAGTCCCTTGCGGACGGCCAGGCGGCACTCAAGGCCATCGTGGCGGGCGTGGACAATGCCCCGGCAGAGGCCAAGGTGGCCGTCACCGACGAAGTCAAGAAGGCGGCTGTGGCCACGGGCAAGCTCGCGACTGTCAAGGCCGTGGTCGCGAAGGTGAAGAAATGAAACACTACATACTGCTGGGGCTGTTCGTGCTGGGGTGCGTCAGCGCGGCGCCGCTGGAACTTCCGAGCGTTCCGGTTCCGATTCCGGCCGTCGCCAATGTGCATTCGGTTGACGTGTCGGCCGCCCGTAGGTTGGACCTGACGGTTCTCTCGTGGGTCTCCAGGCCCGATGCGACCGGCAAGGCGAAATTGCGGCAGGAGCCGACGGAGATAGCTGGCGGGTGTGTCGTCGCATTCGTGCGGAATGGGTGGGTGTACGGCGTGACAGCCGAGCACTGCGTCCGGGCGGAAATGCTGACGATGCGCGTAGCTGGCAATGACGTGGAGGTCGTCGAGCGGAGCGTGCCGGCTGACCTGGCGGTAATCCGCTGGCGGGCCACGCCGGGAGAGGTCTACACGCCGGCGCGATGGGCGAACCCTGTACTTGGCTCGCGCGTAGTCAACACGGCGTGGCTGGAATGGCAGTTCAACATCCACACGCGCCGCGTGAGTCGGCACCTCGGCCCCGGCAATGTTTCGCTGATAGAGGACGGATGGGTCGGCATCACCTGCCCGACGCGAGTTGGCTGTTCGGGCAGTCCCGTTTTTGATATGGACGGCGCGGTGGTTGGCATCGTGAGCCGTCGCGCGGCCGGCTGCGATTCGTTCGGCTACGCCGCGGACGGCCGTGAGGCCCAGAAGCTCCTGGCGACCGTCCCCGCCGACAAGTGACTGCACGGCAAACCCTGCCCTGACGGCCAGGGCTGAAACGACATAGCAGCGGACACGCGAAGCGCCCTCGGCTCCGGCCGGGGGCGTTTTTGCATGCGCACTCTGCCAAATTGGCAGGCCGGTCCTGCATACCAAGTGTCCACCTTGGATTTCTAAAATACTTTTCTTGACCAAGAAATGCGTTACTTGTCGGAAAGTACCGCAGATTCAACACTTACGTCGTCCGGCGTATATTTTTCACATTCTGGCGGTTTTGTGTTGACGCTCTACGCTAGCCAGCGTATAATAAGGTAGAAGCAAAGGAAATTGAAAACCGAATAGAAGGCGGCACGAAAGACACCGAAGGGCATGCGAAAGCCAAGGGAACCTAGAGTGG
>DATKUU010000415.1:0-7355 GCA_035530455.1 Phycisphaerae bacterium | reverse complement strand
CCCAGGTCCACCAGCCGCGCCAGAACGTCGAGGAGGCGTTGGATGTCGGCGAAATGGAGGCCCGTCGTCGGCTCATCCAACACGTAGAGCGTCCGGCCGGTGGAGTGCTTCCCGAGTTCGGCGGCGAGTTTGACGCGCTGGGCCTCGCCGCCCGAAAGCGTCGTCGAGTTCTGCCCCAGCGCAATGTACCCCAGACCCACCGCTTCCAGCGTCTCCAGTTGCCCGACGATGCGCGGAAAGTTCTCGAAAAACTTCAACGCCTCGCTCACCCGCATTCCCAGTACGTCGGCGATTGTCTTCGCGCGATACGTGATTTCGAGCGTCTCGCGGGCGTACCGGCTGCCGTGGCACTCGCTACACGTCACGTACACATCGGGCAGAAAATGCATCTCGAGTTTCCTGACGCCCTGGCCCTGGCAGGCTTCACAGCGCCCACCTTTGACGTTGAAACTGAATCGGCTGGGCCCGTAGCCCCGAACCTTCGCCTCGCGTGTCTGGGCGAAGACGCGCCGAAGGTGGTCGAACACCTTGGTGTAGGTGGCGGCATTGGATCGCGGCGTGCGACCGATGGGGCTCTGATCGATCTCGATGACGCGGTCCACCTCGTCCGCCCCGGAGAGGCGTCGATAGATGCCGCATTTTTCGCGGCTTCCGTACAGTTTCCGCCGAAGCGCCGGCGCCAGCGTCTGAGCGACCAGCGTGCTCTTGCCCGAACCGCTCACGCCCGTGACGCACACCAGGCACCCCAGCGGGAAGGCGACTGAAAGGTTCTTCAGATTGTTCTCGCGGGCCCCGGAGAGCCGGATGGCTCGCCGGCGGCTGGCGTGGCGCCGCTTCGTCGGAATCGGAATCGCGATGTGGCGCGCCAGGTACCGCCCCGTCAGCGAGCCTTTGGAGGCGGCGATCTCCGGGACCGTTCCCTCAGCCACAATGCACCCGCCGTGCTCGCCCGCGCCAGGGCCCATGTCCAGCACATAGTCGGCCGCGCGGATCGTGTCCTCGTCGTGCTCGACGACGACGACGGTGTTCCCCAGGTCGCGCAGGCGCAGCAGGGTGTCGAGAAGCCGGCGGTTGTCGCGCGCGTGCAGGCCGATCGTCGGTTCGTCCAGGACGTAGCAGACGCCCACCAGGCCGCTGCCGACCTGCGTCGCCAGGCGGATGCGCTGTGCCTCGCCGCCGGCCAGAGAATCGCTCGAACGGTCGAGCGTCAGGTACCCGACGCCGACGCCCATCATGAACCGCAGGCGGTTGCGGATTTCGGCGACGACCTGGCGCCCGATCGTTTCCTTCTCGCCTTCCAGGTGAAGGGAGTCGAAGAAGCCGGCGGCTTCGGCCACACTCATGGCGCAGATTTCGTGGATGGCTTTGCCGCCCACCGTGACGGCTCGCGCCTCCGGCCTGAGGCGCGCCCCCCGGCAGGCCGGGCAGGGCTGCTCGCTCATGAACTGTTCGAGCCAGCGCCGGACCGACGCCTTGCGGTTCTTCTCATCCAGGCGCTGGAGGCTGGGGATAATGCCTTCCCATGGCTCGGCGGAGCGCCCGGCAGGTTCCCGCTTGCGTCCGGCGTTCGGCGTTCCCCCATGGAGCAAGGCGTCGCGGGCGCCCTTCGGAAGTTTGCGGAAGGGCGTCTCGGGGTCCACCTTGAAATCGTGGATGAAGCGGGCGAGTGCCTCCTCGTAGAACGACCGGTAGCGGTGCGGGCCTGCCTTCCATGGCGCCAGCGCCCCGGCCGCCAGCGAGAGGTCCACGTCGGGGACGATGAGATTCTCGTCGAACTGCTGGACGGCCCCGAGGCCGTGGCAGGTCGGGCAGGCCCCGTAGGGGCTGTTGAAACTAAAGAGACGGGGCGAAAGTTCCTCGAAACTCAGGTTGCAGCGGACGCACGCGTACCGCTCGCTGTAGAGGGTGTTCTTCCAGTCCCGGCGCGCCGGGATTTCGTGGCTGATGACGACCAGACCGTCGCTCATCCTGAGGGCCGTCTCGACCGAATCCGCCAATCGGCTGCGGGCCGCCTCCTTGGCCACCAGCCGGTCCACGACGGCCTCGATGGTATGGCGGCGGCCTTTGGCGAGTCGCGGAACGTTCCTCAGTTCAACCATCTGGCCGTCCACACGGGCCCGCACGAAGCCGTCCGCCGCCACCCCGCGGAGGACCTCCTTGTGCTCGCCCCGCTGGCCGCGAACGAGCGGCGCGAGGACCATCAGTCGCGTCCCCTCCGCCAGACCGAGAACGCTCCGCACAATCGCCTCCGGGCGCTGCCGGCGAATCGGCCGCCCGCACTTCGGGCAGTGCGGCTCACCGACCCGCGCAAAGAGCAGCCGCAGGTAATCGTGAATTTCCGTGACGGTCGCCACGGTCGAACGCGGACTAAATCCGGCGCGACGCTGCTGGATGGCGATGGTGGGCGGCAGCCCCTCGATGGCGTCCACGTCCGGTTTTTCCATCTGCTGGAGGAATTGCCGCGCGTACGCCGACAGCGACTCGACGTACCGCCGCTGGCCTTCCGCGTAGATGGTGTCGAAGGCGAGGCTCGATTTGCCGCTGCCCGACAGGCCCGTCACCACCACCAGTTTGTCGCGCGGAATCCGGACCGTCAGGTTCTTCAGGTTATGCTGGCGCGCGCCCTGGACGAGGATGAACTCATCCCCGTTCGGCCCCGGTTCTTGGGGCGCAACGTTCCCCTTCGGCGATGGGGTTGCGGCAGATGCCATGCGCGCGGGTCCTTTGGGCGGAGCCAATCTCCGCACTCGAACCCCTTATCATAGACCGAGCCGCCGCAATGGGCAAGATGGGACACGGGGAGAATGGGAAGAGTTGGCCGCTCGCTTACGCCGACGCGTCGGCCAGGGCTTCCTGCCGGGCGCTCCACAACTCCGCCTGCGACCAGCCGACGTCCACGCGCGACCAGGGCAGGACCTCGTCCTGCCCGCGCTCGCGGTGAGCGTAGAACGCCGGGTCCACGCCGGCCGCCTTAAAGCCGGCCTGCCAGGCGGCGGGCTTGAACGTCTCGTCCCACGCGTCGAACCGGGCGCCCGCCCGCCAGGCCTCATAGACGGCCCGCCCGATTCTCCGGTCGCCGCGCGCCAGCGCCCCCTCCAGCAGGCTCCGGTCGAGGCGGTGAATCCGCAGGTTGATCCGCCGCTCACGCAGGTCCTCGTAGAGCATCTCGCGGGCGCGATCGAGGTACGCGGCATCGGCCATCCGGACAAACTGGAACGGCGTGTGCGGCTTCGGAACGAAGTTGGAGACGGCGAGGTTGATGCGGCCGGCGCCCTTGCCCGCCTCGCGCCGCAGGTCGCTGATGGCCCGGGCCAGACGCGCGATGCCCCGGACGTCGTCGTCCGTCTCGGTCGGCAGACCGATCATGAAATAGAGTTTCACCAGGTTCCAGCCGCGCCCCCACGCCTGGCGCGCCCCGGCAAACAAATGCTCGTCGTCCACCGCTTTGCCGATGATACGACGCAGGCGGGGCAGGGCGGCCTCCGGCACCAGCGTCAGGCCGCTCTTGCGGACGCTGCCGAGAAGCCTCGGCACGAGTTCCAGTTGGTCGTTGGTGCGCAGGCTCGGCAGGCTGAGACTGACGCCCTTCGGGGCGAACTCCGCGTCCAGCGTCGTCAGGATGGCCTTGATCCGCGGATGGTCGCTCGGTGAAAGGCTCGTCAGGCTGATTTCCTCCTGGCCCGTGTGGGTGTAACAGGCACGCGCCAGTTCCAGAATCTTCTCGGGACTCCTCAGGCGCACCGGCCCTTTCGTGTGGCCGGACTCGCAGAACCGGCACCGGCGCGGACAGCCCCGCATAATCTCAATCGTGATGCGGTCGTGGACGGTCTCGGTGTTCGGCACGAGCGGGGCCGTCGGAAACGGCGCGCTCTCGAGGTCGGCGACGTGGGCGGCGCGCGTCCGCTCGGGCAAACCGTCGGCCTTGGCCTCCACCGCGGCCAGGGTCCCGTCGCTGTTCCACGATGGTTCCAGCAAGCCGGGGGCGTAGAGAAAATCGAACTCGCGCGCGAGGGCCAGGATGCGCCGGGCGCGAGGCATTTTTTCATCCCGCAGTTGGGCGTAGCGCGCAAGAACGCGGGGCAGGGCTTCCTCCGCCTCGCCCACCAGCGCCACATCCAGAAACGGGGCCATCGGCTCGGGATTGTTGACGCCCGAACCGCCTCCGAGGATGAGCGGGTCTTCCTCCCGCCGCTCAGCCGCGAGCACCGCAATGCCCGCCAGGTCGAGCATCCCCAGGACGTTCGTGTAGAGCATCTCGTACTGGAGCGAGAAGCCGACCACGTCGAAATCGCGGACCGGGCGGCGCGATTCCCACGAAAAAAGCGGGATGCCCGATTCGCGCATCCGCTCCTGCGCGTCGCCCCACGGCGCGTACGTCCGCTCGCACAGGAACTCCTCCCGTGCGTTGAGCACGTGGTAAATGATGCCGGACCCCAGGTGGCTCATGCCGATGGCATAGGTGTCCGGAAACGCCAGGCAGAACCGCAGGGCGACGGCGTCCCATTGCTTGCGGACGGCGTTCACCTCGCCGCCGATGTACTGGCCGGGCTGCTGGATGAAGGGCAGGAGATCCCGCGAGACGGCGTCGGCGATGGAGGCGTTCGGGTCGATCATAGGGGGGTTACGGTATCGCGGGGAGGGCGGCCCGTCAAGGAGGCGACGCTGGATGCGGCGGGACGGCAACCGAAGGATGGTCGGGGTGGCGGGATTTGAACCCGCGGCCTCGTGGTCCCAAACCACGCGCGCTAGCCAAACTGCGCCACACCCCGGTGCCCGTCCTTATAGTGTCGGCAGGGCCTCTTTGCAAGGTCGTATCCAAAGTCAGCGCGGATCCTCGACGCTGGCGTTTGATATCTCGACTTCCAGGACGACCGGCAAGTGGTCCGAAAGGTCGCTCGCGACGACCTCCTTTGAGCTGATCCGCCACGTGGGCGGCACCAGGATCCAGTCGATCACCTTCATGGGCCGGCCCGCGCGGAACGTCAAGTCGCTCGGGGCCGGTCCCGTGGTCGGGCTCGCCCGGTAGCCGCCCGATTCGAGGAGAATCGACATGGCGTTCTCGCCGTCAGGGCTGAGGACGGCCGTTGGGAACCCCGGCGGCGTCGAGTTCAGGTCGCCCGCGACGACGAGCGGCAGACTCGACTCCAGGCGAAACGCTTCAATCTGCCGCGCCTCGGCCACACGGGCCGCCTCCGACCGATGCTCGAGGTGGGTGGCCAGCAGATTGAAGCGGACCCCGGGCGCGAGCTCGATCTCGGCCACGAGCGCGTTCTTCCGGCCGGCCAGCGCGGTTTCCCACGCCCGGTAGCCCGGCAGCGCAAGGAGCCGCGCCGCTCGGACGGGGTAGCGGCTGAGGATGGCGTTCCCGATGCGGATGCGAACCAGGGGAACGGCCAGGTCGTAGTTGCACTGCTCGACGCACCAGGGGAACCCGCCCGCCCGGGCGATGGTGCAGGCCTGGTCGACGTACCCGCTCGAGACCGTGTCGAAGTCGATCTCGTTCAGGACCACGAGGTCCGCGCGGTGGTCCTCGAGCATCTTGCCGATGGCGCGGAGGCGCGCCAGGTGCGCCTCGCGGTCGTGTTGCCACGCGACGCCGCCGGCGCCGCCGCCTCGGGCGATGTTGTACGTCGCGATGGTGAGCCGGCCGTGGAACTTCGGGGTCGGACGGTTAGTGTCCAGCGTGAGGGTCTCGACCGACCAGCGAGAGCACAGCAGCCGGTTGCCCGCGAACCAGACGACGACCACGCCGATCGCGACGAGAAGGATCCGTAGCGACGTGCGAACCCACGCTTTCCTTGTCCGAGGCGCCATGGCCGAGCCTCCCCTGTGAGCCAGCCGCGCGCGAGCTCAAGGCACCCCATAGCATAGCGGCCGGCCGGCCGGATGCCAGCGCCCGGTGCGAAGGACCCGGGGAGTTCCGGTGACATGGAACTGAATTGGGTTGACTCAACCGATCTGGAACGGCGTCTGTCCCGTCGGCTCTCCCCCCGCGGTGCGGGGGCTTGAACGGCGCGCGGGTCAGCCCGACCGCGCTTCGGCCAGCGTTCGGATCTCTTCGAGCAGCGCGTCCAGCAAGTCCGCTTCGGTGACCTTGCGCACGGCCTCGCCGCGGCGGAAGAGGACGCCGTGACCTTTTCCCGCCGCGACGGCTCGAACGGCGTACGGGCGCGCGGTTCAATCCGCCCGCACGAGGCGACGAACCGGGGCATGGACGCGCTAAGGTTCCGGCGTCTTGGCGTCGGTGCGGAGGCCTTCGGCCCGTCCGCGAAGGGCGTCCGGGTCCACCGGTTCCGCTCGCTTCAGCGCGAAGCGGAAGGCGTGCGTGTCGTACCGGTTGCCGGGTACGACCGTCTCGAACGCCAAGTCCGCCCCCAGCCACTCGTACATGGGCGCACGGACAGCGGCGGTCGAGACGAGCGGCTCGTAGCCGGACGCCTCGAGGCGCACTTCGTACGTGCCGTACCACGTGAACGGGACGGTGCAGGGGGTGCGTCCGACCTCGTTCTCGTTGAGCCAGCAGAGGGCGCCCTGGGGCTCGGAGTCAATGGTGATGGAGCGGTGGACCTGCCCGTAGCATCCTGTGATGGCCATGCCCGCCGCCAGCACCACCGCCGCCAGAATTGCTCGTTTCATGGTCGTGCGCCTTTCCGGCGTTTCGGGCGCGCCTTGTGTGTGGCGGCCGGTTCGAGGATTTCGGCGTCCATGGCCTGGGTGTCAAGGACGGCGGCGGTGCTTCGGCCCGTGACCCATCCGCCGCACTCTCCGGGATTCAGGACGAGCCTGCCCTCGTCGCGGTGAACCAGGGGCTCGTGGGTATGACCGAAGATGATGATGTCGGAGGCCTCGGCGTCCTCGTGGGAAAGCGTTTCGCGGACGTGGACGAGGCAGATTTTGCGTCCTCCGAGTTCCAGATGCCGCGGCCCCGGGGCGATGTCGGGCAGGAGTTTCGTGAGGCCGGCCCGTTCGCCGTCGCAATTGCCGAACACGCCGTACACCGGCAGGCCCGGCTCCAGGAGGCGTTTGAGGGCGAAGGGGGCGACGTAGTCGCCGGCGTGCAGGATCGCCTCGGCTCCTGCGCGCCGGAAGGCCTGCAGCGCGGCCGAAAGGGTTTCGAGGTTGTCGTGCGTGTCGGCAAGGATGCCCAGTTTCATCGCGTCCTCGCTTAGGAAAAGGGGACGGGAGTATTTTGCCGGAACGGCCCTCCGGGTGCTTCGCACAAAATACTCCCGTCCCCTTTTTCTAAAGACGGACCGCCTAGCGCCGCCGTCCGAGCCCAAATAGACGCGGGGCCGGATCCCCTGCTACTCTGCGAAGTAGCGAAGTGCTACTTCGCTACGAAGCACGAGCCGAAG
>DATKUU010000414.1:0-3526 GCA_035530455.1 Phycisphaerae bacterium | reverse complement strand
ACAGGGCCGACATCATGGCCGACTTCTCCCGCACGACCGGCCGCGCCGACCCCGTCGTCCACTTCTACGAGACCTTCCTCAAGGAGTATGATCCCCAGGTTCGGGAAATGCGCGGCGTGTACTACACCCCCGCGCCGGTCGTCTCCTATATGGTCAGGTCCGTGGACCATCTGCTCAAGACTCGCTTCGGCCTCCCCAAAGGCCTCGCGGACACGGCTCAAACCGAGTATGAGGTCGAAGGCGACAAGGGCGAGAAGGTCACGAAGACCGGCCCCCGCGTCCTCATCCTCGACCCCGCCTGTGGCACCGGGACCTTCCTCTTCGAGATCGTCAACCACATTCGAAACGAGTTCATCCGCAAGCGCCAATCGGGGGCCTGGTCGAGCTATGTGCGGGAGCACCTCTTGTCTCGCCTGTTCGGCTTCGAGCTGCTCATGGCCCCCTATGCCATGGCCCACCTCAAGCTCGGCCTCCAGCTCGCCGGGCAGGACCTTGACGAGCCGGCCCGCTCCTCCTACGCATACGACTTCGCGGGTGACGAGCGACTCGGCGTCTACCTCACTAACACCCTCGAAGAGGCCGCGCGCAAGGCGGAGACCCTTTTCGGCCCCCTGCGTGTGATCACGGAAGAGGCGAACGCCGCCGCCGAGATCAAGCGCGACAAGCCCATCATGGTGGTGATCGGCAACCCACCCTACTCAGGGCACTCGGCGAACCGAAGCTGGGAAACCAAGAACGGCAAGCGCATCCCCACCTTCATCGGCAAGCTGCTCCAGGACTACTACCAGGTGGACGGGAAGCCACTCGGCGAGAGAACCTCCAAGTGGCTCCAGGACGACTACGTCAAGTTCATCCGGTTCGGGCAATGGCGCATCGAGCAGAGCGGTGGCGGCATCCTCGCCCTGATCACCAACCACAGCTACTTGGACAGTCCGACCTTTCGCGGCATGCGCCAGCAGCTCATGCAGGCCTTCACCGACATCTACGTGCTCAACCTCCACGGCAACAGCCGCAAGAAAGAGGTCTGCCCCGACGGCTCCAAGGACGAGAACGTCTTCGACATTCAGCAGGGAGTGGCCATCGCCATCTTCGTCAAGGAACCTGATACCGGAGACCCCGCCCGCGTCTGGCACGCCGACCTATGGGGGCTGCGGGGAAGCAAGGAGGAGCGCCTGTTCGCGCAGACGTGCGAGGCGATGCAATGGCGGGAGCTTCAGCCGCGATCCCCCGTCTATCTGTTCGTGCCGCAGGCTAGCGAGCTGGCCGGCGAATACGACGCGTACTTGAAGGTAACAGAGGCGATGCCGCTTCACGGCGTAGGCATGACGACCGCCCGCGACAGCATGGTCATCGACTTTGAGCCAGACCGGCTCATTCGGCGTGCCCAGGCATTCCGGGACAGCACGGCCTCGGATGAGGAGCTTTGCCGCGAGCTCGGCATCCCGCAGAAGAAAGGCTGGAATATCGCCAAAGCGCGCCGCGATCTACAGCAGGAGAGAGACCTGTCCGAGTTCGTCGAGACTGTGCTGTACCGCCCATTCGACAAACGCCTCATCTTCTATCACGACTCCCTTGTCTGGCGTACCGTCAAGCGCATCATGCGGCATATGCTTGGGGTTAAGAGCATCGCGCTGCTGGCCAAGCGCCAGTCGAAACGCGACCCTTTCTCCTATGTGTGGTGTACTGACGTGATTGCTGAGTCTTGTGTCTTTGAGAGTGCGTACGCGAACAACACCATATTCCCTATGTGCCTCTATCCATTGGGCACACCAGGCAGCGTCAGCCGCGACCAGATGCTCCACGAAGCCCAACAGCGCCTGGCTGCCGAGGGCGGCGACACCGCCGCGCAGAAGCGACTCGCCCACACCATCCGCCGCCTCTTCCCCGACCCCGAATACCCCCGCTGGCCCAACCTGGACCCGCTCCTGCTGGCCGACCTGGAGGAACGTTTGGGCCTGAAGTGCATTCCCGATGGAACGGGCGACCGCAAGAAGACCTTCGGCCCCGAGGACGTCTTCAACTACATCTACGCGATCTTGCACAGCCCGAGCTACCGGGAGCGTTATGCCGACTTCCTCAAGCGCGACTTCCCCCGCATCCCCTTCACCTCCGACCGCAAGCTCTTCGCCACCCTCGCCGAGAAGGGCCGCCAACTCGTCGCCTACCATCTCCTCGAATCCGAAGACCTCGCGGGCGCGGCCCAACCCCTCTCCGGCGATGGCGACAACCGGGTCGAGCGCGTCCGCTACGACGCCAAAGAGGGCCGCGTCTACATCAGCAAGACCCAACACTTCCCCAACGTCCCCTCCGATGTCTGGAACTTCAAGGTCGGCGGCTACCAGGTTTGCGACAAGTGGCTCAAAGACCGCAAGGGCCGCCCGCTCCTCTACGCCGACCAGGAGCACTACACCAAAGTCACCATCGCTCTCCGCGAAACCATCCGCCTTATGAAAGAGATCGACGCCGCCATCCCCTCCTGGCCCATCACCTGACCCCCGCGCCTCCTACCCCGGCCGTGTGCTGTTGCTTCGGTAGCTTGCTGCCGAAGCCATCCGCGTCCATCTGTGTTCATCTGTGGTTTCCCTGTCGTTCCCCTCCACACTCCGCAGGGCGCGGCCGCCCGACGCAGAAGACCACCCCATCATGGACCCGCTGCCCATCGCCATCATCGCCGACGACCTCACCGGCGCCGCCGACACCGCCGCCGCCTTCGCCCGGCCGGGTCGGCCGGTTCCGGTTTCGCTTAATGAGAAACCCGTGCTGTCGGAAGGCGCCGCCGCCTTCGCCGTCACTACCGAATCGCGCGCCTCCTCGCCGGAGGCCGCCAGCGAGGTGACCGCGGCCGCCGCGCGGGGCGTGCTTGCCGCGGGAGCCGGCCTCATCTACAAGAAGGTGGACTCTAACCTCCGCGGGAACATCGGAGCCGAGCTCGCCGCGCTCTACGAAGTCGCGGCTCGGCCCATCCTCCTCGCGCCGGCCTTTCCCGCACGCGGCCGAACCACGGAGAACGGAGTCGTCCTCATACACGGCGTCCCCGCCTCCGAAACCGAGATGGCGCGCGACCCCGAAGCCCCTCTCTCACACTCAGGCATCGCCGAGATCATCCATTCCCAGCGGCCCGACCTCCCCGTCGGCCACCTCTCCCTCGGCGACCTCCCCATCACAGCCATTGACCTCTCCCGCCGACTCGACCAGACGCCGATCCTGATCGCCGACGCCACCACCGATGCCGACCTCGACCTCATCGCCGAGGCCGCGCTCGCCATGAACCCGCCGCCGATTCTCGCGGGTTCCGCTGGCCTGGCAAGCGCTCTATCGAGACAGCTTTTCGGCGGCGGCACGAACGGCACGTGTCGCGAATTCACGCCACGGGCCGAGGGGCCATGTGCCGAGTCTGAACAGAAGGGCAACCAAGCAGCCGAAACCGTGCCGAAATCCGTTCCGAGCGTGCCGAAAGGTGTGCCGTTCGTGCCGTTAGGTGTGCCGAGCGTGCCGAAAAGCGTGCCGTTCGTGCCGTTCGTGCCGC
>DATKUU010000413.1:0-2009 GCA_035530455.1 Phycisphaerae bacterium | reverse complement strand
CCGACTCGGTCACGAGCGTGCCGCCCGCGCGGACGAAACGCTCGAAGGCCTCGGCCGTCTCGTCGTCGACGACGAGGGTGCGCGGCAGGAACAGGATTTTCATGCCCTCGAGCGCCTCCAGATGGCACTCCTCGACCAGGGCGTACGGGATGGAGCTGCGGACCAGCGCCCGGGCGTAGCCTTCAAGGGCCTTGCGGGCCCGGTCGGCGTTGCCCTCGATGGCCCAGTTATGGTAATAGGTCTGCGGGCTGAAGAGGACACCCACCTCCGGCCGCGCGGGCCAGGGGTGTGGCAAGTTTTTCTGGCGCGCTGGTGTAGTTGTTGTTAGTCTTGCTTCCACAAGGACTTACGTTTTAAGGAGGCGAGATAAATGGGTAAGAACAAGCGGCTTACGGTGTCGGAGTTAAAGCGGGCGGTGGGACCGGACTTTGAGCGGCTGCTGGAGGAGACGGCCGAGGCGCTGAACGGCGCGCGGGACGGGGCGATTATTGCCGACAGCGAGGAAGTGGTGCGGGACGCGATGGCACGGTTTCGTCGGTTGGTGTACGAGCGGGCGGTGCAGTTGAAGGCTGCGGCCGGCGAGGCCGCTTTTTCCCCCTCCGACCGGTGCGACGGGCCGCCGCCTTCGTAACAAGGGGCGGCAGCAGGCCTCGCACCTGACGGCCAACGGGACGATTTGCATCCGGCGCCGGGTGTACTGGTCGGCCGACGGCGGGACGGCCAACGGTGTGGACGGCTGGCTGGGAATCGCGGACAGGACGGTCAGCGTGGCGGCGCGCGAGCTGTGTTGCCGGGCGACGATGGGCGGGGTCAGTTTCGCCAAGGCGTCGTCGAACCTGGCGCGTCTGGGTCAGATTCGGGTCTCGAAGGAACGGCTGCGTCAGATCGTGGAGGCGGAGGGCCGCTGCGCCAAAGAAGCGATCCGGCGCGGCGCGGTATCGGCCGGGTGGGAGGCGTCGGACTGCGAGGTGACGCCGGGCGGCCCGACGCGTCTGATCGTGGGCTGCGACGGGGTGATGGTGCCGGTGGTGACGGCGGCCGAGAAACGCAAGCGTCGGTCGAAGCGTCCCCGCCGCCGGAAGGTCCGGCGGCGGCGGGTCAAGGCCAAGGGCCGCCGGCCACGGCAGGGCCTTTGGCCGTGCCAGGGTGACAGGCCGAAGCGGGGGCGTCGTCGGCGTCATCGGGGTTCGGACACGGGGTACAAGGAGTTCAAGATCGCGGCGTTCTACGACGCGGGGCGCGAGCATCAGTACGCGGTGGGGACGGCGGGCAACTGTGAGGCCCTGGGCCGCCTGATGCGTCGGGAGGCGGGCCGGCTCCGGTTGCCAGAGGCCGACCAGAAGGTGGCCGTGACGGACGGGGCCGAGTGGATCCAGCGTCAGTTTCAGACGCGGCTGCCGATGCTGGACGCGCGGATCCTGGACTATTTTCACCTGATGCAACACGTGGGCGCGGCGGCGTTGGTGCTGTATGGCGAGGGAAGCGAGGGGGCGTCGGCCTGGTGTGCGGCCCTCTCGCAGGCGGTGTGCGAGGAGGGGGCGGCCGGGCTGCTCGTGGCGATTCACGCGACCCGCCAGGGCGTCCGTTCGAGGACCAAACGCCAAGCCCTCCAGGCCCTGGAGCAGTACGTCGTGAAGCGGGCCGAGATGCTGGACTATCCGGCCTTCCGTGAGCAAGGCTTCGACATCGGCAGCGGGCCGACCGAGGCGTTCTGCAAAACGCTGACCAGCCGCCTCAAGGGCAGCGGCATGCGATGGGACAAGCCCAACGCCGAGGCCATCATGACCCTGGCGGCCCTCGAACACAGCCACCTCTGGCCCACCTACTGGACCTACCAACGAAAGGCCGCCGCCTAATGCCAGAAATTGTTGCCACACCCTGAGGCCGCGCCGCATGCCTTTTTGATTGAAGGCCACCATCCGGCCCGCTACCATACCCGGTCGCGCTCGCCGGGCGTCCGGCGTATCGAAACGTCGCACCGCACCGGTGTGAGGGGGAAAGGGCCACGG
>DATKUU010000412.1:0-3160 GCA_035530455.1 Phycisphaerae bacterium | reverse complement strand
CCCCGGTGCCGCGCCCAATGCGCACCTTCCCCCCTTCGGTATGTACGTTTGCCGTGGAGATTCGTTGCCGGGGAACCGACAAAAGGCTCTCAAGGACCTATCGCGCGGTTGCCGCCCCATCCGACCACGAGGCCGTGCGCGGCGAGTGACTGGCCCAACGGTTGAAGGCGTTCGATGCGGCTCATGAGTCACGAACCCCTTCGCATGGCCAGCACGTCCTTCTCATACGCCTCGACCTTCGGCATCCATCCGCCGGCCGGCGGCACGCCCGCACGCAGGCACAGCATGTTCCAGACGGCGCCGAACGGCATGGTCTTCATTTCTTCCATCAGGGCGAGTTTCTGGGCGCCCTTGCCTTCGGCCTCGAGCGCCCCCAGCCGATCGCCCGGCTCCAGCAGCGCATACAGGACGGCCTTGCGGACGGCCCGCGCGCCGATGATGTAGGCGGCGACGCGATTGATGCTCGCATCGAAATAGTCCAGTGCGACCTTCACGCGGCCGAGCGCCTCCCCGCGCACCAGTTCCTGGAACACCGCCCGCACGTCGTCGTCGAACAGAACAGCGTGGTCGCTGTCCCACCGGACCGGCCGGCTGACGTGCAGCAGCAGCCAATCGGCGAACGCCAGAATGGCCGACAGTTTGTCGTGGACCGTCTCGGTCGGGTGGAAGTGGCCCATGTCGAGGCACACCGCCAGGCCGCGCGCGAGCGCGTAGCCCAGGTAAAACTCGTGCGAGCCGACGACGTACGCCTCGCTCCCCAAGCCGAAGAGTTTCGACTCCACCGCGTCGAGACAGAGCGAACGGTCCACGCCGGTCGAGTCGGCATAGATGGCGTCGAGCGACTCGACCAGGCGCCGCCGCGGCCCCCAGCGGTCGGCCGGCAGGTCCTTCGAGCCGTCCGGAATCCAGAGGTTGACGACCGCCGGCGAGCCGAGCGCCCGTGCCATCGCCTCGCCGATCCGCCGGCACGCAATGCCGTGCGCAATCCAGAACGCGCGGATCCCCGAATCAGGGTGCGAGAGCGTCAGACCGTCGGCCGCCTTCGGATGCGCAAAGAACGTCGGGTTGAAATCCAGCCCCAGGCCGCGCCCCTTCGCCCAGTCCATCCATCGGGCGAAATGCTTCGGCTCGAGCGCATCGCGGTCCACACGCCGGCCTGCCCCGCTGGGGCCGCCCGTCTCGGCATAAATGGCGTGGACGTTCGCGCGATGAACGCCGGGCACGAGGGCAAGCACCTGCTCGAGGTCGCTGCGGAGTTCGTCGCCGTTCCTCGCCCGGCCGGGGTAGGAACCCGTCGCCAGCAAGCCGCCGCTGGCCGCCGCCTCCCCCGCCGCCTCAAAACCCGTGACATCGTCCGCCTGCCAGCAGTGGAGCGAGACGGGAACCGCGCGGGCTCGCTCGAGGGCAGCGTCGGCATCCACGCCCAGCGCCGCATACGCCTCGCGGGCCCGCTCGTATCCCTCGCGGACCGCCCTTTCGACTTCAGTCGCAACCATAGGCGTTCTCCACGTCCTCAGAGCCTCTAACAAAATGGGTGGCACTGGCGGCTTGCCCGCCAGTGCATACCTTATGTTGTCACGCACTGGTGGACAAGCCACCAGTGCCACCCGGCCACGATCATTTTGTTAGGCGCTCTCAATCACCCGTGCGGGAGGATAACGATCTTCAGGTTCTCGCCGCCCTTCGGCCCGCTCAGGGCGGTCCCGAGCGTGGTCGAGGGACCGCCCGCCGTCGCCATCAGACGGAAACCTTCCTGCGTCTTCTCCAAGGGCAGGCGGTGCGTAATCATCTCGGCCACCGGCACGCGCCGTGCGGCAATCAACTCGAGGGCCGTCACGGCATCGTACGGCGAGTTGCCGTAGGATGGTTTCAAGGTGACGTCGTTCCGCCAGAAATCGTTCAAGGGCACGCGAAGTTCGACGCCGGGGTCGGTGGTGGCGAAGCAAAGGACCGTCCCGCCGCGGTCCACCGTCGCCAGCGCCTGCTCGAAGGCCGAGATCGCCCCGCAGCAAACGACGACGAGGTCGAGGCCGTGGCCGCCGTTGGCCTCGCGCAGCAGTTTCGCCACGTCCTCGCGCGCATCAAACGCCTCATCCGCGCCGAACCGCCGCGCGAGATCCAGGTGGAAGGGGCTTATGTCGGTTGCGAAGATGCTTCCTGCGCCGACCGCCTTGGCGAGGGCGATGTGAAGAATCCCGGAGACGCCCGCGCCGAGGACGGCCACGCTCTGCCCCGGCTTCAAGGCAACCGACCGCTGGCCGCGAACGACGCACCCGAGCGGTTCGGCAAACGAGCCTTCCTCGAACGAGACGCCCTCCGGCAAGGGATACACGCCGCGGTCCGTCTGGAGCGCGGGGACGCGGACGTATTCGGCAAATCCGCCGGGGTCGAAGGCAGTCGTGTGCAGCGTCTCGCACGCCGTGTGATGGCCGGAGAGGCAGTAGTGGCACGTGTTGCAAGGGACGTGATGGTTGACGGCCACGCGGTCGCCGACCTTATGCTTCGTGACGCCTTCGCCGACCTTGACGATTTCGCCGGCGATTTCGTGCCCGAGGACGATCGGGGCCTTCTTGATGCGGTACCATTCGAGGACGTCCGAGCCGCAGATACCGGAGGCGAGGACTTTGACGAGGATTTCACCGGGTCCGACGCGCGGGACCGCCCGCTCCTCGATTCGTACGTCACGGTTGTTGTAGTAAACCGCAACGCGCTGGGTTTTCGGGATGTCAGCCATGATGTCCTCGCCCCTCCTGGGCATCCTCGTAGTCGCCTCGTCGAGTTGAAGCAATTCCAAAATGTTATCGCGAGCCGGATTCGGATGATATACCCGTTTTGGGTTTATCTGGCAAAGGGTTCAGTCACCCCACAAGAGCCAAAGAGGGATGGCAAGGGCTGACAAGATGAGCCAGACTATCAGGAGGATTCCCCATCCCAAGCCGAGCAGGTTCATGGTGAAACCCAAGAAGTCCTTGTTCTTGAAGTCCTCCCGAAGTTCCCTGATCGTGGGATCACCTCCTTCGGGCTGGTTCTTCCATCCATCGTATGCTGCTTTCGCGAGACCGATCAGAATAATCCAGGGCGAGAGAATGGCAATACACCCGATAATCACCAGGAGGACGGTTGCGAGCATTTCAAGTACTCCTGTCGTACAGCATCTTTC
>DATKUU010000411.1:0-5077 GCA_035530455.1 Phycisphaerae bacterium | reverse complement strand
TTGTCCGCCTCATCGGCGGGCATCCCATATCCGCGGGCCAGTTTGGCTACCGCGTCGCGCCGCTTCTGCTGACGCGACAGGGCGGCCTTGACGGCCTGATCGGCCTTCTGGGCGACCGCGTCCGGCGCGGGCGCCGGTTCGGGCGCCGGGGCAGGAGTCGGGGCAGGGGCCCCTTCCTGAAGTCGGGCGACTTCTGCCTTTTGGGCGTCCGTCAGGCCTTCCTGAAACTTCAGGGCATCCTCATCGCTGGCCTCTTTCTTCAGACCCAGCGACTCCAGGTACTCTCGCACTTTCGGGTCCATGAGACTGTCCTCCTTTTCGGGCGACACCGCGTCGCCGGGTCCTTGTTTCCCACTGAGCAAGCCGCCGGGATTGGCGGCCGGATCGTCCACCCAATCGACGGCCAGAAGTTCTTGCAGCCGCGCCGCCGGCGGCAGGCTATGCCCTTCGCCATCGTCTCGTTCTTCCATCTCGCCGGGGACGAACAGGATCGAAAGCGCCACCTCCGACGGATCCTCTTCCACCAGGTGCATCAGGTACGTTCGCACATCGCCCTTGCCGGGCACGTCGGCGGCATAGGGGCCGAAGGTGAAGTCGGCCCGGACCTTGTCCTCTTCGACCTTCGCGCCCTGAAACCGCCCCAGACGGACCTCAATGCCGTCGTTCCCCCCGAAACCGTCCGGGTGTCCCAGATGGGACCGCACGCCTTTCGGCTTGCCATTGATCGCCTCGGCCACCTGGCCGAGCATCACGTCGTCGATGTCGAACCCGTGGCCCTTGGCCGCCCCGCGGGTGATAACCGACACGCCCTTCAGCATCCCCGCCTCGGCGTCAACCGTGAAGTCGCCCGCCTTCAGGTAACACGCGAGGGCGATGGGCGCCGCAGGTGCGGCCTTGTTTTTCGCCTTCTTGGCGGCCTTCTTCGCTGGTTTGGGGCGCGGCATCAGAACCTCCTTCGAGGCATGGCCTGGGCGGCGGGCTTGCCGTTGCCGCCGGGCGCACCGTCGCCGTTGCCCCCCGGCCCGTTGGACGGTGGCGCGGGGACACCCCTCGGGGCGGCGGGCGCAGCCTCCGGCAGGTAAACCTCCAGGTCATCTGCCATTTTCTGCTCGGCGGCGATCTGGCGGATGTTGTCGCGCCAATCCTCCCCGCGCTCGTTGTAGATCTCGCGGCGGGTTTTCAGCCGCATCTCGATGGCGATTTTCTCGGCGTTCGCTTCCCGCAGCGGGTCGATCCACCGTTTGGGCGGCCCGCGCCATTCGGCTTCCAGGTAGGCGTCTCGCCACTCCGGCGACGCGAAATACTCGGGCGCCTCCAGCCGCCCCTCGAGGATCGCATAGCCGATGAATGCGTTGCGGATGGGCCGCAGCGCCAGGTCCACCATCAGCGCCTCCAGCATGTCCGTCTCGGCCCAAAGGACCGTCAGACCCTGGCGCTGGCTGGAGAAGTTGCCCTTCGAAAAGTCCCGGCAGAGCATCGCAAAGTCGAGGCCCACACCGGCGGCGATCTCCGTCTTCATCTCGCCGGTGTACGAGGCGTACTGCATCCCCGGCCGTTGCGGGTTGAAGGCCTGAACGTCCTCCCCTTCGGCCAGTCGCGGCACCATGCCCGGCTCGAACTGGATTTCCTTCGTGCCGCGGGCATCCTCGCCCGTGCTTCCGTCCGGCGGCTTCGTGCCCAACGGAGCGTCGCCGAGGGCCGACTGTTTGACGATGAGGCCGATGCAGGCCTCCATCCGTTTTGCAAGCAGTTCGAACTCCTCGTACATCCCCAGGTGCCGCATCCGCGCCAGCACCGGCGACAGGCGCGTCACGCCGCGCGTCTGCCGCACGCGGTCGGGGTCCATGAGGTGGACGACGCGCTCGGCCGGCACGCGGGCCGTCTCGAAGGAGTAGCCTCCGCCCTGGGCGCTTTGCGTTCGGATGTGGTAAGCCACGGCCCGGCCGTAGCCGTTGATCTCAATGCCGCCGCGGATTTCGTTGCCCGTCCCGGCATCGCGCGCCCGCGTGGTGTCGAGTTGCTCCGGCTCGAACGCCTGCAGGACAAGGCCCACCTGGTCGTCGCGCGCTTCGTAGGCCAGGACAAACATCGCCTCGCCCACCGCGACGAGTTCCTGAATGAGCAGCCGTTGGAACCCCAGAAGGTTCTTGCGCCCTTCCACGTCCACCAGGCGGGGCGACCTGGCCCATCGGTGCCAGAGCCAGTCCGCCTGCTCATTGAAGTCCGCCAGTTCTTCGCCCGTCTCCGGGTCGTAGGCCGCGCTGCACGCCGAGATTCCGATTCCTACGACGTGCCGCTTGAAAGCATCGACCGCCGAGCGGGCGCTCCAGTCGTCCCGCACCGCCGCCCGTGCCCGGGCATTCAAGGTCGCCGCGTCCTCGAGGATCGCCTCGTCGGCCGACTTGGTCTTGGCGCCCCAGTCCTTCATCAACCGGCCCTTCTCGGCCGCCGCGTAGGTCGAGAGGACCTCGCGCCGCACATCGTCCGCCAGGAGCAGGAGCCGCGAGCGCTGGCGCCGACGTGCCCATCCGGGAAACAGCGGAGCGATGGCGCGGTCGAGCGACACGCCGAGAGCGGAGGCCTTCGGCGTCCGGATCTCCGGCCCGTCTGCGGATTGAACGGAGATGCGTTTCACGATCATGCGCCCATCACGCAGGCCCCCTGAAAACCGCCACGTCCGAATAGCCGCCGCGAGCGGCGCGGGCGACGCGCGCCTCCAGGTCGGCTCGCGCGGCCAGGAGTTCCGGGAGCGGAATCGAATCGAGCCGCCTCCCGTTGATCATGTAGGCCGCCGCGTTGCGGTCGAGCGTTCCGAGGATCGCCCGCTTCACGGCATCCAGGAGTTCCTGGTCGGTTGGAACGGTGATCGTCGCCATACGAATGGATAGTGGGGGCGCAAGGACAGGGGCACAAGATGGGGGATGTGCGGCACACAACTACCGGCGCGTGGCGATCTGGTCTTTCGCACCACAGTGGCGACATTCGACATGGCGGACGACGAAAGCGACGCCCTGAATCCTGTGCGTGACGTGCCAGTCGCTCTTGCCGCACGAGCATTTCTTTTCGGCCGCCGCCGCGTGATAGAGGGCGAGTTCATCGTGCCGCACCGCCCGCATGTCGTGGGCGCGTGGCCGTCTGGCGGTCAAAGCCGTTCGAATCCCTGGACCTTCCATCCGCTACTCCTTTTCGCTGGCGCTGCGCCTTCCGCCGGCGCCGTCGGCGCGGGTTGCACTCCATCCCGCCCGGGTTCCGCCGGCGGTGTCGCCGACTCGCTCGTTAGTAGGTGCACCTTCGTCTGGTAGGCCGCGGCTATCTGGTACACCTCGCAATCCCGCAGGTCGTGCCGTTGTCCGCCCGACTTCGGCACCCACTCGTGCACCATTTTCGGCCCTCGGCGGAACGTGATCTTGTGGACCGAGGCCAGGTGATTGGCGTATTCCTCATCGTCCCGCCGATTCAGGAGCCACCGCTGCACGCCCCCCTCCGCCTCGCCCTCGTGGATGTGTTCGGCCAGTTCGTCCTCGAAGTGCTGCTTGTCGATGAACATCAGCCGCAGGTACGCCCCCTCGCGTTTCTTGCGGCTCGCATCGTCCATCCATCCCTTGCCATACCAGATGTGCATCCCCGGCCGGGGCCGCGATCCCTTGATGGCCACGGCCCAGGACCGATGGGCGAGCACCCACTTGTAGACCTCGGCCGTCCGGCTGGCCTTCTCGCCCTCCTCGCGCGTGCCGCCCGAGTCAATGAACGTCCGGTAGGGGATCATCGGCGCCCGTTTGCCGCCCTCAACCGGCCACGTCCGTTTCGACGCCAGTTCCTCCAGGTGCTCGAACGTCTCGACCCGCCCGTGCCAGACCCGCGCGCTTCGCATCCCCGCGCCCCAGGCCCGGACGACGCACCAGAAGTGGTCCTTCTGCGTGTCGGCCGTCAGCAATAGGCCCGCCGCCCACGCCGGCACGACGCCCTCCTCGAGGTCGGCCGCGGCGGCGAGGCGGCTGAAACGCCCGACCGAAACCTTGTCCACCTGCTGCTCGAACGGTTCGCCGAGGGTCTGCGTGTAGAAGTCGTAGAACTTCGACAGATGACCCTTCGCCCGGATGTATTCGGCGGCGATGCTCGACCAGGACGTCCAGAGACACACAAGGGCCGACAGGCGAACGCCGATCCGCGTCCCCGTCGGCCACCGCTCCACGGCGTCGGCGTCCTCGACCGCGCCGTCATCGCTCCGCCAGAGACCGCGGCGGACCATTTCGTCGCGCTCCGCCGGCTCGATCCGCCCCTTGCACGCCTCGCACTCGTACCAGACCGCCTCGCGCCGCAGGACGTGGGCCGCCAGGGCCTTCTGGTCCACCTCCGGGCCTTCCGGTTTCGCCAGGCGATGCCAGGCCGTCAGGGCGGCGCTCTCGCCCTGGTAGTCGAGCCGCAGGCCGGCCAGTTTCAATTCCTGCCGCGCCCCGCATCGGGGGCATGGGACCGCGTAGTGGAGGACCACATCGCTTGCCTCCAAAAGTTGCTGGATGACGCCGAACCGCGTCGTCGGCGTCGAGAGATTGATCTGGCACGCCCGGTCGCCGTAACTGCGCAGGCGCTTCCACGTCAGGCTTATCGGGTCGGCTTCCTTGCCCGTCCATTCCTCAAACTTGTCCACCTCGTCATTGACGACCCACCGCATGGGGTCTGACGCCATCGAGGCCGCCGACCCCGCCCACATCAGGTGCAGGGTGAACCCGTTGCCGAGGCGTATCTTGCCCGTCTTGAGATCGTGACTACGGCCCGTCGCCAGGTCCCGCAGCACGTCCGTCTGGCGAAAGAGCGGCAGCACGCGGTCGCCGACGATCTCCCGCCCCTTCCGCTCGTTCGGCAGCGTCAGGCCGCCGGGATCGGGCTCGCGCTCGGCCCAATAGCCCATCAGGTTTCGCATCGCCTCCGACAACCCGATCTGTGCGGCCTTGCGGCAATTGAGTTGCGCGACGCCCGGCCGCGACGGCAGGTTCATCAGGGCGATCAGATACGGCGCCGCCGCATTCCGCCAGGGCCCGTCCTTGTCGGATTCGCTCCGCGAGAGCACCCGATGGCG
>DATKUU010000410.1:0-2407 GCA_035530455.1 Phycisphaerae bacterium | reverse complement strand
AGACGGCTTTCGACTTCACGTCCAGCCTGTCGCGCCTGATCCAGTATTGCTTGCCGCCACCGGCCACCTCGATATAGCCGTCTTCCTTGTCGGAAGTCGTCGGCTCGAACTGGTAGGTCGTCTCCATGTACTCTCTGATCGGCCCCGTCCACATGGTCGTGATTATCCGGCACTTCGCGGGGTCGATCTTGGGCCGCCGCCTGGTCTCCTCTTCCTCGAGGGCAAGGCCCATCTCGACCATTCCCTTTAGCCAGACCTTGTGGCGTTCCGCAGGGTCGACGATAAGCTTGGCCGGCAGGTAATCTCCCGGCCCCAGGTAGGCGACGCCGTTCTTCTCGTAGTCCGAGAGCGCGTGGTAGAACCCGTCCGGCTCCCCCTTGTCGTCAAGGTGAAGGATCATAATGTGGGGGTCGTAGATCGCTTCGAGGATGACGGGCCTCCGCCAGAACTGCCCCATGCCGGACAGCATCTTGTCGAGCACTTCGATGTCTTTGTCAGTCGCCAGTCTTATCATAACGGCGTCACCTCAAGGCCAAAGTCGATGACTGGTATCCCCGAGTCGTCCACGTCCAGGAAGAAATCTAGCCAATCGCCTTTTGCGAAGGTGGAAACCTCGAAGGTGTCGGTGTGACCTGCATAGTGCGTGGCCGCGATAGTCGGGCGGTTGGTCTGGGTGGTGAAGACGGTCGTTGATGTATTGCTGTCCTCATTCGCTGCCGTTCGCTTGTGCATGTCTACGCGGATCGCACTCTCCGCCGCAACCGCGTAGGAACTGATCGTCAGCCTGACAAACGTACCGGCAAACGGCATCGGGCCTCTTCTGAGCTTGGGGACGCTGGTGCTTTCAGGGACAGCGTAGAACGAGCCGGTGATCATATGGACGTTGGCACCGGGCAGGTCGCCGTTTACCACTGTATTCCAGGCCGGTGCCGCGCTCGCGGCGCCGTCCCCCGTCTGGGTATAGAACTTCTTGGTGGTAGTAGTGTTTCCGGCGACTTTCCCGCCCGTATCCGCGCCCGTACCGTAAGCGGTGTCGCCGAGCGCATCCCACAGCGGGTCGGTCGCCATCGCACCGCCGCCAGCGGGCGTGTCACCTACTACCGTTGTGCCGCTGCGCCTCAGATACTTCCCGTCTGCGATAGCCCCCAACGTCAGCGCCTGCGTCCCCGTCTCGGTGAAGAAGGCGGTTATGGCCGCTGCTACGGTTGCAGCCGTCGCAAGGGTGCTGGCCCCCGCGCCGTGGACGCCGGTATCAAGTGTCTCGTGAGCGTCGAGATCAGTCTCTAGAAGTATCTGGAGCCACCCTGCTACCACGTTCCTTCTCCCGTTCTGCCCGCCAGCCCATCGGCGCGGCTGTCTGGCCCGGACCCTGTGCCTTTATTTTCCGCTGGAGTATGCCGAGTTGTAGCAGCTCCAAGACGTAGATGGCCGTCTCGACGGATGGTTGCTGTTCGTTGATGACCTCCACGAGCGCATTGTGAAGTGTCTGCGCCGCCTCGTTCCGCTGCCGCACATACTCCTCTTCGAGCAAGCCGCTGAGTGCCTTGCCCACGATGCTCATAAAGCCCTCCTTATGCCGTCGCTACCCAAACCCTCGGCCGGTCCAGCGTTGTATCGAAATACTCTTGGCCGATTGTCTCCGCAGCGGGGTCGGGTGCGTTAGCGGTCGTCTGATTCTCCAGCACAAAACTAACCGCGCTGGCACTGGCGAAGTCGAGATCGGCGACCAACGGACCTAACGCATGAACGTGGTCATCCCTGCTCGCCTCTGGCCCAACCCCTGCCGCCGCCGCCGTCCCGTCCGTTGCTGGCGGCGCATCATCCGAGAGTTCCGCTGCGTCGCCTTCAAGTAAGACCCGCTTCCATCCTGCTGCCATGATTGTTCCTCCTTATCCGTCTGTGTAGAGATACGCGTGATGATCGGTCGTCAGGTACACTGCATCTCCGTCGTCGCCTGTCGCCGGTAGGGTGCCGACGACCGTAAGGCCCTCGCTTGGCGTACCAGGTGGTCCTGGGGGTCCCTCCGGGCCGGGCGGGCCTACGCCGCCGCCGAGCATGACGCCGCCGCCGACATCCTTCCCTGCTGGCCCACGGTCGCCCTTCTCGCCTTTGGGGCCGACGACCGCATCGCCCCTCTCGCCCTTATCGCCCCTTTCGCCTTTGGGCCCAACGACGGTATCGCCCTCCTCGCCTTTATCGCCCGTTGGCCCGACGACGGTATCGCCTTTCTCACCCTTTTGGCCGCGCAATCCCCGAGGGCCGCGGATTGTTTCACCGTCGATTCCGTCGCGGCCATCCCTTCCTGGCGGGCCTTCGATGCTTTCTCCTGGATCGCCCTTGTCGCCCTTGTCGCCCTTCGGGCCAATAATGGTTTCGCCTGGAGGCCCAGGAGGCCCAACAATGGTAT
>DATKUU010000409.1:0-22563 GCA_035530455.1 Phycisphaerae bacterium | reverse complement strand
CGTCTCCGCCCGCAACGTGCACCAGCGGATGGCCCTGGAACTCCTGATGCTCGATTCGGTGCGGCTGGTAACGCTCATGGGACCGGCCGGAACGGGCAAGACGCTCCTGGCGGTGGCGTGCGGCATGCAGAAGGTGCTGGTGGAAAAGCAGTACGAGAAACTGCTCGTCTCGCGGCCGATCATCCCCTTCGGCCAGGACATCGGATACCTGCCCGGCGCGAAGGAGGAGAAACTCTGGCAGTGGATGCAGCCGATCTTCGACAACCTCGCCTACATTCTGCGGACGAAGAAGAAGGGCGGCGACGGGGGCATGGACGAACGCATCTCGAACCTGATCGACTCCGGCGCCCTGGAACTCGAGGCCCTGACGTACATCCGCGGCCGGAGCATCCCCGACCAGTTTATCATCGTTGACGAGGCCCAGAACCTGACGCCCCACGAAATCAAGACCGTCGTCAGCCGCGTCGGCGAGGATTCCAAGATCGTCCTCACCGGCGACCCCTGGCAGATAGACAACCCGTACCTGGACTCGTCCTCGAACGGGCTGGCGTATGCCGCGGAGCGCATGAAGGGCCTCGACCTCGTCGGCCATGTCATGCTCACGCACAGCGAACGGAGCGAACTGGCAAGCCTCGCCGCCCAAAGACTCTAGAAAGGTCAAGCCATGAGCGAAATGCTCAGCATCGCGGACTTCTCCCGCCTCGACCTGTGCGTCGGGCGCGTCACCGAGGTCGCCGACCACCCCAACGCCGACAAACTGTACGTCATCCAGTGCGACCTCGGGCCTGACCTCGGCACGCGCCAACTGGTGGCGGGCCTCAAGCCCTACATGACTCCGGACGCCCTGAAGGGAAAACTCGTCGTCGTGGTCGCCAACATCGAACCCGCGACCCTGCGCGGCCAGCGGAGCGAAGGGATGCTGCTGGCGGCTCAGGACGGACCGAAGGTCGTCATCCTTACTGCCGCCGAGCCTGTCGCTCCGGGCTCGAAGATCCGCTGAGCGGCCGCGCATGACCAGCCTGCCCCAACTTCGCGACGACCAGGTCGTCCTCCGCAGACCCACTCTCGACGGGCTGCCCGACCCCTGCGTTCCTGAAGGTTATGTCCTCCGGCCGTTCCGCCCCGGCGACGAGGCCGATTGGCAGGCCCTTTACGATGCCGCTTTTGCCGACATCCGCCAACACGTCCGCAACAAGGTTGCCGACCTGATGGCCTCCGACCTGTGGGTCCCCGACCGTGTCCGCTTCGCCTGCAAGCTGGACCGCCCCGTCGCCTGTGCCCTCGCCTGGGAGCCCGACTGGGACGCTCCCGGTGCGGGGATGCTGCATTGGGTGGCGGTGCATCCGTCCCACCGTCGCCGGGGCCTGGGAAGGGCCGTCGTCCTGGACGCCCTCCAGCGGATGCGCCGGACCGGACGCTCCGCCGCGGTCCTTACCACCGAGGTTTACCGAACGGCGGCGCTGCGGCTGTACGTGGATTTGGGATTCCAACCGGATTTCGCCGCGGCGGCCGACACGGCCCTCCGCTGGGCCGCCGCGATGGGAGACCTCCGCCGGGATGCCTAACCCCCCGCACCCGACCAGACCGAGTACACCACGAACGCCACATAACACGCCACGAGCACCGCCCCCTCCCACCGCGCCACACGCGAACCGGTCCGCACAAACGGAACCAGCACCAAGACCAGGGCGAGCATCACCGGCAACTTGATCCAATAGACATCCCACGAGATGTTTATCGGCCGCAGCGCCGACGCCAGGCCCAGGACGCAGGCGGTGTTGAAGAACACGCTGCCGATGGCGTTGCCAACGGCGATGTCGCCTTCGCCGCGGCGTGCGGCTACGACGCTGGTCGCGAGTTCGGGCACCGTGGTGCCGAAGGCAACGACCGTCAGGCCGATGGCCAGATGGCTCAGGCCCGCCACCTTCGCCACGCCCACCGCCCCATGCACCAGGAGGTTTCCTCCCAAAACGAGCAGCGCGACGCCGGCCACCACCTGAATCACGTTGACCGCGCGGCGAGGTTTCTCTTTGACTCCGTCCGGCAAGGGCGCCGCCTCGCGGTCCTTTGCCGTCCGAATCATCCACACAACGAACGCGACGAGGACGGCGACGAGCGTGAGTCCCTCCCACCGGCCGAGCATCCCGTTCAAGCAGAAGATCCAGAGGAGCGCCTGCGCGCCGATCATCGCGGGCACCTCTTTGCGCCACAGATGCTTGTGCACCTGGAGGGGACGCACCAGGGCACTCAGGCCGATGATAAGCCCCACGTTCGCAATGTTCGCCCCGATGATGTTGCCGACCGCGATGTCGCTTACGTTCCGCAGCGTCGCCGTCAGGCCGACCACGAACTCCGGCGCGCTGGTGGCAAAGGCCACGACCGTCAGGCCGACGACGAGTGGCCGAATCCGCATGGCGATGGCGAGCCGGCCGGACCCGCGGACGAGCAGTTCCGCCCCGGCGTAGAGAACGCCCACGCTTACCAGGAGGAGCACCACGTCAAGGCCCATGCTCTCGGCTGGCATCCTTGCCTCCGCATCCGCGTTATGCTCCGGGCCACTGTAGTCCGTGCATCGCCCGTCCGTCAAGCGCAACCGGAAAATACCCCCTGGGGGTTTTCTCGGGCTTCTGGTAGAATCCGCCTTCGCACCGCCCGCGAGAAACCAGACTATGGGCCACCCGCGCCTTTTCATCAGCGCCGGCGAAACGAGCGGCGACTTGCACGGGGCGAACCTCGTACGGGCGCTTCGGCGTCTCGCGCCGCAGGCCGAACTCGTCGGCCTCGGCGGGCACCGAATGGCCGCCGCAGGTCTCCGGCTGCTCGAGAATACCAGCGACTTCGGCGTCATCGGCCTGGGGTTCCTCGGCAGCGCATCGAGGTATCTGGCCATCCTGAGCCGGGCCGACCGGTTTATCGGCCAATGGAAGCCCGACCTCGTCGTCACCATCGACTGCCCGGGTTTCCATTTTCTTCTGGCCAGCCGCGTTCGCGCCCGCTGCATCCCCCTGCTCTGGTACATCCCGCCGCAACTTTGGGCGTGGGGCCCCTGGCGGGTGCGGAAACTCGCGCGCCGATTCACGCACGTCGCGTGCGTCCTGCCCCACGAGGAGGAGTTCTTTCGCAGTCACGGCGTGCCGGTCACGTTCGTCGGCCACCCCGTCGTGGACCACTTGATGCGGACACCGCTGGACGACGATTTTGTGCGCTCTCTTCGCACCTCGCCGGACGAGCGGCTTGTCGCGCTCCTTCCCGGAAGCCGGCGGCAGGAGGTTCCCGGCATCCTCGCGCGCCAACTGGCCGTCGCCCGCACCCTCGCGGAACGCCACGGCCCATGCCGATTCGTTCTGGCGCTGGCAGAGGCGGAGCACCGCCACTGGACCACTCCGCTTCTCGCCGACTCCGGCCTTGAGGTCCGCACCGTCGTCGGCAAGACGCATGAGGTCCAGAGCGCGGCCGACCTGGCGCTGGTGGCATCGGGCACGGCGACGCTCGAGACGACCTTCTACGGCACGCCGATGGCCGTCTTTTACAACGTCACCTGGGCCCAGTGGCACCTTTTGGTCCGCTGGTTCGTGGGCGAGCAACCCCTGAGCCTGCCGAACGTCGTGGCCGGGCGGCGAATCGTGCCGGAGTTCATGCGGGACCGCGAGCCCGGTCCGGAGATGATCAAGACGATTTTGCGTCTGCTCGTGGACACACCGGCGCGGGCCGAGATGAAATCGGCGCTGGCCGAAGCCCGCCGGTCCATCGAAAAGCCCGGCGCCGCCGACAACGCCGCCCGCCTCGCGTTGGACCTGGTCGGCCGGGCGATCCCCCCGCCTCCCGCCTGGCGTCCCGGCTTCGCGCTCTAATGCGCTGTGTTCTTCAACGCAGAGAACGCAGAGGCCGCAGAGGAAGGATTGAGTAACAACAGCAAGGCCATTTCCGCCATCGGCTCACAAAGCACGCTCTTTGCCGTTTCCCTGTCTTTGCCGTTCTCTGCGTGCTCTGCGCTTTCTGCGTTGAGACGACGTTGTAGAATTGCACCGGCGCGGCTTAGGGCTCGGCCGGCTGGGCGCGGACCTGGATGTGGCGAATCCGACGCGCGGGGCAGTGCTCGTACGGGATTTCCATCTCGCCGCTTTGGCCGGGCATGACGCGGCTCAGGACCTCCTCGCGGGCCGCCCCCACAACGGTCCCGTCCGCGCCCCGCATGATGACCGTCAGTTCCACCACCTCGACCGCCTGCACGCCTCTGTTCGCTACGCGCACGCGGACACAGCCGGTGTCGCCGAAACCACCCGGGTCCGCCACCGGCCATGCATCGCCCTCAATCGCCAGACGATGCGGGGGTCCGGCCGGCGTTTCGCCGCCGACTACGCACGCCGCCACATACTTGGCGCCGATGACGGACACATCGTGTTCCCACACGGCGACCACCGGCGCAGTTTCGCCCGGCGCGAGGTCGCGGAGCCGGGCATGCGCCCGCCCCAGTTCCCGGTCCTCCTTGTCGAGGACCGCCACCTCGACCTCCACCACGCGCAGGGTGTCGCGCGTCGGGTTGGTGACGGTCCCGACGGCGTACGTCTGCGTCCCGCGATTCATCCCGTCCACCAGGCGCTCAATCTCCACCGTCACCGGCTCCGTCTGCGCCGGCGTCGCAACCGGGGCCGGCGAGCCCGACGTCGTCCCCGCCCCGGTCCCTGGCCTGGCGTACGTCGCGGGCGGCGCGGGGCTCGGCGCTCCGACGTAAGGCGCAGCCGGCGGCCTACCCGCCGAAGCAAGCGGCGCCTCGCCCGGCCGCCGATGACTCCAGGCGACGATGCCAATCACGATCAAGCCCGCCAGGCCCAAGGCGAGGAGGGCCACCCACACGATGGCGATGCTCATGTGCCGCACGCCTCCCCTCGGCAGGACGACGTGGCGATGGGTCGTCACCGGATGCCCGCGCTGCAATTCGGGCCCGAGAACCTCGACGGCCTCGCGGGCCGTCTGTGTCTGAGGCAGGATCTTGCAGATGGTCTTGCAGTGGGGGCATCGGACGTCGCGGCCGAGTTGCCCGGGCCTGAGGCGGAACTCCTTGCCGCAGAATCCGCACCGTGCCGAGACGCTCTCTGGCATGTTCCCTCCCGTGGATTCTACGACTATCGGCGGGATTCCAACCGCGAAAAATGTCCCCTGCCCCTCAAGGGGTGCGAAAAAAGGGGGTCACCACCTTGCGGGCGCCAGGCGGGCGCCTGTACACTTCGCCGAGCAAAGGCGGCGCCGGAAGGTTCCCTTCCGGAGCCCCGGAGGCAGCGACTATGGACATCCTGGACCAATTGCAGTCGCACCCCTTGTTTGGGACGTTCACGCCGGAGGAGATCGCCCAAGCGGTCCGCGTCGGCATGGCTGTCGCCTACGAGCCGGGCGAAACCTGTATCCGCGGCGGGGAGGCCGGCGAGGTTTTCGGCGTCCTGATTTCCGGCCGCCTCGAAGCCGTACGAGAGTCCGGAACTGCCGCGCGCGAGACGCTCGGAACGATCGAGCCGGGCGAGTGTTTCGGCGAGATGTCGCTGCTGACCGGCCGTCCGACGAACGCCGACGTCGTCGCCGTCGAGCGGTCCCAGGCCGTGGTGTTCCTCCAGGAAGCGATCGGCCCGGTCCTGGCGATGAACCGCGAGGCGGTGCAGTTCATGGCCCGTCTGATTACGCGTCGGCTCGCCCCTCCGCCGCAGGAGCCGCGCCCCCGACCGGCGCGCACCGCCCGCTACAGCCTGGGTGCCTCGGAGCCGATGCGAATTCTCGCCGTCAGTTGTCGCCAGACCGATGTGCGCTACGCCTACTTCGACACGACGAGCGAGCGGGCCCGGGCCTGGGGCAGAATCGAGGGTTTGGGAGGCCGCGAAGCACTTCACACATCCCACGGACCGCAGGGCGAAAAGCAGGAGCCCGTGAAACCGGCGACCCACGAAGCGGCGATCGAAGCGGCCCTGCGGACCCTGGTCGCGAAAACCAGCGCCCTCCTCGGTTCGCCGGCGGACCTTTCGGCCGTCGGACACTGCGTCCGCCACGGCGGCGCCCGATTCAACGGACCGGCCATCATCACGGCTGAGACGAAGGAGGCCATCCGGCGGATGGAGGATCTCGCGCCGCTCGACAACCCGTACAACCTGCGCGGCATTGAGGCGTGCGAGCGCCTGGCGGCCGGCGTCCCGCAGGTTGCGGTCTTCGACACGGCGTTTCACCAGACGATGCCGGAGGCGGCCTGGCGGTACGCCTTGCCCGAGGACCTGGGGCAGGACAGCGACCTTCGGCGGTTCGGTTTCCACGGCATTTCGCACGAAGGGGCGGCGCGCGAGGCGGCGGCGTATCTCGCCACCCCGTTCGACGCCCTGCGCCTCGTCACGTGCCATCTCGGCGACGGCGCGTCCCTGGCGGCCATTGACCACGGCCGGAGCGTGGACACCACGATGGGCCTGACGCCCCTCGAAGGGCTGGTGATGGCGACGCGGCCGGGCGACGTGGACCCGGGGCTGGTGCTCCACCTCGTGCGGACGCGGGGACTTGCGCCGGACGAACTTTTCCGCCGCTTCTTCACTGAGTCGGGGCTGCTGGGCCTTTCCGGCGTATCGGGGGACGTCGTCGAGGTGACGGAAGCGGCGCACCAGGGCAACGCCCGCGCGCTGGTGGCGCTGCAGGTGTTTTCCCTACGGGCCAGGAAGCACCTGAGCGCGTACATCGGCTTGCTGGGCGGCGTGGACGTCATCGTCTTTACCGGTGGGGTCGGGGAGAACAGCCCCGGCGTGCGGGCGCGCATCTGCCAGGGCCTCGACTGGATGGGCATCGTCCTGGACGAGGAGCGGAACCGGTCGGCCCGGGCGGCGCGCGGGGACGTGCTGGAGGTTTCCGCCCAGCGATCGCGCGTGCGGGTTCTGGTCATCGGCAGCGACGAGGAGCGGACCATCGCCCGCCACACGGTGCGAGCCCTTGCCGCAGCGCGCGTCACCGAAGTCATGCGGCGCAAGGAGCGCCCGATCCCCATCGGCGTCTCCGCCCATCACGTGCACCTTACGACGGAGCACGTCGAGAGGCTCTATGGGCCCGGCCACACGCTCACGTGGCACGCGGACCTGACCCAACCGGGCCAGTTTGCCTGCAAGGAACAGGTGAACCTCATCGGGCCGAGAGGGCGGATCGAGCGCGTCCGGGTGTTGGGCCCCGTCCGGCCGATGAGCCAGGTCGAAATCGCGCGCACCGAGGAATTCAAACTGGGCATGGATGCGCCGATCCGGATGAGCGGCGACCTGGACGGCACGCCGGGCATCACGCTCCAGGGGCCGGAGGGCGAGGTCCGGCTGGAGCATGGAGTCATCTGCGCGATGCGGCACATTCACATGGCGCCGGAGGACGCGATGGCCTTCGCGGTGCGCGACCACGACGTGGTGCGCGTCCGCGTCCGGGGCGAGCGCTCGCTCGTCTTCGGCGACGTTATCGTGCGCGTGGACCCGAACTTCCGGCTGGACATGCACATCGACACGGACGAGGCAAACGCCGCCGAGTTGGGCGCCGGCGCGATTGGCGAACTCGACTCGGTCCAGGTGCGCGCGACAGCCTAGGGGGCAGAAGGGCGGCGCGAAAGCGGGTCAGCGCCGCCGGCGCCGGCGGTAACCGGCCCAGACAATACCCACGACCCCGAAGCCCAGGAGCGTGAGCGTGGCCGGCTCGGGCGTCAGAAGCGCGTTGTCAAACGAGATACTGCTCGATGCGCCGACCGAGCCCTCCCAGACCTTCATGCCGAAGTGCCCCTTGCTGCTCGCGCCGGTGTCCAGCTTGTGGACCACCGCGCAGGAATAGTTCGTGTAGTTCGTGTCGTCGGTCGTCGCCGAGAGGGTTGCGGTGATGTTGGAAGCGTCCAGGACGACGGTCAAACTCTGCGTGTAAGTGTTGCCGCTCGCGGGCTTGAACGTGTCGCTGCCGCTCTTCAGGCTCCACGACGTGCCATCGGCGTCCACGATGACGAAAGCAAAGTCGCCGTAGCGGGCGTAAACCGTCAGGATGCCGGCGGGGCTGTCGAACAGGAAGGCGTCGAGGCGCGGCATGTCGCCGCCGGTGCTCCTAAAGTCGATGGACCACGTCAGCGTGCAATCGTCGGGATCCCAGGCGTCGTCCGTCAAGGCCGTGCCATGGTCCCCGGTATGGTTAGTGGAGGAACTGAAGACGGCCCGGTCGCCGGACTGCTGGACAGTGAAGTTGTTGGTCGTGACGTCCCACTTGTTCGCGTCGAGGGCCGAGCCGTTCGCACCGCTGAAAGAGTCGCTGAAGAGCGCACCATACGCGGGGACGGACAGAAGAAGCGTCGCCATCATCAGAAAGAAGGGGAAAAAAGAGCGAGCCATTCGAAAGCCTTTCACCCTCCGTGGTGAAGAGGTCTCCGCAACTTCGTTTCTTCCCCGCTGCACCACTACTATACCCCCGGACCGCGCCATCGTCAAGCGATTTCTCCGCCAGGGAGACCCGGGAACCCCTGTTAGCGGCATCTGCACGGCATCTACGGAACCCGCCGGGCCCGTTCGGCTTCGTTTCGGAAGGGGTTCCGTAGCGGGTCGCTCCGCTCCAGCAGGGAGCGGGAGTCGGGATGGTCAATCGCCTCGGCCTGGGTCTGTTGGCGGCCGGTCAGGCTCTGGTCGGCTGAGACGATGTGCGGCGTGATAAAGATGACCAGTTCGGTCTCGACCTCGACGGACTCGCTTCGGCGGAACAGTCCGCCGATGAGCGGCAGATCGCCCATCAGAGGGACTTTGTCCTCATTGGTGACAGTGCGGCGGCGCCTCAGGCCGCCGATGACAATCGTCCGCCCGTTGTCCACCACCATGACGTTCTGAGCGCGGCGAGTCTGGATGACGGGAATCTGGTTGACGGCGGCGCCGGTGGGGCTGCTCTGCTCGGCCGCCAGGTCCAGATGGACCTGGCCGTCGGCGGCGATTCGCGGCGTGACGGTCAGTTTGATGCCGACCTCCTTAAACGACGTGGTGCCGATCTGACCGCCCTCGCTCGTCTGCGTCAGCACCTGGTAAGGAATCTCATCAATAATTTCGATCATAGCCTCGCGATTGTTGATGGCGAGGATTTTGGGATTGGCCAGCACTTTGGTGTTGTCATGGGTCTCGATAAAGTCCCACATGCCGCCGATGGTCCAGGCGCCGCGCGTCAGGCTGAAGGTGATCTGGTCGCCGGGGGCGGCGGCGGCATTGACGCCGGCACCGACGCTGAGGCGCTCGCCCCACGTCATCGCGTCGCCGACGGTCTTCGAGACGGTCCAGTCCCAGCCGTAGTGCATCTCGTCGTTCAACGTGACGTCAATAATCATGGCCTCGATCATGACCTGGGGCGGCGCGCGGTCGAGGTGGGCGACGGCACGGCGGACGGCGCCGACGCGCGCGGAGGTATCGGTGATGACCAGGGCGTTCATTTCCTCATCCACGCCGATCTTCCCCCCCGCCGACAGGACCGTGGCCACGGTTTCGGCGGCATCCTCGGCCTTCAGGCTCTGAAGGACCAAGACATCGGTCCGCGGGAACTGGGTCTCGAGGTTCTCGGCCGCCTGGCGCTCGGCGAGGAGTTGTTCGTAGGTGAGCACGCGGACGCGCCGGCCCTCCCACTGGGCGACCAGGTTCGCACCGTCCAGCACGGCGCTGAACGCCTCCAGCCACGGCGCTTCCTGGAGCCGCACGGTCACGCGCCGGTCCAAGCCGGTCAGCAGCACCAAATCCACGTCGCCCTGGTACGCGAGGCTCCGCAGCGCCTCGACGGCGCCGGCATCCACGAGGTCCAGCGTGACTTTGACGTCGGGCACAACGGCGGGGTCGGGCTCGGTGCGCCAGCGGTCGTCGGCCTCGGCCACGATGGACTCGACCTCCGTGCGCTGGAGCAAAGCGGGCGGCAGGGCCCCCTGCTCCACTTTCGCCTCCGGGTCCGGGGCGAGGATGCGCGCACCCTCGATGCGGACGCGCGGCGGCGCATCGGCGGCGCGATGGGCCCGCGAACAGCCGGCCGCCAAGACCAGCACGGCAACCCAGACACCGACAAGCCCTTGTTTGACGGAACGGTTCATGGGATGTCCTTCCCGCCAGTGGCGTGGTTCATTTCCTCGGCCGGTACTCCCGCAGTCATTTCTGGCTGAGGCATCGCCGCGACCCCTGCTGCCTGGCGCGGCGCCGGATGCGCTTCGGGACGAAGCGGCGTCATGGCAAACGTCCCGCCGGGGCCGACCAGCAAAACGCGGTCGGTCTCAATCCTCGTCACGCGGAGCCCGCCGACCTCGTCGCCCAGGCCGACGATGCGGTCGCTGATGACGGCCAGCGGCCTGGAGTCGCAATACAGGATGCCGTTGAGTCTGGGTGCCGCGCTGGAGTCGGTCCTGGCGGGGGCGGCAGCGGCGTCGGCGATTGTCGCCTCGGGCGATGCGCCGGCCGGTCCCGGCGCGCCGGGAGTCGTCCCCGCATCGCCGGCGAGCGGCGCAAACGGGTTGGTCCGCCCGGCGGGGCTTTCGCCCTCGGCCAAGACAAGGGACGTCGCCGGCAGCGCAGGCTCTTCTTGCGCCAGGACAATCGTCGTGGCAAGCAGGCCGATCAGCGCGGCCACGAGGCTAAACTCCCTCACGCGTCGCCTCCTCGGCTAGAACACCCAGTCGGACCATCAGGCTGGCGCGCAGGTCGAAGGGGGCTGTTTCGCCCACCTGCACGTCGAGCAACTCCAGGCCCACCGCCTGCGGACCTTCCTCGAGCCGCCGCATGAAAGCCATCACGTTGGCGTACGGCCCGCGCACCTCCAGGCGGACCGTCAGCACGGAGACGCGGGCGGGGCCGGTGTCCATCTGCACGGGCGCCTGGCGCTCGCGCGAGACCGACTCCAGCGCGAGCCCCACTTCCGCCGCCAGGCGCTGCCACTGCTGAAGCAGCGCGTCGGCCTCGACGGCGGTGACCCACGGCGGAGACGCGCCGGCGAGGGCCTCGAGGCTCTTTCGAGCGACGGCAGTCTCCGCCCGTAGCAGCATCAGTTGCCGCTGCTGCAGGTTCAGGTTTGCCTCGGTCGTGAACAATTGTTCCTGGTGATCGGCCACGGCCTGGCGCCCAGGGGCGATGACGGCCACATAGCAGGCCACCGCCGCCAGCGCGAGGCCCACCGCCCCGAGCATCCACCGTTCACGCTTGTTTCGGCGTATCAGGTACCGGACGATCACGGTTTCACCTCCTGCGCCGGGTCGAGCGGCGCGGGCGTCTCGTGAAAGCGGCACGCAATGGTGTAGCGGACCACGGGGATGTCCCCCGCCGGGGCGCGGTCCAGGCGCTCGATCTTGGCCTCGTCCAAAAGCCGCAACGACGCCAGACGCCGCACAAACTCGTGGGCGTCGTCCGGACTGCGGGCCTCGCCGGCAATGGAGAGCGTTCCCTGTCTGGCCGACAGACGCACAATGCGCACCCCCGCCGGCGCCTGGTTGACGACGGCCTCAAGGCCGGCGACCCAGTCGAACGGCACCAGGTGCGCGCGGACGCCGTTCCAGCACTGGGCACGGCGCAGCGTGGTGGCGGCCAGGTGCTTCACTTCCGCGGCCTGGAGAACCTCGGTGGTGTTGCGATGTATCTGGACGGTGGCGGCCTCGACCTGGCGCGCCAGGTCGCTCCCCGCCAGCCGCAGCGACGTCACGATGCCGAACGTCACCAGCAGCGCCGCCCCTACCGACGCGACGAAGGCGAAGATCTGGTGGCGGACCTTCTGGGTCTCCGGCCACTCTTGCGGCACGAGGTTCAGGAGCGGACACGCTTCATTCCGCCCCAGGGAGCCGAGCGCAGCGCCGACAGCGGCCCAGCAAGGCGGCGCCGCAGCGGGGGCAGCCCCGTCCACCGTCCAGGCCGGCGCCAACGCCACCGCCGCATCCGACACTTCTTCCAAACGCGCCAGCAGCGCACCAGCGGCAGACGCCTCGACTCCTGCACCTGCCGCGAGCCAAACCGTCGGCTGGACGCCGGGACTCCGGCTATGGCAAAACTCGATGGAGCGGCGGACCTCAACCAGAAGGCTGTCGGCCCCTTCGGGCGAAGCCTCCAGCGCGCCGGCACCGCCTTCGATGGACCGGATGAGGAGCGGAACGCCTCCGGAAACGATGAGAAAGTCGGCCCGTTCCCTGCTGCGAGACACCAGGATCGTCGGACCGGCTGCGCCGGACCCCGTTTCGCGCGACCCAAGCGCCCGCAGCGAGGCAAGGGCTTGCGGTTCGACACTCGCCACCTGGACCCCCGCCCGCAGCATGGCCTCAAGCAGGGCCGGGACGGCTTTGGCAGCCGCCGCGGCCGTCACATACGCCTGCCGACCGGGCTCCGTCTCCGGCAGCGCGCTCGCCTGCCAGGCAACCTCGGTGTCCTCGAAGACGGCATAGCGGGCGATGCGGTCCTGGAGGGTGCGTTCGGCTTCCTCCGGGGATGCCGCCGACAGTTCGACAATGCGGGCCACCGCCCGCGCCCCGCCGAGCGCCACCGACACGTTTCGCCGCGACAGACCGTTTTCCTTGAGCAGGCGGTGGACGGCTGCGGCGACGGCGGCAGGGTCGGCGACACCGCCGTTGGCCCAGGCCCCTGCGGGCAGCTCCGCGCGGGCCGCGCGGCGGACGCGGACCTCCGCCCCATCGAGAGCGACCTCCGCCGCCTCGATGGCCCCGCCGTCTATGACAATGCCTGTGGCCGTACCGTTCATCCCATATCCTTTACGGAGTCAGAAGCGCCACGCCCGCGACCTCGCGCCACCAGACGATGCGCACGGGATACGCCTTGGCCATCGGCGGCCCGGCGACGATAAGGCGGGCCCGGACCGTCCGGACAAACCCCCCGGCCACGCCCGTGCTCGTCACGGTGACGACAGGGGACGCATTGGCGATTTCGGCGCGATATCGGCAGGTCGCCCCGCTGGGCGACGTCAGCGTTCCCGTAACAGGATTCGTGTAATCGTAGCTGTCGCGGAGTTCGGCGATGGCATGACCGACGCCGGCCTCGGCGGCATACAGGGCCCGCAGGCCGCTCGCGTGGTTCCGCAGGACGCCCAGGTCCGTCGCCATGACGTCGAGGACGGCGATGGAGAGGACGGCGACGAACGCCACCGCAAAGATGACGAGCAGGAGCGCCGCGCCTCGCACGCCGGGTTGTCTTGTGGCCGACTTCATAGGAGTCCTCACGGGTTCACCGCCGCAGGGGTTCCCGCATAGGGTCCGGGTTTCCACGCCTCCGATTCGGTCGAAGGCGCCCAGGCGCCGGTGCGGCTGAGGGTCGTGCCGTCGCCGTTGCCGCCCCACGCCGCGTCAAAGACCGCCGTGTCGCGGAGCGCGTTGCCCGACGCCAGGAAGACCTGCTTGTCCTCGAGGTTCTTGCCGATGACCGTGCTGTTGACCCACAGGTGCAAGGCGTCGAGAGGCAGGTTCGGGTTCTTGCTCCAGTGGACGATGGCGGCATCCACGCGGACGTAGGCGGTATAGGAATTGCTCCGGTAGCCCCAGATTTCCAGCCGGGCGTCGCGGTTGATGTAGGCCGTCAGGTCCGCCGTGTGGGCCGTCCACTGCTCGTTGCACGGCCCGTCGTAGAGCGTCGCATAGACGGTGCTGGAGCGGTTGGTGACGCGGATGACGACGCGCGGCGTGCTGAAGTCGGCGTTCGCGCGTTCCCAGACGCGGACACGGGCCTTGGTCGCCGCGCTATCGATCTTGAAGTCCTGATACGTACAGTTCCAGCCCGTGCCGTAGTACCTGGCCGAGTAGGTCCCCGAGAAACTCTCCTCGGTGGTGGCCGTCCAATCGTTCGTGCTGCTCCAGTCGCTCATGCTGCCTTTTTCGAAGTCGCCGTTCTTGAGTTTCTCGCGGTACAGTTCGCTGTCGGTATCGGTGATGACGGCATAGCCGCCGGCGGGAATGGAGGTCGAGCCGCTGCTGTAAAGCGGGTCGGCGACGAGCGTGTCGGGCGTGCTCTGGTCCTTCGTCCAGAGGCGCCAGCCGGCGACGTCAATCGCCTGAGCGGTGGGGTTGTAGAGTTCAACCCACTGGTTCTTGTCTTTGGCGCCGAGGTCGCCGCTGGGCTTATACATAATTTCGTTGATGACGACGGTCGGCAGGTCGCGCCGGATACGGGCGCGCGTGGCAAAGGTCACGGGTGCGGCGCGTCCGTTCGGGTCCGTGACGGTAATCGAGGCGTCCACCATGCGCACGGCCGTCGGGTCCGCCCCAGGCAACCCGAGGACGGTCCCGTCGGCCGAGTAGCAGGTCAGCCAGAGGCTCTGACAGTTGAAGGCAAGATCCCCGACGGCGCCAGCCAGGCCGTACTGGACCGTGTACGGCGTTTTGGATGTCACCAGACCGTAGAAGGCCTGGGCGCCGGCGTCGGTACTGAAGTACATGCTGGAGTCGGTCCGGCTGGTCGAGGCGGGCTGTGCCAGCATGCGTGCCTGGCGGAAGGCTCGCGTGAAAGTCGCCAGGCCGATGCGGCCTTCGTGGATGATAGACAGGCGCGGGTCGGCCTCCGAATAGCACGCGCCGGCCTTCTGGAGAAGGGGCGCGGCGGCGGCAAACACCAGCGCCATGATGGCCATTGCCAGGAGACACTCCATGAGCGTCCACCCCGGCCGGGCTGTTGCCTTCGCAAGTTTCCATCGCGTCGTCAATTCAACCCTCCCGGCGTGGCCGTGTCGCCGACAAGCGTCGAAAGCGCCACGAGCACCTCGCCGGCGCTCAGGGCGCCGCTAGCGTCCGCATCGTGGCCGACCTCCACGTGAACGATCTTGCGATGGCTGCTCGCCGTCTGGGTGACGGTCACAAGATATCCATCGCCCAGGGGCTGGCTCGACTTGGCGAGGTTCAGGCTGAAGTTGCGAGCGGCCTTGGCCAGGGCGTCCTCCATCTCGCGTTCGGCCAGGAAAGCGGCCTTGGAACGCGTCTGGACGTCACGGGCCAGCACCAGGCCGCGCGTCACCATGTCGAAGGCGGGCACAAGCGCCGCGCCGAGGAGCGCCGACGCGATGAGCACCTCCACCAGCGTCACACCGCTCGTTGACCTCACACGGCCGGCCGCCATCCTAGGTCCCCTTCACGTACTTGACCGAACCCGTCGGGCCCGAGACGGAAATAAGCCACGTCGTCCCATGACCCACGATGTTGACCGTATCCGTTCCCGCCAGGCCCGTCTCGGCGCCGAGCGAGTTGAAGCCCAACTTGTACCCCTTCGCGAACGTCCAGCCGTCGAACAGCGTCTTTGTCTCGCCTTCCACGGCGCCGGTGTCGGGCGAATAGATGTAGTAGGATGCGCCCGAACACACCACATAGAAGCCGTTCGGCCGCGTGGCGGCACGGTCAATGGCCATTCGACGGGCCAAATGGAGCGTCGCCACCACGCTACGAACGCTTCCCTCGCCTTCGAGTCCCCACAGGGCGGACCCGGCGAAGCGAGGGATGGCCACAGCCGCGAGCACCCCCATGAGGATGACCACGAGGATCACCTCGACGAGGGTGAAGGCGGAGCGGTCGCCTAGGCGACCGCCCCCATGCCGTGGTTTCCTCGACGAGTGGCCGGGCCGACCGGCGCTCCCGGCGCGCCGGGACCGGCCCGCAATCGCAATCGTCGTTGCCATGCGTGACTCCTCCGCCCTCTCGCCGGCCTGGGCCGGCGCCTTCGGCGGTCTCCACACAATGCCATTACCCGCCTCCGCCCTCGGAACCGGCGACGGCAGGCGCTGCTGTCGCGTCAGCCTCAACGACTAACGCACCCAGTCAATGGCTGTGCGCCGTCACGCGCTTCTTGGTCGCGTCGTACTGATACGTGTCCTCATGCGGACATTCCGGAGCGCCGTCCGGGAAAAGGTCCGTATTGTTGAGGATCAGCGTCCCGAACTCGGCCTGGTCGGCGGGGTAGGTGTTGTCATGGGTGACGGCGTAGAGTTCGATCTGGCTGTTCAGCAGCGACACGTTGGCCTGGCAGGCATTGGCCTTGGCGCTCGTCCCGGACTGGACGAACCGCGGGATGGCCACCATGGCCAGCAGCCCCAAGATGACAACCACCAACAGCACTTCCACCAGCGTAAACCCCTTTTTCGCCTGTCTCATCGTTACGGCTCCTTTCCTACGGGTTCCCGAACCACCTGTTCCAGTGCGTCTTCCGGACGACCCCGGCATCTCTATAGTCAGCGGGTCAATGGCCCATGTGCTGCATAACGTCGAACATGGGCAGATAGACGGCCACCAGGATGAACCCGACGGCGGCCGCCATGCCGATTGTGAGCAACGGCTCCAGCCGGCTCACGCTGCGCTTCATCGTCAAATCAATGTCGCGCTCGAGCATGTCGCTCGCGCGCTCCAGAAGCGCCGCCACACGACCCGATTGTTCTCCACTGGCAATCACTTGAAGGAGCGACGCGGGGAACCACTTCGTCCGCCGCATCGGCTCCGTCAGCCCCATGCCGCGCTCCACGCCCTCCCGCACCGTCGCCAAGGCTGCGTCGAACGCCGCGTTCCCCGAAACCTTCCCCGCCAGGTCCAGGGCTTCCAGCACCGGAACCCCCGCGCCCATCATCTCGCCGAACGTCCGCACGAAACGAAACAGCACCACTCGGTGCCACAGACGCCCCACCACCGGCAGGCGGACCTTCCACCGGTCCAGTGCCAGCCGGGCGGCCGGTTTGCGGCGGACGTAGATCACCGCCGCCAGGCCGAGCAAAATCGGCACAACCGGCAGCCACGGATTCGCCGAAACGAACCCGCTCAGACCCAGCAGCATCCGCGTCGCCAGCGGCAGCGTCACCCCGATCCGCTCGTACACCCCCGCAAAGACCGGCACCACGTACGTCACAAGGAACGTCGTCACGCTGACAATCATCACCGTCAGGACAACGGGGTACGCGAAGGCGTTTCGGATGCGCTGCCCCATCTCCTGCTTCTTTTCCAGTTGCCGCGCCAGCCGCTCCAGCGTCGCGCCCATCGTGCCGCTCGTTTCGCCCGCCCGGATGGTCGCACGGAAGTAGGCCGAAAACTGGTTCGGATGGCGGTCGAACGCCTCCGAGAGGCTGCGGCCCGCCTCAAGGTCCGCGACCACCTGCGCGATGACCTCACGCAAAATTTTGCTCCCCGTCTCCGAGGCGAAGGTGCGGAGCCCCTCGGCCACGGCAATGCCGCTCCCATACAGGGCCGCCAGGTGCTGGCACAGGGCCACAAGGTCGCCGTCCTTGGCGCGCCGGCCGAAGCCGAACCCCCGCGCCGCCGGCGCGGCGGGTGCGGCCGCGGCTCGTTTTGTGGCCGACGTCGCGCTCAAATGTCCGCCCAGAGACGGGCGACCCGCGACGCGCTCCACCGGCTTTTCCAGCAGGCCCGTTGTCACCGTGTCCACTCCTCCGGCGGCAGGATTCGCCGGATTTCCTCGAGCGTCGTGTGCCCGGCTCGAACGGCCTCGACGGCTGCATCGCGCATCGCGACCGTGCCGCCCTTGTATGCCATCGCGCGCAGAGCGTCGCCCGAAGCCCCTTCGAGGAACGCCTCGCGCAGCGGCTCGGTCACGTGGAGAATCTCGTAGATGCCGACCCGGCCGCGATACCCCGTGTTCATGCAGAGGTCGCATCCGGCGCCGCGCGCGATCTTCGCGCCTTCGAGCGACGTTCCGGCGGTTTCCTCGGCCGACGGCGTGTACAGCTGGCGGCAATCGGGGCAGACCCGCCGCACCAGCCGCTGCGAAATCGAGGCCAGCACCGTCGAGGCAATCAAGAACGCCGGAACCTCCAGGTCTCTCAGGCGCGCCAGCGTGCTGGCCGCGTCGTTCGCGTGCAGGGTCGAAAAAACCAGGTGGCCGGTCATGGCAGCCTGGACAGCCAGGCGCGCCGTCTCCGTGTCGCGGATCTCGCCGACCATGACGATGTCGGGGTCCTGCCGCAGCACCGTCCTCAGGGCGCTGGCAAACGACAGCCCCGCCGCCTCGTTCACCTGAATCTGGTTGACGTGGTCCAGCCAGTACTCGACCGGGTCCTCGATGGTGGTGACGTTCTGCCCGAGGCGGTCCACGTCCTGGAGCGCGGCGTAAAGGGTGGTCGTCTTGCCGCTCCCCGTCGGTCCCGTCAGCAGAATCATGCCGTGCGGATGGGCGATGAGGCCGGCGAACAATTGCTGCTGCGCTTCGGTCATGCCCAATTGGCCAAGCGTCAACGCCCCGCCCGATTTGTTCAGGAGGCGGATGGCTACCTTCTCGCCGCGGACCGTCAAGAGGGTCGAGACGCGCAGGTCGTATTCCGCGCCCTCGATGCGGATGCTGATGCGGCCGTCCTGCGGCACCCGGTGTTCCGTGATGTCCAGGCCCGAGAGCAGTTTGATGCGAGAGACGACCTCTTCCTGAGGTTGTCCGGAGACGGTCATCACTTCGTGCAGCCGCCCGTCAATGCGGTAGCGTACGACGAGGTCGCCGGCCGCGGGCTCGACGTGCACGTCGCTCGCGCCGCGCCGTGCCGCTCCGCGCAGGATCGTGTCCACGAGCCGTACGGCGGGGGCGTCGCGTTCGGCCCCGAGGCGCTCGTCCAGGGAGATGCTGCCTCCCGTCGGCCGGGCGGTCGCGTGGTCTGCGGCGGGTTCCAGGTCCTCACTGAACCCACAGCCCACCGTGAAGAAGCGCTCGATGGCGCGGCGGATTTCTCGCTCGGGCGCGAGCAGGGGGCGGATGCGGCGGCCGGCCACCATTTCCATCTGGTCCAGCACCGCCAGGTCGAGCGCCTGGCACGTGGCCAGGACCAGCTCCCCATCCTCGATGCGGACGGGGACCGCTCGGTGCTGGCGCACCAAGCCCTCCGGAAGGGTGTGCACCACGTCGGGATCCACGGTCAGTTTGCCGACCGCGAGCGGTTCCAGGTCCAGGCGGGGATAAACCCGGCCGCCCTCGACAAGTCCGGGCGAACCGGTCGCGCCGTCGGCTGCGGGCACCATCACAGATGCCGCAACGCCGCCGGCACTGGGAGAATCGCCGAATTGTCCCTCAGCACGGTCCTGCGTCACAACCGTCCTGCACTAGGGGTTTTGCCAGCCGTGCTGCGGGTGCGCTCCGCCCTCCGGGGACACTCTGCCCCCGAAGGTGTAGGGTGAACCGCCCTATACATCGTCAGGTGGGAAGATGAACTTGAGTGCTTTGGGGGGAAAAGCGGCTGAAATCAGGGCTCAAAACGTTTGCCGACAACCCGCTACAGCCGCGCCACAGCCGTTCCGAGGCCAGGAAAAGACTGTGCCGAATCACGCTAGAGGCGGTACCAACCACACAGAATGGTGGGCAGGGCCGGAGTCGAACCGAAAACCGCAAGTGCCGAACCCGCAAAGACTTGCGCCTTACCGCACGAGCAGCGCGGCGCAAAAAGCGGCGCACTCGCCCCCGATTCCGGCCCTGCCGGGACTGTTTCAGCCCCGCCAAGCCTGCCCGCCTCGGCGGACTCGCCGCCGGGCGAGGCCAACGGGCCCCCGGACGTGGCCGACCTGGCGCGCCGCCTCGCGGCCCTGCCTGAAAGCGTCCGGGCCAAACTCGTGGCGATGGTCAAGGCCGACGAACGGGGCAAACGATGACGGTGCGGGCACGCCTTAGACAAGGGCAGCGATCAGCACGCCCACGAGCACGCCCACGAGCACGAGAAGCAGGCCGCTGACCATGCCGACCAGCATGATCCGCCAAGTGACTTGCCGGAATGTCGCCCGGCCGCGGCCTTTGGGAATAAGGTGCTCGGCGATGCTGGTCAACACGCCCCATACGAAGGAAAGCCCAACTACCCGAAAGCCAAGCACCGCAATCGCCATCCCTATCGCACCCATCGCAACCCCCTTTGCTTCTAAGGTTTTCGTTCAGGGTTCACGGCGTGCCCCCCGACGCTAGAGCGCATCCACTGAAGCCTACCGCGCGGCTGGGGGCGCGGCCAAGCCGAATCCGGCGGGCGCAAGAGGGTTCGCGGCGGCGGGGCGACGCACGCCCCCCCTCCCCGTCGAACCGTCACCCGGCCCTTGTCGCCACGAGGGAGGTAGGGCGGAAAAACTGCCGTGCTGATTTTGGGGGTCTGGCAGGGGCGACGGGGCGGCGGTAGAATCAGATGCACCTCCTTGGGGGTCGAAGGATGACAAAAATGAGAAAACCAAAGATGAGAAAACCATGGAGGATATTCCTGACGGTTCTTCTTGCGCTTATCGCCATCCCCCTGGGGGCGGGTTTCATTTGGTTCCTTTGGGGGCTCTCCTACCTCGACCGAGACTGGGCTGCGGAAATGGATTTCTACGGTCCCCTTTTTGTTTGGGTTTCCTGGATCATCCGCGATCTTATGATGTGGGTTTCCATCGCGGGGTTCGTTGTATGGCTGATTCTGACTGCTTGTTGGCACATTCAGGATATTCTGTCCGAGGAAACATAGCCTGGCGGCCTTGCCTGTCGGCAGCCAGTCGGTAGAATCGGACCTGTCCGCCGTAGCCTCGGCGAAGGCGGATGATGTGGCGTGGGGGCTAGGGAACTAGACCCGAAAAGCGGCGCCTCGACCGCCCGCCCCCGCTTCACCTTCGAGGCCGGATGCGAGGGCCGGAATCATGTCGAAACGCAAAGCACTGACACTGAAGAAGCAAGCCGCTAGGCCGTCCGATCACCTTCCATCGAAGTCCGTTGAAACGCTGAAGGACAGGGCGCTCAGTCCCTTTCCCCCGTTACTCCTTCTCGCCAGTGAAAGGCTGAAACAGGGGGGCGATTCACAATTCTGGGCCGAGATCATGCTCGACCTGTGGCCGCCCTTGTCCTTGTCACGGAAAACCGGCACAAGCCCCTATGTCTCCGTCTTTCGTGCCTTGTATCGGATGGAGCGTTTTCGCCGCTTTCGGGCCTTGTGCGAGGCCGTCGGATTGGGTCCTTGCGAAGAGTGGGGCGAGGGCGAGGACGGGGCGGCAGAGTGGTGGCTGCACATCTTGCTGATGCCCCAGGGTTTTCATGACAACCTGTGGCGCTCGTTTGTGGAGTCTTTCTTGACGTATCGCGCTGCCTTCGTGGAAGTGGTTACCGTGGCCTCGAAGGAAGATCGGCGCAAGAAGGACATCATCGTTGCACTGGGGGGACAGATCGCCGACCTTCGTAAACGTAAGCAGGTGAAGGCCGTCGAATGCGCGCAGCGGCGTCCAATGCGCCCACCCACAGACGAACAGAATCAAATCGCCACGTTCTATGAGAATCAGGGATACAATCAGACGAAAACCGCTGCCTGGCTTACGAAGTACCTGCGAAAACCTGTCACGCAAAGCAGGGTATCGCGCGCCGTGGCCACCGTGAACCGCTGGCGCAAGGCAAATCCCACGCTGAACTTGCCACAGATTCCCACGCGAAAACGCAAGGTGGCAAGAAACATCAACCCCGAACGCCTTGACCTTGGGCCGCGAACCGATCACCTGGCTGAGCGTCAGCGGGACAAGCCACGCCATCTCCGTTATTGACCTGACAGACAGATGATGATGCCCCTAAACAGCCTACATTATGTGGGCTGTTTTTGTCATAAGCCCTTGCCTGCAAAGCAATAAGCACATTCTCCGCCCAAGTAAGCCGATTATGCACCCCCAAATGAAGGGAAGGCCCGCACGGCCCCCCGAAGCATTCCACGGCTGCGGGTGGAGGATGATCAGATGCAGAGTCACGAGGTCTTGCTTACGGCGCGAGAACTCGGCGAGCGCTTGGCGGTTTCGCCGAGTACCGTTATCCAGTGGGCCAAGGACGGGCGGATTCCCGAAGTGCGCCCTTCGCCTCGGATTCGGCGATTCGACTGGGGCGACGTGGTGGCCGCGCTCAAGCGCCACCAGGTCAAACAAGGGGGGGCGACCCATGCCGACTAACGCCCCCGACCGCCCGATTGATGCCCCCGACCGAATACCGACTGGCCGACTCTGCTACTCCGTGGCCGAGGCCGCAGACCAGATCAGGGTGTCGCCGCGACAGGTTTACACGCTCGCGCGCGACGCCGGGCTGCCGACCGTGAAAATCGGCGGGCGGCGACTGGTGCGCCGGGCAGACCTGGAGCGCTGGATCGCCGCGCAGCCGGTGGATCGTCCGGGCGCGGACGGGCCAGAGGCGCTCCACCCGAAAGACGACTGCCATGCCGAAACGTGAACCATCATCGGGCCGTCCAGATGGCACGCCTGCCGCGACGGTTGCGGCGGCGCTTGAACTCCTGGACCTCGGCTTGCGGCCGATCCCGTGTCGGCCGGGCATGAAGATTGCGGCTGTTCGTTGGGGACGGTTTCAGGAGATGTCGCCGGACGCGAATCAGGTGCGGGAGTGGTGGCGCAAGTGGCCGGATGCGAACCTGGCCGTGTTGACCGGCACGCCCGGCGGCGTCGCCGTCCTGGACCTGGACGCCGGGCACGGCGCGTTTCCGCCCGCGCCGGGCTTGGAGTTGCCGAGCGGCTACATCGTGGCGACGCCTGGCGGCGGGGAGCACCGCTACTTCGCACACGTGCCGGGGCTTCGCTGCTCTGGGGGCCGCCTGGCGCACAAGGTGGACGTGAGGGCCAAGGGCGGCTATGCCCTGATTCCGCCGTCTAGCATCGGGGGC
>DATKUU010000408.1:0-20850 GCA_035530455.1 Phycisphaerae bacterium | reverse complement strand
GCCGGACTTTTTCGGGGCTCCGAGTGTCATTCCGCTCGCCAAGACCCACACGGACGTCGTGCTGCGGGCGATGAGGCTGAAGGCCCTCGCGACCCACATCTGCCGGGTGCTCGTCGGCCGGCACACGCACCCCATCGGCATGGTGCCGGGCGGATACATGAAATTGCCGAGCGTGCGCAGCTTGAAGGAACTGCGGGCCGAGGTCGCCAAGGTCGAACCCGACGTCCACGCCACGGTGGACCTCTTCGCCACGCTGGCGATGCCCGCCTTTGGGCGCGAGACCGAGTACGAGTCCATCACGAGCCCCGACGAGTACGCGTTTTTCGACGGCGACCTCGCCACCAGCGACGGCGACCGCGTCCGGCCGCGCGATTACGCTCAGATCATCCACGAGTCCATCGTCCGGCACTCCAGCGCCAAGCATGTAAAAAACAAGCGCGAGAGCCTCATGGTCGGGGCCCTCGCGCGCTTCAACAACAACCACAAGCAACTGCATCCGAAGGCGAAGGCGGCCGCCGAAAAACTCGGCCTCCGCGCCCCGTGCACTAACTCCTTCCACAACAACACCGCCCAGGTCGTCGAGACGGTCCACTGCTACTACGACGTCCTTCGGTTGCTGGATGAGTTGATTGGGGCCGGCATTGAGGACGAGAAACCGCCGATGCAGTGGCCGGGACAGGCGGGCGAAGGCGTCGGCGTCGTCGAAGTGCCGCGAGGCACGCTCGTCCATCATTATCAATATGATAAGAAGGGCATCGTGACGGGCGCGAACCTGGTGATTCCGACCAATCAGAACCTGGCGAACATCGAGGCCGACTTCCGGGCCTACGTCCCGCAACTCATGAAGGAGGGTAAGAGCCAGGACGAGATTCGCCACGCCCTGGAAATGCTCGTCCGGGCCTACGACCCGTGCATTTCCTGCTCGACGCACCTGGTCGAGGTGGAGTTCAAGTAGTCCCTGCTGCGACACCAAACCGGGTGGCACTGGTGGCTTGCCCACCAGTGCTTTTTTATCAAGGCAGCGACGTGCACTGGCGGGCAAGCCGCTAGTGCCACCCCTGGTTCACCTACCCGCCCATTCCATCAGCAACATCAGGAATCCTATCAACGTTGAGGCCGCGCTCCCTGGCCAATCTCTTGAACTCAGAGACCGCATTCCTGAGGTTGTCAAGAACCTCGTCCAACTGCCATGCTTTGTTCTTAGGGTCGCGGTTGTACAGGAGCCTCGCTCGCGTGATGTGTGCCAGTTGATTGTTCATCTTGGCCATGTGCTCGCTGAATCGCGGCGGCTTCTTGAGGGGGTGCCCGGCTGAAAGCAGATCACCTACACGGATGTAACCCCCGCTGCTGTTCTTGAAAAAGAACTCATACAGTGTGCGCGCATGCAGGGCGAAGCACTCCAGGGCTAAGTTCTCCAGGGCTGTGTAACCCAGGCTTTGAGCCAAGGTAAAGTGCCGTGTCGCAACGTTCAACATCCAGACTTCATAGCCCACCACCCCAAGAGCATCTCTCGTGTCTTCTTGTGAGAGCATGCCCACGCCTCCTTGTTGTCCTTTTGTGGGTGGCACTGGCGGCTTGTCCGCCAGTGCTTCATCTCATTCGCGCTGCTCAAGGAAACCCATGTACGGTGGGCAGGTCCGGGTCCGGCGCTCCCTCGCCCTCGTAGTGGTGCCAACTGGACCATTTCCATTCGGCCGGACTCGAACACAGCCCGCGCCTCACAGGATTCGCATGCGCGTACTGAATGGCCGCCAGGATCGTCTTTTCGCCCGTCAGGTTGCGGTCGTATCCGCCACCTTCCTGCCAGAACCGGAAAACGCGCCTGCCCGGTCGCTCATGCACCATCAATTGCTCCAGCCGCGTGTCCCCCAGGCGCTCCATGGTTTGCTTCACCCGGTAAGCGTGCGGTCGTTTGATAGCGAACAGAAGAGAGGCAACGCGCGCGTCCGCTCGCACGGGTAACACGATCAAGTGCACGTGTTCCGGCATATACACAAACCCGAGAAGGCGAAACCCGTGGCGCTCGACCGCTGCATCAATCGCCCCGGACAAAAGCCGCTTGAAAGCATCGTCTTCCAGAAGTGGCCGTCCCCGGGAGCACGAGAACGTCAACTCGTGCGCGGAACCGGGAAGGTCGAAACGCTTGACGCGCTTTCGCGGCCCAAGAGGTGTCTGCATGTCCGAAAGTATAAGAAGCCTTGCACTGGCGGACAAGCCGCCAGTGCCACCCATCATGATGTTGTTCCGATGCCCGGTTTGGCCGGGTGGCACTGGTGGCTCGTGCACTTTCCACGCGGGTGGCACTGGTGGCTCGCCCACCAGTGCTTCGTTGCCGGCCCCGTGTTGGGGTGGGTTACAGAAAAAGCACAAGGCCGGGCGCGCCTGGAGGCAGGCCCGGCCCGGGGGTTTTGCGTCGGTCGGGAAGCCTTAGAGTTCCTCGCCGCTCTCGTCCTCAACCTCCTCAGCAACCGGGGCCGGCTCTTCCGCCACAGGCTCTTCCGCCACCGGCTCTTCCGCCACCGGCTCTTCCGCCACAGGCTCTTCCACCACCGGCTCTTCCACCACCGGCTCTTCCGCCACAGGCTCTTCCGCCACGGGCTCTTCCGCCACGGGCTCTTCTGCCACGGGCTCTTCCACCACCGGCTCTTCCACCACGGGCTCTTCCGCCGGGGCGGGTTCTTCCGCTACAGGTTCTTCCGCGGCGGGCTCTTCTGCCGTTGGCTCTTCAGCCACAGGCTCTTCGGCCGCAGGTTCTTCCATAGGCGCCGGCTCTTCCACCACGGGTTCTTCCGCCGGGGCCGTCGGCGCCGGTTCGGGTTCGCCCTTGCATCCGCCGACGACCAGCAAGGCCACACACAGACCACCCAACCACCACATGCGAAGATTCATCGCAATCCTTTCCCACGGGGCTCCTGTCAGGTCTTCGCCTGCCGCCCCGCCTGGCGAAGACCGCACCGCCCGGTGGGCCCCACGCAGGCCCTTCCAGTAGGCGGGCGACCCACCATTATAACCGCCGCCCGGCGGGTTCAACATCTTTCTGCCGCCAAGGCCGCCGCGAGAGGACCGAAAAGTAAGGCCGGACGTGCCGCTCCGCGCACATCCGGACGCGAGGCCGTCAGCCGAGGTCTTCCTCTCGCAGGCCGGCCATTTTCACGAGGTGATGCAGCAGCCCGGTCTTGAGCGGCTTAGAGCCGTGAACCGGCACGGAAAGCCGGACCACACTCCCCGGCTTGCCGTAGATGTGATGGCTTCCGTGAACTCGCAGGAGCGCCCATCCGTGGCGCTTAAGGATTTTGGCCAAGGCTTTCCCGGAGAGGGCTTTCATACGGCGATCTCAACGACGCGGTCCTTCTGGGTGACCTGAGGCGTTTGGACGTCCACCGAAAGGCACCCCTCGATGGCCTCGTAGAGGTTCTTCAGGAGTTCCTCGAACGTGTCGCCCTGGGTGGCGCAGCCGGGAATGGCCGGGACTTCGGCCCAGTATCCGCCCTCCGGCGCTTCGTGAACGATGACTTTGACTTTCATCGGACAAAAGCCTCGCTTTCACAGTTCCGTAGCCGGGCTGCCGTTCGGCAGCATCCGCGCGCGGCACCACGGCCGCCTGTCGCGAGCCCTTTTCCTACGGTACTTCAAGCGTATTCATTGCCACTGCCGTTGGCAAGGGGTTTTATGCCGCCCCCGCTTCCCCGTCGCCGCCCAAAGCGGCCGGACATGCCGCGCTGGGCGCGTCCGGCCGATGGGCTGCTCGTTTCGCCTGCGCTATTCCGCTAGCGGGGCTTCGGCCTCCTTCGGGGCCTCGGCGCCTTTCTCGGCGGCCGGTTCCGGCGCCGCCGGGACTTCCTCGACCGCCTCGGCCTTCGGTTCCTCGGCGGGCGGGTGCATTTTCTCTTTCTGCTCGGCTGTCAGGACCTCGGCCTCGATGCGGGCCATGAGCCGCTGCCCGATCTCCTCCTTGGCCTTGTGGATGTCCTTCTCATCGCCCTGGACGGCCATCATCTCCTTGGCCGCCTCGTTAGCCATCGCGCGGACCTGGGTCTTCTGCGCATCGTCCAGTTCGGCTTTCGCGTATCGCCGCATGAGGTTGCGGTACACGACGAAGCCTTCCCACGTCTCGCGCTGCTCCGGCGTCAGGCAGGCCAGGATTTTGGCCCGGTGCTCGATCTGGAGGGCTCTGAGTTCTTCCCTCAGGGCCTTCGTCTCCTCGCCGAGGCGCTGGACGGCCTCTTCGTCGCCGGCCTCCTTGGCGGCGGCCAGGTCTTTCTTCAGGGTGCCGGCCTTTTCTCTGCCGGCTTTCATGGCCTCATCCTTGGCGGTGAGGGCCGTGGCGAGCGCTTCCTTCTGGGCGTCGTCCAGGCCGCACTCGTTCGCCATAATGGCGTACTCGCCGCGAAGCGTGATCTCGGCCTTGGCGGGCGCCTCGCCGCAGCAGGCACCCTCTTCGACCGCCAACGCCGGCGCCGCCAGCGCCGCCGCTGCCCCAAGCCCCAACAGCCAACCTGTCCAGTGCCTCATGGTTCCCTTCTCCCCAGGGCCTTCCATTACGTCTTCGGTCGAGGCCCGCGACGCGAAGATCGCTCCCTTGGGCAAGGGGCCGCCCGGCCCCCCCCTGCTCTCTGGTAAGGAATTGGACACACTAACAGACCAAGAGGTGTCGGTCAAATGAATCCGGACTGCCCGGCGACGGCAAGGCGGGGGGCGCGCCGTAAGTCCCCCGGAAATAAAGGGTTACGTTTTCCCGGCAACCCTGGCGAAGCCGCTAGGACATCAACATCGAATCGCGCAGCGCCTCTTCGGCGGCGGGCAACTCGTCTTTCTTCAGTTTCGAGCGCAAGAGTTCCTCGCTCGCCTCCGGGGCGACTTCGGCAGGCGTCGCGCCGGGACGACGCACACGGGCCGTCAACTCCTCCAGCACCGCGACCCAGCGAAAGACAAAGTACGCCGCCCGCTCCGCCGTGTGGCCCGGCGGGACAAGGCTTGCCGCGTGAATCCGCCACACGCCCCGCTCCTCCTCAAGGTGAAGCGGGACGCGGCCGTTGGGCAAGTAAGCAAAGGCCAGGTCGCCGGTCCGCACGAGCGTGATGCCCATCGGCCAGTCGGCCTGGCGCGGCCAGAGGGCCACCCGCGCCCCCGGCGACTGCTGAAGCGACTCCCACCCCTCCGGGCCGTACGTCTCGACCACCGCATCGTGGAACGTCTGGGCCGCACGCACCGCCTGCTGCATCGCGATGGCCAGCACCAGGTCATCCTGCGACCCCGCGAAGCAGGAGAGGTACTGCGTCTGGTCGCCCGTGGCGAGGCCTTGGTGCCACCGCACCAGCAGGGCGCGCGGCCCGGAGGCGTCGGCCCCTCCGGCGGGCGCGCGGTCGGCCTCGCCGGGTGCGGCACATCCCGCCGCCAGCGCCAGCGCCAGGGCGGCTACGGTTCCGCCTCGACCGAATCGCATCATGGTTCGTCCCCTTTACCCGAATCGCACGGGCAGTGTACCCGACGGCGCGCCGCCCCGCCACGGCGCACTGTCTTCCGCCTCTTGGACGCCGCCGCCCGCCGCCGGTTCCGTTTTGCGCTTGTGCCGACGCGCCCGCGGCCTAGAATCGCGGGTGCCACGGTTTGCTTGTCAAACCGTGCGCCTGACACTTGCGGCACCGATTGACAAGCAATCGGTGGCACCCGAGGGAGGGAGTCCGCGCATGGCATGCGAGAAACGCATCGGCGTCCTGACGGGCGGCGGGGACTGTCCCGGCCTCAACGCCGTCATTCGCGCCGTCACCAAAACCCTCATCCACGAGGGTCGGGCCGAGGTCCTCGGTTTCCTGGACGGCTACGAGGGCCTCGTCCTCGACCGCACCATGCCCCTGGACTGGGACGCCGTCTCCAACATCCTGACGCTCGGCGGGACGATCCTCGGGACGAGCAACAAGGCCGACCCCTTCCGCTGGGCCGAGCCGTGCGGCGAGGGGGTCACGACTTCCGACCGCTCACGCGATGCGCTTGGCGTCTTCGAAAAGCACGGGCTCGACGGCCTGGTGGTGATCGGGGGCGACGGCTCGATGGCCATCGCGGGGCGCCTGGCCGCCCTGGGGATGCCGATCGTCGGCGTCCCCAAGACGATTGACAACGACGTCCGCGGCACGGACCTGACGTTCGGGTTCCAGAGCGCGGTGAATGTGGCGACGGATGCGCTGGACCGGTTGCACACGACGGCCAGCGCCCATCACCGCGTCATGGTGGCCGAGGTCATGGGCCGATACGCCGGCTGGCTGGCCCTCCACTCGGGCCTGGCCGGCGGCGCGGACGTTCTGCTCATCCCGGAGATTCCGTTCCGCTGGGACGCCGTTGCCGAGGTCTGCCGGCGGCGGTACGAGCGCGGCCGGCGGTTCAGCATCGTCTGCGTCGCCGAGGGCGCCAAGCCCGAAGGCGGCGAGGCGGTCGTCCGCTGCCGCGTTGAGACGAGCACCGACCCGGTGCGTCTGGGCGGCGTGGGGCATCTGGTCGCCCGCACGGTGGAGCAGATGACGGGCATCGAGGCCCGCGCGACGGTGCTGGGATATGTGCAGCGCGGCGGCCCGCCCTCGCCGTTCGACCGCGTCTTCGCCTCGAGCCTGGGCTACCGCGCGGGGAAGTTAGTCGAGGCCGGCCGGTGGGGGCGGATGGCGTCGTGGCAGAAGGGGGGGCTTACGGACGTGGCGCTGGAGGAGGCGGCGGGCGGATGCCGCCTCGTCCAGCCGGATGAGCCGCTCCTGGCCGTCGCACACGCGGTCGGGACGAGTTTCGGCGAGTAGAAACGGCGTCTCGGCGGCTTACGCGTCGCTCCTCGTCCAGTCGGTCCCGCCGCGTCCCGGCGCGCCGGGACCGCGGACGATCCGGCGGTACAGCGTGTCGCGTTCGACCGGCTCGCACCCCGCCGCCCGCGCCAGATGCTTGAGGTCCTCGACCGAGAGGGCCTGCGGCGTGCGGGCGCCGGCGGCGTGCGTAATCTCCTCCCGGACGACCGTCCCGTCCAAATCGTCCGCCCCGAAACGCAGGGCGACTTGGGCCAGGTCCGGCGTCAACATAATCCAGAACGCCTTGATGTGGTCGAAGTTGTCCAGCAAGAGCCGCGCAAGGGCCATCATCCGGAGGTCCTCGACGGCGGTCGGGCCGGCGAGCGCCCGGCCGTCGCGTGCGGCGTCTTGCGCCAGCGCCGTCCCCTCCGGATGAAAGGCGAGCGGGATGAACGCCTGGAAGCCGCCTGTTTCGTCCTGAAGGTCCCGCAGCGCCAGCAAGTGGTCCACGCGGTGCTCCAGTCGCTCCACGTGGCCGTAAAGCATCGTGGCGTTGGTCGCCAGATCCAAGCGGTGGGCCTGGCGATGGACGGCGAGCCAGGCGTCGGCATCCATCTTCCGCGGGCAGATGCGCCGGCGAACGTCGGGGTCGAAAATCTCGGCCCCGCCGCCCGGCAGCCCGGTCAGGCCCGCTTCCTTCAGGTGCGCGAGGGCCTCGGCGACGGTTGTGCCCGCCCGCCGTGCGGCATGTTCCACCTCCACGGCCGTCAGCGCCTGGATCGAGACCGCCGGGAACGCCTCGTGCAGCCGGCCGACCATCTCGATGCAGTAGTCGAGCCCCACGTCGGGATGCAGGCCGCCGACGACGTGGATTTCGGTGGCGCCGGCGGCGACGTCCGGCGCCGCACGCGCGACGACCTCCTCGGGCGCGAGGAGATAGGCGTCGGCGTCCTCCGGGTCGCGCGCAAAGGCGCACAGCGGGCAGCGATTGACGCAGACGTTCGTGTAGTTGACGTGGGTGTTGACGATGTAGTAGGCCGCGAGATCGTGCTTGCGCCGGCGCACCAGGTCCGCCAGGCGCCCGACGGCCAGGAGGTCGGTCGAGTCGGCCAGCGCAAGACCGTCGTCGCGCGCGAGGCGCTCGCCCGCCTCGACTTTCGCCGTGATGGCCTCCAGATCGCTCACGCGTGCACCCGCCCGAGGAGGATATCGGCAACGACCCCCGCGAGCCAGACCATGCTGACGGCGGCGTTCCACGAGAGGAAGGCGCGAGGGCCGCCCGCCTTCGCCCCTTGGGCTATGGCGGGCAAGCCCGCCGCGCGGGCGCTAAGATGCCGATAGCCGAGAACAACGGCGATGAGGACCAGGGCCGCTTCGCTCGCGCGCCCCAGCACCGGCTGCGCACCCGCGGCGTCCACCACGAGTACCGCGGCCAGCAGCGCGAGGGCCGCCACGTGCGACGCCGCCGCCACGAGCCGCGCCCCCCGCACGCCCAGCCACGCAGGGACGCTCTTGAGGCCTTCCCGCCGGTCGAAGGCGGCGTCGTGGACGGCATAGAGGATGTCGAACCCCGCCGTCCAGAAGAGGACCGCTGCACCCAGCACAATGGGCAACGTCTCGAGCGACGCCCGAAGCGCGATCCACGCGCCCACCGGCGCCAGGCCCAGGCAGAGGCCCAGGACCCCGTGCGCGAGAACGGTCCATCGCTTGGTCCAGGAATAGCCGACGAGGACGGCCAGGAACGCCGGAGCGAGAATCGCCGGCCACGGGTTTCCGCGCAGCGGCCGGAAGAGGGCCGCGCAGAGGAGGAACGCAGCGGCGGCGGCGAGCGAGAGCCCAAGGGCCGTCCCGCGCCGCAGCCTCCCTGCCGGGATCGCCCATTCGGCGGTGCGAGGATTGCGCGCATCGAGCGCTGCGTCGGCGACGCGGTTGAAGCCCATCGCCGCCGTCCGGGCCGTCACCATGCACGCCACCAGGAGCGCCAGCGACGCGGCGTCGGGGCACGGGGGATCGGCGAGCATCGCCGCTCCCAGGGCGAACGGCAGCGCAAAAAGGCTGTGCTCCAGGCGGATCGTCCGCCCGAACTCCAGGAATTGTCGCGCTAGCGCTCGAGGCATCCCGGCCACCGGACGTTCAGGTCGTGCTCGATGCCGATCCGTGCGAGCACCTTCGCCACGACGAAGTCCACCAGGTCGCCGACCGACCGCGGGCGATGGTAGAAGGCGGGCATGGCGGGGATGACGGCCGCCCCCGCCGACGCAAGGTGCGCCAGGTTCTCCAGGTCCACGGCGGTCATCGGCGTTTCCCTTGGCACGAGGACCAGGGGCCGCCCTTCCTTGAGGGCCACGCGGGCGGCGCGCTGCACCAGGTTCGACGCCAGGCCGTGCGCGATCGCCGCCGCCGTGTTCATCGTGCAGGGGATGATGACGACAGCCTCGGCATCGAACGAGCCCGAGGCGGGCGGCGCGTCGAGCCTCTCGGCCGGCGTGTAGGAAATGTGCGCGAGGATGCTTTTCGGCCAGAGGGGCGCAAAATCCGGCGCGTCGGCCGTGCCGGCCAAATCCGCCTCGTCGGCCAGGACGAGCCGCCCCGGTCGCGTGACGACCAGCGCGACCTCGCGCCCGGCGCGGACGGCCAGTTCGACGAACCGGACGGCGTAGGCGGCGCCCGAGGCGCCCGTGACGCCGACGACCAGGCGTCTAGCGGGCGGCGGGGGGCGGCTCGCGGAGTTGGGCTTCGACATAGGCGATCTTCTTTCCCACGGTGTCGGCGAGTGCGGCGACGTAGGGGTCCTGGGGGTTGCGCGCCCGTCGAAAGTCCAAGTCGGCCCGGACCCGGAGCAACTCGTCGCGCGCCTGCCGCAACGCGCCAGGATCCGAGTCGGCCCGGCCGATGAGGGCCTCGGCGGCGGCCAGGCGGGCCTGCATCGCACCGTCGGTGCCGGGATACGTTTCGGCCACGCGTTCCAATTGTTCGATGCGTTTGACCTCGGCGGCCTCGAACTTCGCCAGCCGATAGGCAATGTTGTCGGCCAGCGGGCCGTCAGGGTCCGCCGCCCGGGCTTCCAACAGCACCGGGCGGTAGGCGTTGGCGCCTTCGCGGGCGAGCGCCTCGAAGTAAAGGGCCATGGCCCGTCCGGCCGCCTCGGTCGGCCGGTGGTTCTCCTCCAGGACGGCCAGGTGCATCAGCACCCGCTGGCGGACGGTCTGGAGGCGGCTGGCGCGCTGCTTGACCTCGATGGCCGAGCCGACCGTCAGCAGGTCGCCCAGGACGCTGAAGTCGTCCAGGGGGTCCACGGTCGGCGTCTCAAGGTGGTCGGTCCGGGCGAGGGCCTCGCGGAAGTGGCGTTCGGCTTCGTTAAAGGCGCCGCGCGCGGCGGCATCGTCTCCGAGGTGAAGGCGGGCGTCCACGGCCCAGGGGCTGGCGGGGCGATTCCGGAGGATTCGGCGCCAGAGGTCGGGGGCGGCAGGCAGGTCCGGCGGGGCGTCGGACCCCAGACGCTCCAGATACTCGGCCAGGCGGGCGCGCACCTCGTCGGAGCGACGGCTCTCGGGGTACCGCGCGAGGAACGCTTCGTACGCCTCGGGCGGCGGGGCGCTCCATCCCGCCCGGGGCGACGCGAGAAAGCCGTAGCGCACCTCGTCCAATCCGACGAAGGCCACCAGCGCCATGATCGGCCCCGCCGCCAGGACCGCCACGAGCGCCCCCGGCCAGCGGACGTGCCAGTTGTCCGCCCATCCGACGGCGACAACGAGGGCGACCGCCGCCGCACTGAACGCCACAGCGGCCACCGGCACGACGACCAGCGCCCCCCGGAGCGCGGGGGCGAGCGTCTCCGGCTCGCTGCGTGCGGCCTCGACGAACCACCAGACTGCCACAGGCACAAGGGCCGCCAGGCCGCTCGCCAACTTGCTGTGCATCCGTAGCCGCTGTCCGGCGGCGATCCAGACGGCCAACGCGTGGATACCGATGAACACCGCCGCCGGCACGACCATCGCCGACAGCGTCGGGCCGGTCCCGACCGGCCCCACCAGCGCGATGATGAGCACCAGGAGCCAGCCCCCGCGCTTGCCGTACAGAATCCCCGTCAGGATGGGCACGGCGGCGAGCATCGCCAGCGCCGCCCCGATTACCAGGCCATAGGCCGGACACTCGACGATCGAAACCGGCCATGTCGCCCAGGCCCCGACGTCCATCACCGGCCGGACGAACGGGTCCGACGAGCCGGTCACCAGGGCCCGCAGGGCCCACGCCAGGCCGCCCGTCACCAGGACCGCGAGGCCCAGATACACGTTGGCCTCGGGCAGGTAGGCCCGGCCGCAGCGGTTGCAGACGTCGTCGCCGACCGCCGTCTCGAAGAAGAAACATTTGGCGCAATGCATGGCCCAAGTCCGTTTGAGCGTGGTTTTCGGCCGCCGAAGACGGCCGCGATGCCGCCCGGGAGCCTCTCGACGGTGACGGCCTCAAGGCCGGCGGCGCGCATCCGCTGGAGCGTCGCCTCGGCCGGGCCGAACGCCTCGACCGAGTCCACCAGGTGCCGGTAGCCGCCGCGGTCGGGGCCGGCCGCCCACCGGGCCAGCGTAGGCAGAACGCGGCGAAAGTAAAGGAGAAAGGCACGGGCCCGCAGTCCCCGCCCCTCGGGCGCGTGGAACTCGAGCACGACGACCCGCCCGCCCGGCCGGACAACGCGGACCATCTCCGCCAGCCCCTCCGCCGGGTCCTCCAGGTTCCTCAGGCCGAAGGCCGACGCCGCCGCGTCCACCGAGCCGTCGGCCAGGGGCAGGCGAAGGGCGTCGGCCAGGAGGACGGCGGCGCGGCCGGCGCGCATGGCATCGGCCAACTTGCGCCGAGCGCGGGCGAGCATGGGGGGCGAGAAATCGCACGCGACGATTCTCCGTCCCCGCCGCGCAAGAAGCGCGCGGGCGAGGTCGCCCGTTCCGCAGCAGACGTCGAGGACGGTTTTGGCCGTCCCGCACGCCCCGGCCGCACGCGAGCGCCAGCGATGGTCGAGGCCCGCCGACAGGAGATGGTTCAGAAAATCGTACCGCGGCGCGACGGCCGCGAAGATGCCGTGCACCCGCGCCGCGTGTTCTCCCGCGCGGTTATTCAAAGCCGTACTCCCGCCAGCGGCGCGTCACACGGGCGGCGGTGTCGGGGTCCGGGGCGAGCGGTTCGGGCCACGCCCGGCCGCCGACCTCTTGGGGGAGTTTGCGCGTGGCGTCGATGCCCAGTTTGCCGCCCTCCCCGCCCGACGGGGCCGCGTGGTCCAGGACGTCCGCCCGGCCGGTTTCCAGAACGGTGTCGCGGCGCGGGTCGGCCTCGGCCCCGACGCGCCACAGGACCTCCTCCGTGTCATGGACGTTGACCGATTCGTCCACGATGACGAGAAACTTCGTGTAGGCCAACTGGCCCATCCCCCAGAGCGCCCGCATCACCTCGCGGGCCTGGCCGGGACGGTGCTTACGGATGGAGACGAACGCCCAGTTGTGGAACACGCCGAAGAGCGGCAGAGCGAGGTCCACGACTTCCGGCACGACGGTGCGGATGACCGGCAGGAAGATCCGCTCCGTCGCCTTCGCCAGGTAGCAATCCTCCTTCGGAAACCGCCCGACGACCGTTGCCGGATAAACGGCGTCGGCGCGGTGCGTGACGGCCGAGACGCGCATCACGGGATACTCGTCGGCGGGGGTGTAGTAGCCGGTGTGGTCGCCGAAGGGGCCTTCGCGGGCGCGCTCGCCGCTTTCCACGGTTCCCTCGATGACGATTTCGGCGTCGGCGGGGACCACGAGCGCGACGGTCTTGCAGGGAACAACCGCGACCGCCTCGTCGCGGAGGAACCCCGCAAACACCAGTTCGTCCATGCCGTAGGGCAACGGAGCGGTGGCGACATACGTGAGGACGGGGTCGCCGCCGAGGGCGACGGCGACGGGCATGGCCCGGCCGCGTTCGGCCCAGGCGCGCCAGTTGCGGGCCCCGTCGTGGTCCGCGTGCCAGTGCATCCCGAGGCGCCGCGGGCCGAACACCTGGAGCCGATACATGCCGACATTTCTATTCTTCCCGTCGGGATCCGCCGTGTAAACCTGCGGAAGGGTGATGAACGGCCCGGCGTCGCCCGGCCAGGAGCGAAGGATCGGCAGGCGCGCGAGGCTGGCCTCGTCGCCCGTCCGGACCACTTCCTGGCAAGGGCCGGAGGGGACGGTCTTGGGGCGGAGGCGCGCGAGCTCCAGAAGTTTCGGCAGCGCCTTCATCTTGGCCGCCAGGCCGGCGCCGCCCGCCAGCGGGACCGAGGCCGCCAGGCGGCCGACGCGTTCGGCGATGGCCTCAAGGCTCTCCGCGCCGAGGGCCCAGGCCATTCGCTCCATCGAGCCGAAGGCGCCGACGAGGACGGGCATCGTGTGGCCGGCGACGTTCTCAAAGAGGGCGGCCGGTCCGCCGCGCGCGATGAGTCGGCCGGCGATTTCGGCGATCTCCAGGTCCGTCGAGACTTCGGCCCGGACGCGGACGAGTTGACCCGCGGCCTGGAGGCGGGCGATGAACGAGCGGAGGTCGCGCGGGGCCATTTACGGTTCCGGCGTTGTCGGGGCGCGGCCGGGGGGCGGGGGCGGGTTCCCCAGGTCGGGCGGCTTCTCGCCCAGGTGCGCCAGCAATTGGAACAGCAGGTTTCGCTTCACGAACACGTCGTACGCCAGTTCGTGCGGCAGGATGTAGGCGATCTCGGGTCCCGGCGGGACGTACTGCGTGCCCACGATCCTCCCCGTGTAATACATCAGCGGAATCTTCCCCTGGTCGAGCGTCCGGCTCCAGACCTGCGACCCGAGGCTCACCGACAGGTCCACGCCGAGCGTGTACTTGATGGTCCCGTCGGCATGCGAGACGCCGAACATGAAAATGTCGTATTGCTGGCCGTCGAAAATCATCCGGTTCTCGACGTCGCCGTTGGGTTGGTGCTCGAAGACGTTGCTCATGCGATTGAAGCGGTAGGTCGTCAGTCGCAGGCCGGGCAGCAGGGCCGTGATGTAATCCGGTGCGCCGGGCCCTTCCAGCAGGCCGTCCGTCAGGACGGTTTCCCCCCGGCCGAGAGGCACGGATCCCTCGGCCAGTTCCTGCGTCAGCACCTCGGTGTGCGTGAACCGGCCGAACACCTGCATCCCCGGGAAGGTGCGGTCAATGAACGGCTTGAGGTTCTCGCCCATGGCCAGGTCACGAGCGGTATAGGCGACGGAGAGAACGGGCGGTTCCTCGGCGAAGTCGAGGAGGAGTTTGCCGGCGACCTTTCCCTCGTTCAGGTCGCATTCAAAATGCGGGACGTCGAACCGCCGGTCGCCGAGGCGCCACTCGGTCGCCAGCCCGAGCAGCGTGTACCGGGCGCCCAGTTCCTTGACGCTGAGGGTGACCTCGCCGAGTTGGATATCGCCCGAGATGCGGGCCCGCGCCAGCAGTTGCCGGACGGACCGGGCCAGCCTCGCCGACGTTTCCTCGACCGGCACGATCGCGGCGGCCTCGCCCCCGGCCGAAGGCCCGGATGCCCGCGCCGACAGACGCTCGCTGGTTTCCTCCACCAGCGTCTGCACCTCTTCCAGGGCGACCGTCTTGCCGCGGATGAACACCGACCCCTGGGGCGCGCCCCCCGGGTCGGTGACGTAGGCGACGAGCGTGACGTCGGTCCGCCCGGCCGCGAGATGCAGCCCGTCCGTTGCGAGGCGCGCTCCGTCGTAGGAGATCGGGCCGTCCAGCCCGATCCGCCGGTCCAGCCACATCAGGGCCGCCTCGCGGAAGGAGACCTCGCATCGTTCCAGGGCGCCGCCGCAGGAGTCCGCCGCCGCCGACAGGTCGAACGTCACGCCGCCGGTCGGCTGAAGGTCCGCCACACGCGCCGGAAACAGCGCCGCCACCGCGGCCATGTCGGGGACCCGGCCCTTGGCGCGCAGGAGCCAGGCGCTCGGCGCCGCCAGCCGACGAAGACGCGGGTCGTCGTAAAAGAGCCGACCCGAGGCCTGGATCTCGCCGTCGGCCAGGCGGACCGAGAGGCCTTCCAGGACGATTTCGCCCGGCACCTGTCCGAAGCGCAGGTCGAGGGCGACGGTGGCCGGCACGCCGGCCGGCTTGGCGATCCCGGCGCGCCGGGACTGGAGGATTCGGCAATCGGTGGCGCTGGCGTCGAGGTGGACGGCGCCGGCGAGCGGCGTCCCCCGGAAGGTCGCGCCCAGGGCGGTCACCCCTTCCAGGTTGCACCAGTCATACAGCGGGCGCAGGCAGGGCACCGCCTCGCGCAGGGCCGCCTCGTGTTCCACGGTCGCCTGGACATCGAGCGCCGCGTTCGTGACGAGGGCCTCGGCCTGTTCGAGGCTGCCCAGGGCCGACAGGGTTTCCGGCGCGAGCAGGCGGACTTGGCCGTCCAGGCGCATCGCCGACCGGCCGAGCCGGCCTTCGGCCTTCGTCTCGCAGAGGAAGGCAGGCGCATTCTCCGACTCGGGCGCCGGCATGATCTCGGCCGAGGCCCGGACCTCCAGCGCCATGCCGCGCGCCTTCATCAAGGCCCCCTCGAAGCGGACGTCGGCGTCCGTCAGGTCGGCCGACGCCGCCAGGCTGAGGTTCTTCGGCACGGCGATGAGGCGAAGGGTGGCTTGCGCGCTTCCCTTCAGCCGGCCGGCCACACGCTGCGCCAGCACGGGCACAAGCGGAAGCGCCTGGCCCAGGTCCTGGGCCTCGGCCGTCACGTCCACCCGCGCCACCGGTCCGACGACGTCCGCGGTGAAGGATCGGCCGTCGGGGTTGGCCTCAGCGGTTGTCACGGCGAAGCGCAATTGGCTTTGTCCGGCGATGGTGACCTCGGCGCCCGGCAGGGCGAGGACGGCCCGGCCTTTGAGGAGTCCGGCCTCGCCGGCCGGTCCCGGCGCGCCGGGAGGCGTCCACCGGCCTGTCAGGCGGGCGCGGGCGTCGCGGCCGGCGGGCTTCACAAAATAGTCCCCCGCGCGGACCGCGGCCGCGCCCAAGTCCGCTTCCACCATTCCTTCCAACCGACCCTCGCGCAGGGCCAAGTCCACGGCGATCGCGGCCGAACCCGAAACGGGCGCGGCCTCGCCGCTGAAACGGTCCGGATAGAGAATCGCGCCGACCGACTCAATGCCTTCAACCGACACCGTGCCGCTGAAGCGCCCGGTCGCGGACGTCTCGCCCTCGATCGGGGCGCGCCACTCGGCCTGTCCGGCCCAGGCGACGGCGGCCTTGTCAATCCGCAGGCGAAGGGTCTCGAGCGACGCGCGGCCGAGGTCGTTCGCCACGACGGCCGACCCCTCCAGCCGCGCCGTCATCCCGACCGGCTTGGCCTCTCTGCGGGCGCTTGCGAAGCCCGCCTGGGTCAGGTCGGCCGAGAACGTCGCGACCAAGGCGGTCTGCCCCTCCCGCGTCTGGGGCGCCAGGACGAGGCGGGCCTCGGCCTGGCCGGCGGTCTCGGCGCCGCCGAGGACGCGGCGAAGGAGCGGCGCCTGGGCCGCCAGCGCCCCGAGGTCGGCTACGGTCGCGCTCGCTTCCAGCGACGCATCGGCGAGGCTCCAGGCGCCGCCGGGGGCAGGCAGGGGCAATCGCCCCGCAAGCGACAGCCGGGCCGAGTCGCTCCGCACGGTTGCCCGGCGAAGCGCCGGCGCGGCGCCATCGCGTGCGGCGTCGGCCTCGAAATCCAGAACGAGCCCCTGGTTGACTTCCTTGCGCACGACGCCCGGCCAGATCGCGCGCGTATCCTTCAGGTCCAGCGTTCCGGTCAGGCGCAGACCGTCCGGCGTCCCCGCTAGTTTCACCACGAGGCCCGCGCTGCCGTCGAGGCGCTCGAACCGTTCGGCCAGCCGCGCCAGCGGCGCGATGGTTTGGACCAGCGGCCCCCAGGCGAGTGTCGTCCGGGCCACGAGGTCGGCCTCGCGGATCTCCGAGCCGACGATCCGGACCCGTCCGCCCTCCAGGTGCAGGTTGATCCCCGGGGCCGAGAACTTCACAAGGTCCACGTCGATGGGAGCGTCGGCGGCCGACCGGCGGACCTGAAACCCGAGGACGACCTGCGGGATCGTGGCATCCTCTCCCAGGTCGGCCAGGGCGAGGTCCCGCCCCTCAACCGCACCTTCCATCTGCCAGGCTTCCGGGCCGAACGTCGCGGACAGGCGGCCGGAGGTTCGGCTCAGGAGGCGCGCAAGACGCGCATCCGCCTGGACCATGCCCAGGGCTTCGGACCAGGCGACGTCTTCCCACTCGGCCTTGAGGCTGCCGCTGAGCCGACTGCGATCCGCGAAGTCGGCCGTGTTGGTGGTGGCCGTGAAGACGATCCGGCCGGGCTTCGCCCCGGCGACTTGGGCGGCGAAGGTCGCGTAGCCCTGGCCCGTGGTCACCAGTTCCCCCAGGCTCGCCTGGACGCCCGTCAGCTGGACGGTGCGTCCGAGCGCGCGGTTCTCCACGTGGACCGTCGCGTCCAGGACCTGGACGTTTCGGGCGCGCAGTCCTCCCGATGCATCGGGACCGGAACCGCCGAGGTCCTCGACGTTCCACCGGCCCTGGCGGTCCACGGTGAGCCAGACCTCCAGGCCCCGGATGCGCAGGGCCTGGAGCGGCACGTCGGCGCCCGCGGCCGCGCGGGCTGTGTCCAGCGGGCTGAAGCGGACATCGAGCCGCTCCGCCCGCGCCAGAAGCGCTTCGCCTTCCCCCTCGCGCCGGCCGACCTCCAGCCCCGTCACCAGCAACCCCCGTCCCCAGCGGAAGTCGGCCGAGGCGACCCGGACCGGCCGGCCGCCGAAACGTTTCGACAGCGCCGCCTCGACCTGTCGGCGGACGGCAATGGAGGGAAGCAGGAGGGGAACGAGGACAGCGGCCAGGACAAGGAAGGCGAGGACCCCCATCCCGATGAGCAGAATCCTGCGCCATCGGCGGGGCGTCGGCCCCTCGACCATGCTCGGGGCCGCCCTGAGCCTGTCGCCCCTCGAACCTGCTCGGGGCGACCCAGAGTGTGTCGAAGGGTCGAAGGGCGGTGTCGGATTGCGGGTCTCGACCATGCCAGGAGGTTCCCTGCGTCCGCTTTGCGGGCCCTATCATATCGCCGGCCGGGCCCGAGGGAAAGGTTGCGCCCGCCCGAATCGCCGCGGTCAGCCCGTGACGTCCGGCACGAGGAAATGGGCGACCTCGGTCGCGCGGACGGCCTTGCGGCCCGCCAAGGCGGGCGGAGGGTCGGAATCCACCAGGACGCCCCACCCGCGCCCGTCCTCCGGCACAAGGCCGTGTGAGCCGCGAACGCCTTCCGCCGAGAGCGGGATCGTCTTGGCGGCCGGCTCGATGAAAAGTTCCGCCGCGTCGAAGCCGGGCTTGGCATGGATGTCCACGGTCCGGGCGAAAGGCGGGGCCTTGGAGTCGTCGAGCCACCAATAATAGGTAAAGTGCGCGTCACTCTGGGCCAGGAGCACCAGTTCCCCGCTCCGCACGTGGTCGAGTCCGACCGCGCTTTGCGCCTCTCGGTCGAGCACCGCCGCCACGCCGTCCAGGCGCTCCAGCACCGCTCGGGCGCGGCGGACGTCGCGCTCCAGGTCCTCGGTGGCGGGGAAATAAATGTGCGCAACCTGGTTATCCACCAGGGCGAAGGCGCGTGAGTCGCCGCAGTGGAGATACTCGGCGCCGGCCACTTCGCGGAGGGCGAGCATGCCCACCTCGCGCAAGGCCCGGTTCGGCGCGACCGGCCGCGCGACCGGCACGAAGGAATATTCGCTGAGGACGATTCGGCGAGCGCCGTCCTCCTCGGCGGCGGCAAGGAGCGGCGCGAGGAGCGCGTCGAGTTCCCGCGCGGCAGCGCGGTGCGCGTCGCTAGCCGGCCCGGCGCGGTGGCCGCTGTAGTCGAGGTGCGGAAGGTACACGAGCGCGAGGTCCGGGCGCTCGGTCCGCCAGACCTCCAGGGCGGCGTCGGCGATCCATCGGCTCGACCCGATGCCTGCCATGGGGCCCCAGTAGTGCATCAGGTTGAACGGGCCGCGCGGACAGCCTGGCGCCAGCGCCGATTCGCCCGCCACGAGCCGCGCGTAAAGGTCCGCCGGCCGCGACCAGCAATCCTGCACCAGTTCGCCGCGCGGCCCGTGGACCGGCTTGGGCGTCAGGACGAGGTCGGCCGTGCCGTACAGGCTCTGCTGCCAGAAGAGCATGGCCGTCTTCGGCCGCTTGCCCTTCGGCGCAAGTTCCCAGACGCGCGGCGCCAGGACGAGCCGGGCCGATTGTTCCCAGAACCGCACCTCGGCGGTGTCGTGGAAGTAGAGGCCGTTGGCGGTGATGCCGTGGCGCGCCGGCGGCTCGCCGGTCGTAAGCGTCGCCTGCATCGGGCAGGTTGTCGCGGGGAGGATCGGCTCGAGGGCGGCGCACGCGCCGCGTCCGGCCAATCGCGCAAGCGCCGGCATCTGGGAGACGAGTTCGGCTCCGAGGCCCGCCGCGTTGATGAGGAGCGTCCGTTTCATCCGTCGTATCCTTCGGCCCAAGGAAGGTGCATCCTATCGCCTGCGGTCGCGCCGGGCAACGGCCAAACGCCGCCACTTCTCGCTTGACCCCCGCCTTCGGGGGGCTACAATCCCTCCTCCCACCCAGCGGGGGCCGGGACCAAACAAGGGGAACGAGCCTTGGCCGAACCGAAACCCAACATCCTTACGCCCCAGGAAAAGAGCGAGGGCTGGCGGCTCCTGTTCGACGGGAAGACGACCGCCGGATGGGTCGGCTGGAAAAAGGATGCGATGCCGGTCGGCTGGCAGGTTGCCGACGGGACGCTGGCGCGCATCGAGCCCGCCGGCGACATCGTCACGGTGGAACGCTTCGCGGACTTCGAACTCGCCATGGAGTGGAAGATCTCCGAGGCCGGGAACTCCGGCATCTTCTTCCGCGTCGCCGACGAGTATGACGCCGTCTGGCAGAGCGGCCACGAGATGCAGATTATTGACAACGACCGCCACCCCGACGGCCGAAACCCCCTGACGATGGTCAACTCCTGCTACGACCTCTACGCACCGCTCGACCACAAGGACTGGTGCGTGCCGGTCGGCCGGTGGAACCGGGTGCGCATCGTGGCCGACGGCAATCGCATCGAGTATTGGTGCAACGGGACAAAGGTCGTCGCGTACGAGGTCCGAAGCCCTGACTGGACGAAGCGCGTGGCGGGGAGCAAGTTCGCGCAGTGGCCCGACTTCGGCCTGGTCCCCTCCGGCCGGATCGCCCTTCAGGACCACGGCGACCTGGTGTGGTTCCGCAACATCAAGATCCGGGCGCTCTGACAGGTCGCCCGACGGCGCCAGGAGGGCCGGCCGGTGCCGATAGAGTTTTCACCCGCACACTGGGACTGCATCAAGGCGGATTACCACGCCTGGTGGGAGGGCCGGCTCCAGCGCCCGCTCATTCCCGTGCACGTGGTCGGCCGCGACCCGGGGCGTCCCCGGCCGGACATCAAACCGGCGCAGCAAATGGCCGGCGTGGACTTCGCCATACCCCCCGATGCGGTCGTGGACCTCTGGGACTGGCAGTTGTCGTGCGCGGAGTACCTGGGCGACGCGTTCCCCTGGGTCTGGCCGAACTTCGGCCCGGGAGTCATCGCGGCCTTCCTGGGCGCGCGGCCGGAGCCGGCGCCCGACACGGTCTGGTTCCACGCTCCCGGCGAGAAAGAGTGCGCCGACCTGGCGCTGGAGCCGGACCTCGACCATCCCTGGTACCGCCGCATCCACAGCATCATGGAAGCCGCGGGGCGCCGCTGGAAGGGCCTGGTGCAGGTCGCCATGACCGACTTGGGCGGCAACCTGGACATCCTCTCGACGTTTCGCCCGGGCCAGCGCCTCCTGCTGGACCTCTACGACCACCCTCAGGAGGTCAAGCGCCTGACGTGGGAGGCCCACGAGGCGTGGTGGCGGTGCTTCGAGGCCCTGGACGCGGTCCTCCGGCCGACCAACCCCGGCTGGAGCCAGGATTTTGCATCTACGCGGCCTTAGCATCATGAATCAGTGTCCGAATCATGTTGAGGATGATCTTGCCTTGGACCCACAGGCGAACCCGGGGAAGGGTGCGGACCCAATTGGGCAACGGCGCCAGCCCGCCCCCGAAA
>DATKUU010000407.1:0-2585 GCA_035530455.1 Phycisphaerae bacterium | reverse complement strand
GATTTCGGGGGTCGCAAGAAGGTGGCCGTCCCGGCGGCGCCGGCGCCCGGAGCCGGTGCGGCGGTGATGGGCGGGCCGACGGCAGGAGGCGGAGCGGGGTTGCCGGACATTGACGAGAGCAAACTGACTCCGGAGCAGAGGACCGCGATCAAACAGTGGGCGGCGAGCTTGTAGAAACATGGCGACGCTACGACAAATCCTGCAGGCCACGGCCGGAGCCGTACCCCGGCCAGGGGCGATGACGGGGCCGAGCGCCCCGGCTGCGCCGCCAGCGCAAGGCCGGACGTTGCGGCAGGTGGTGGCAAACGCCGGGCCCGGCCGGGCGGTGATGGAGGTGCCAACGGCGCCTGCCCCTACGCTGTGGGGACGGATCAAGGGGGCGGTCTGGCCGGAAGGCCCGACCAGCGCCCAGCAATTCGAGCAGCGGGGCGAGGAGATCCGCGCCCTACCGCCGATGACGCCGCCAGGCAGCCCGGTGGTGGATGTACGCACGGGGAAGGTGGTAAGGGAAGGAACCGCCGCTCCGCCGATGGGCGGGGCACTCTTCGGCCGACCCTACTTCGTCAACCAGATGACACCGGCGCAAAGAGAGACCTACGTTGCCAACCAGAAACTAGGTCGTGTGGCCGCCGAAGCACCTATGGCCGGGTTCAAAGAAGGGTTCACGCTGGGGGCCATTCCAAGCCCGGCCCCGTCAAGCGGCGTTCCGCTTCCGTCTCTGGGGACAGAGGGCGTGCGAGCCCTTGCCGATCCTGCGTGGTGGACGGGTGCGGCGGGACAACTTGCCGGGTTCGTCGCCGGCCCGGGAAAGATTCTTCGCGCGGCGGCGCCTGCCGGCCTCCCGCTGATTCCGACGATGGCGAGAAGTTCGCTTGCGTTGGGCGGGATGTCGGCGGCGGCAGGCGGCGTCCGCGCCGCACAGGAGCCGGGCGCTACCGCAGGTTCCATTGCCGACCGGGCTGCAGCGGGCTATCTCGGCGGGGCGGCAGTGGGTGCGGCGTTGCCGCCTACCGGCCGGGCGGTCGGCTACGGACTCGGCAAGGCCGGGGCGAAGATTCGAGGTTGGCGGGCAGGGAAAGTTGTTGCACCCCCGCCCATTGTGGAAGGCCGCTTTGGCTTCCCGCTCGATAGCCCGCAAGCCTATGAACAAGCATTGCGCCTTGAAGCATCCAGAATCGGGCTAGGTGGAAGCCAGCCTGTCGTCAACCGGCTTGCCTACGAACTGGCGCAGAAATTCCCGGACTATGTGCGTCCGTCCCCGCATGGCTCTTCGGGTTGGTCCCAGAAGGTACACGAAACAGTCGCACAATGGAAGGCGCGAATAGTCGCCAGCCGTAAAGAAATGGGCGCGGCCAGCGCGCGAAAGCATGGCACGATGACCGAGCCGCAGATTCAAGCAGAACTGGCAAAGCCCGGCTTTGGCCTTTTCAGCGGCGTGCCCGTTCCGTCGAAGGCACAGTTTGTCGCGGCGGCGCTGCGCACGGCGGGCATGACACAGGCGGCGGCCGAACAGGTGTTCGATGTCCTCGGCCGCTACGGCGGCGACGCGGCGAAGGCTACAGTCGCGGTGCTTATGCAGCAGGGCATGGCACAGCAACAGGCGGAAGCCCTGGCGCGGCAGTTGGCGGAGGCAGTCAAGCCCGCCCCGGCGGCTGGACTTTTCGGCCAAGGGGCGGAGCCCGCGCAGCCGGCGGCCGGCGGAACAGACCTGCAACGGATTGAGGCGAACCGCCAACCATTCGTGGACGATTTTGCCCGCGAAATGCAGCGGGTGTTTCACGCGAAAAGGAAGGCACGCGCGGCAGGAAAACGCTCGGCGGCCATTCCCAACATCAAACGGTTGGCTGCGAAGTATGGCCTTTCGGCGGAAGGGCAAGACCCGCTTGACCTCATGGCTGGCGCAGCCATCTTCGATACGCTGAACTGGACATCCAGCACCGACATTCAGGCCAGCGTCGAGACTATTGTCAACGATTTCCTGGCCGGTCAGGGGGCCGCAGAGCGGTGGAAACCTATCGAGTCGCTACGGGTCAAGCCGACCCCGCCCGCTGCTGCCGAGGCCGCGCCCGCGAAAGAGGCATCGCTGGATAAAGTGGGAGCCGTGCCCGGAGAAGGCCGCGCGCAGCCGACAAAGCGCACAGCTCCCCAAACTAAAGAGGCGCGCGAACCGTGGCAGATGACGCGGGCAGAGGTCGCGGAGAGCGTGCGCCGGGACCACTTCTCTGAACTGGGATACAAGGGCGACGACCTTGCAAGTCTAATCAGGACCGGGCAGACGGTCGGTGGGGCTTCGCCATCCCAAGGGGTTGCTTTGCGACAGCGCACCGCAGGCGTCGAACACTTCTATGCTGTAGAGCAAGCCGTCGCTGCTGGCAAGCCCGTTCCCCCCGCCGTCCTCGCCGACTACCCGGACCTGGCCAAGGCCGCGCCCGCGAAAGAGGCGTGGGAGGTGACGCGGGCAGAGGTCGCGGGGCCGGAGTCAATGAAGGTCGCCCCAACTCCCAGAGCGGATAAAATGGCGAAACCTTCGGCTCCGGCCCCATTGGCCGCACCCCCGGCTCCCCCGGCTCCCACGCCGGCGGCGG
>DATKUU010000406.1:0-2744 GCA_035530455.1 Phycisphaerae bacterium | reverse complement strand
TATTCCGCTTCCACTTCCGCAGCGGTGTGTGCCCGTTTCCACCGGATAGCCAGCACGCGGCGGCGGCAACCGTTAGCGATGTAGAGGGGCATTGTGGCCAGAAACATCGGTTCCTTGCCATCCTTGAGCCACGTCGCCATGCCGGACGGGGAAATCAGCCACCCGTCCGGCTTGATCGCGATGATATCGCCGTCTCGGTAGCCGCCGGAATCGCCGACCTTAAGAAGTAGTTCGGACATTATGAATCGGTCCTCCTAGCGCTGGCGGCCGCTGCGGGCCACGTGTCAGTAATAGTTCGCGCCTCATATGAGGCAACGATGTCCCGTAACAGGTCGGCCATCCGCCTGGCCGTGCGCTCCGGGTCGAACTCCTCCTCGGCCCGCTTGCGGTTAGTCGCCCTGACGGCGGCCCCGTCCGCCTTTACGTCCCCCCACGCCCGGGCCAGGGCCCCGGCCATCCCGTCCAGGTCCTCGTCGTCGGCCGCGTAGGGCGTGTACCGGGGGCTGCCCGCCACTACGGCCAGCCCGCACGCCAGCGCCTCCCTGACGGTGCGCGTGGCGATCCTGTGGGGCGTCAGTAACATGTCGGCCGAGCCGTAGACCGGCAGCAGGTCCGCCCTGTGGCCACACACCTCGCCCAGGACGCCGCGGGAGGCCAGCCCGTCCAGCACCGGCCCCAGGGCCTGCGCGTCCCGGTCGTTCAGGCCGTACAGGTGGAGCCGGGCCCCAGGGCATTTCTCGGCGAAGGCCGCGAACCCGAACAGGCAGTGGAACGGGTCGCGGTCGTGCCGCCAGATATCGCATACAACAACGTTCGGCGCCCCGCCCCGGCCGCCGAACCCGTAGCCCGTGGCCCCCGGCACCCACCGGCCCAGGTCCACGAACGGCGGCAGCTCCTCCACGCGCGGGAACACCAGTCGCCAGTACCGCGCGAACCCCGGCCATAGCGTCACCATGGCCTTGAACCGCGGGTCCTTGGCGTACTCCGCGTAGGCGCGCCACACGTGGTTGCCCTCGCGCTGGCCCAGCTGAAAGCTGCTTCTCGGCCGCCCATGCGCTACGTGGACCCGCGGCTTGTCCCCGCCCAGGGTTATCCCCGGCGGCATGCCGCTGTGGCTGACTATCACGTCGCACTCGTCCAGCCACTCCTGCGGCACCTTGGCCACGCCGCGGCTCTCGGCCCAGTCCGGGGCCGCCTGCCGCGAGTCCAGCCTCCGTAGGCCGACGAACCCGCACCGGGGGCACGGTTTGCCCTCCGGCATAACCCGCGAGTCCAGCCCGCCGAGGTCGGCCCCGCGGATATCGACGATACGGGCGTCTAGGCCGATCCGCCGTTCCGCGGCCACCAGGTCGCGGGCCGTCTCATACATGCCATTGGTGTGCGGCGTCCAGTGTACGATGTGTCCTATTTTCATGCCTGCGGCGTCCCCCCGTTCGCCACGGCCGTGCCGTTCGCCGGGATGGGCGGCTGGGCGGCCGCGAGCCGCTCCATGGCCACGGTGGCCAGCGCCGCGGACTCGGCCCGCGCGGCCGACACGGCCGCGTCGGCGGCCGCCTTCGCCTGGGTCTCGCGGACGCGGGCGAACTTGAGGTCCTCTTCGGACTTCGACGTCTTCTCTGCCGAGGCTTTGGCCTGCTTTCGCTTACGGGCACCGTACAACATCGCTAATCCCACACCGGGCACCGCACCGACAAGGCCCCAATCCTCTAGAGCACCGAGGACCCGGTCGGCGGTGCCCAAGGCCTGGTCCTCAGCCGCGTCCACGACCTCGGCGGCGGTCGGCCGGCGGGCGGCCTGCGTGGCGGCGGCCGACTGTATCTTGTCGAGCGCCTTGTCCAGCCGCTTCATCCGCTCCGCCTCCTCGGGCGATAGTATGTCCAGGCCGGGGATTGGGATGACGCCGGCTATCTCGTCGCCCATCTTCTGCCCCTGGATGATGGCCTGGGCCCGAAACACGACGCGGTCGGCGTCCACCCTGGACTCGCCCTCGATGTCTGCAGCCAGGGCCGCGAGGGCCTCGGCCGTGATCTCCGTCGTGCGCTCCCGCACGTTGTGCTTGAGCTCGTAGGCCTCCGCCTGCCGCTGCACGGTGGCCCAGGCGCCGGTCACGGCCGGCGGCAGCAGGGGCGACACGTCCGTCGGCTGCTCGGGCGGCCCCATATAGGTCATGCCAGCGTACGCGGACCTGGCCAGCTGCTTGGCCGCCAGGGAGTCGGGCGGCAGGCCGGACGACGCGGCCACGACGCCCAGCTCCGCGCCGACCTGGGCGGACTGCTTCTGCTGCTCGCCCGGGGAGAGCCTGAATCCGGGCAGCACCCCCCCGCAACCGGCGAGGGCCACAGCGCTCGCCAGGATCAGGCTAGTCCAAAGGGCTTTCGTGCTTCTCATATCTCTATCTCCTTTTCTGAGGGCGCCCCAAGCGCCCTATATTTGCGTCCGTCCGTTACGCATCTCAGTTTGGATGGCGTCCCGGATCTCCTGCAACACCGAATTACTCATCATACAAGGTTTCGCCTCCATAACGGAGCACATACGATTGAGCGTGCCGAGGGTGGCCTTGGCCAGCGCGTCCTTGGTGTCCCTCTCCTTGTCCAGCCGCTGGACGGCGTTGCGGCGGTCGGCGTAGTTCATGACGATCATCAGGGCGCACAGGCCCAGGGCGCCGTACTGAAGCCACATCGGGGTGGGGACGGCCATGCCCACGACCGACACTGCGCCGGATACTGCGGCCGTTCCGAGAAGTA
>DATKUU010000405.1:0-3441 GCA_035530455.1 Phycisphaerae bacterium | reverse complement strand
TTGGGGGAGACGCAGGCGGGAGAGGCGTCGTGGACGGCGGAGAAGCGTGAACGTCGGATTCGGGAGACGCCGTACCACGAGTTTATGGCGCCGGGTCCAGAGCGGGATGCGGCGGCGGCTCGTGGTGGTTGGTCGGGTCGCGGGGCGTCGGCGCGGGCGGGGGAGGTACGGCGAGCGGCGGCGAGCGTGGGCCGGGACTACGACAAGCCGGTGCAGGGGGAGATTGAGCGGTACGGCGGGGTTCGTGACACTCGTGTGACGGAGGAACAGCGTCTGCTGCGTGGGAAGTCGGAGGCGCGGCGGTCGGCGTTTCTGCTGGGGGGGACGCGTGGGTTGCGGAAACTGGCGAAGAAGCGCAAGGCGGCGGGTAAGCGGTTGTCGGAACCGCCGCAGTATGCGTGAGCGGAGGCGGAGAAGCCGGTGACGGGGAAGGTGAGACCGAAGCGGAGGCGGGCATGACGAAGCCGGAGAAGGTCGAACTGGACGGCGAGGCATTGCTGGACATTCACATCGAGGGTCCGCACGAGGTCCGGACGTTTGAGGACGGCTCGGGTGCCCTGGTGCGGCGTCTGGACCCGGTAGCGGGCGGCGAATGCATCTGGGCGGGGCAAGGCGTGTTTCAGCCGCTCAACGGCATGAATCAGCCATCGGCCCCGCCGTTGACGTTCTGGTTCCGCATTACGGGCGTGGCGAACGCCGCCGACGCTTTTGCGAAGATGCGGGACCACCTGGAAGCCGCCGGCCCCGTGTTTGCCAAGCGGTTGCAGGAGAGCGTGCGGAAGGCCCAGCGGCAGATTGTGGCCCCGCAGTCGCGGTTCCGTCTGCACGGTGGCGGTAACGGAGACAGGCTGAGGATGCAATGACCGAACTCGGTCCATCCGACGTGGCCGAAATGAACCCGGCGTACTGGGCGCTGATGAACAAGATCCGCGTCCTCTCCGGCCCGTTCACCTTCAAGGACCACGAGTATCAGGTCGAACCGATGCAGAGCATGGCCCGGCGGGTGTGTTACATGAAAGCCACGCAGGGCGGCTTCACCGAAATCGAGGTCCTGCGAACGCTGCACGGCCTGATCCACGTGCGGTATCCACAGGGCGTCCTCTACCTGTTCCCGACGGCGGACGACGTGGGAGAGTTCTCCAAGTCGCGGTTCGGACCCCTCATCGCCGAGAACCGCAACAGCATCGGCCAGTACGTCAAGTCGGGCGGCAAGGGCACGGACACGACCAGTCTCAAACAGGTTCACGGCGCCTTTCTGTTCATACGCGGGGCGAGGTTGTCGCAGTCGATTGAAGGCGGCGGCGGAGCCGACAAGGAATCCGCGAAACTCCGGTCCGTCCCCGTGGACCGGGTGGTGTTCGACGAGTTGGACCTGATGGACGAGGACGCCATCGCCAAGGCGCGGGGCCGGATGGGGCATTCCCAGATTCAGGAAGAGTGTTACATCTCGAACCCGACGCTTCCCGGCCGGGGCATCGACAAGATGTTCGCCCAGTCCGACCAGCGGCATTGGCACCGGCGGTGTGGGTGCGGGACGTGGATGTGCGCGGAAGAATCCTTCCCCGACTGTGTGAAGACGGGGGACGACGGCCGGGGGTACATCGCGTGCCCGAAGTGCGGCAAACCCGTGCCCATCTACGCGGGCAAGGGGACGGGGGAATGGGTGGCGAAACAGCCCGAGATCAAGGACTTCCCCGGCTACCGTTGGAGCCAGTTGACGAGCGTGTTCAACGACCCGGCGGAGATTCTGAAGGAGTTCAACGACCCGCAGAACCCGAACCTCGCCGACACGTACCGGCTGCGGCTGGGGTTGCCGTACGTTCCGAAAGAGGACCAGTTGACGGAGGCCCAGGTCTACGATTGCTGCGGCAAGGACCTGATGGTCCAGCGACACCGGGGACCCTGCGGCATGGGCGTGGACATCGGGAAGACCTATTTTCACGTCGTCATCGGCGTCCGGGCAGCGGCCGACAGGTTCGACGTGCTGCGGCTGGCGCGGGTTCCGTCGGCGATGGGGTGGGAGACGTTGCACGACCTGGCCAAGTTGTTCAACGTCAAGTCGACGGTGGTGGACATCCGGCCTTACGAAGACAGCGCCCGCCGGTTTCAGCGTTCCGAACCACACCGCGTGTTGCTGTGCGAGTACAGCGAGAACGCGCTGATGGACAACCGGGTGGACGACGCTACGGGCATCGTGAAGTCTTTCCGAACGGGCTTGTGCGACACGACGCACCGGCTGGTGGTCGAGAAGCGGCTGGGGTTGCCCCGGCAGTGCGACGAAGTGAGGACCTTCGCCAAACAGGTCACGGCGATGGCGAAGATTCTGGAGAAGGACAAGCGGACGGGCACCGCGACGTACCGCTACACGAGTGCGGGGCCGGACCATTACCGGCACGCTTTGGGGTATCTCTGGCTGGCGGCCCGGCGGCTTCCTATCGCGAGCGCATCGGGGCAATACGGAAAACGGAAGCCCAAGACGGAGTACGCGATTATCTGAGGTCGAAGAGATGGGCGACAACAGACAGGTCAGCGCCATCAAGGACTACATCGTCAAGGCGCACAAGGCGGGCGCGTGCGGCAAGTACGGCGAGCATGTGCCGCAAGAGCAGATGGGTCGTGTCGGCAAAGGATCGACCTACATCGGGACGATGACGCCGACGGAACGGCGACGCTACAGGCGCGAATACCGGCGCATCTTTGGGCACGATTAGGAATCCAACGATGGAAACGGCGAGCCCGAACGCGACCGCAAAGTCGATTATCGACCTGTGGGAACGCGAACTGATGGCGCAGCAACCGCACCGGCAACTGTGGCAGCAGGTGGCCGACCGTATCCTGCAGCGTTTCAACCGGATTACAAACCAGCGGTCGCCCGGCGAAGACACGAGTTTGTTGGTCTACGACGACACGGCGAAGGAGTGTTTGCGCGAAATGGCCGCCGGTCTTTCAAGTTCGACGATTCAGACGGGCCAGCACTTCTACGAAATCCGCCTCCGCAACACGCAGTTGGCCGAAACCGACGTGGCGGACAGGGCCATCTGGAAACTCGTCGAGGACGCCCACGTCGAACTCTACACGAGCAATTTCGTGTCGCGGTACAACCAGATGCTCGCTCCTTACGGCGGGTTCGGCCAGGGCTGCCTGTATTGCGAGTTTTCCAAAACGTCGCTCAAGTTGACCTTCAAGAACATCGACATTGCCAACTACGTATTCCTGGAAAACTGCGACGGCGAGATCGACACGGTGCTGGTGTTGTCTGAGCAGACGGCCCGGCAGGCCATTCAGAACTACGGCGAGGAGGCGTTGCCGAGAGACATTCTGGCGGCGTCGGAGCACGCAGACAGGTCGGGCGAGAAGTTCAAGTTCATCCAGAGTGTCCGGCCGCGCAAGGACCGGAACACGAACAAGGAGAGTTGGCGGCACATGCCCTTCGAGTCGCTT
>DATKUU010000404.1:0-7626 GCA_035530455.1 Phycisphaerae bacterium | reverse complement strand
GAGCAAATCGCGGAGACGGTGTGGCGGCGTGAGCGGGCGCAAGAGGCCGCGAAGGAGGATCGCCTCCAGGCCCTGGAGGCCCGCGTCGCCGCACTGGAAGCCAACGAATGAGAATAAAACACTCGCGATTTTCACAACACCCCTTGTCCGGCGCGGAATGGCGCGCTAGGATTACTTTCGGCATGCACCTCACAAGCGACACCATCGTTTCCTGCTGCTCCCTGACCGGCTCGACGGCGGAATCCTCCATGCCCCGTCCGTCGAGCGGCTTCGTGACGCTTGGCCGGCGGCTCCCCGGTTCCCCCCCTGCCCGGGTCGAGCCGCCGGCGGGCGTTTTGTTCCATCGCCCTCGCCATCACCACGTCAATGATAACGGGGCGCCGCTCGGCGCGAAGGGGGACAGTGTCCGGCCACCCTCGGCGTCAACCTTTTTGGAGAGAATCTGTCCCCCCACCACGGATTGTGGGGGGAAGCCAGGCATGGATGCCCCGGTCCGGGAGAATGGACATGGGCGTATGTGGAACAAAGATCACGTCGAGCCAGTGGCACCTGGCCACGAAACGGCCCCGCAACAAGGCGACGGACGACGTGCGGCGGCTGCTGCGGTATGCCGCCAAGGCATGCCATGCGAAGGCGTGGGGCGGGCGGAACGGCAACACGCTTCGGGAGCAGCGGGCGTTCATCCGCTGGGTCAACCAGTTGGACGAGGTGGACTCGTCGCTGGCCGATGCGGTGCTGCTGGGCATGACGGACGAGGCGCCGCCGGAATGACAACTCCGTGCCGGGCGGGCTCGCGAACAGGGCTGGACGCGGCCCGCCCGGCGATTGTTTGATGAGCGAGGAAGGGCGATGAACGTGGCACACAAGATTCAGACATCGGGCGACGGCAAGATCCGGATGACGATGCAACACAGCACGACCTGGGCGGCCCCGTTGGACGAGGCCGAAGCCGCGTACGCGGAGCTGGGCGAGGCCATCACCGAGGCAAAGAAGGCCAAGCGGCCGAAGGCGCGGTACGAGGAGGGGCAGTGGTTCGTTCTCCGCGACTGCCCGATGCTTACGCGCGTCATTGTCGGCCCGGCCGCGTGGGTGGACGAAAACTGGCTGTATCCGGTCGGTGGATGGCCGTGGGGCAGGCTAAGGGTCGAGGTTGAAGCGTATGTGGACTGCGACCTCTACCTACCCATCCCCCCGCGTCGGGACCTGCCAGCCGACAGCGCGTTCGAGTTGACGGGGGAGGTGCGGGTTGCGGAGAAGTACGAGTGGTTTTGCGGGACCGTTAGTTGCGGGGTGCTGCAAGGGCCGACAAAGACGACCTGCTCCTTCGACGGCCGCCGCTGGATCGCCCGCTTGAAGGCCGCGCCGGTGCTGACGGGCGCGGCATGGCTGGACGCCAACGCGACGCCCGAGAATGCCAGCAAGGTGTTCCGTTTCCGCGACGAGACGTACGCCATCGGGTTCGGTGGCGACCTCGTACGTATCTATCCGCTCAATGGCTCGCGCACCTATACCTATCGACTTTTCGGGCATGGCCCCGCGGCGTGGTACTGCCTACCACTCTGCTTCGCCGACCACGCCGCCGAACTCTCCGACGAGACGGTGACGTGGTTCGAGCTCGTGCCTGCCGGAGAGGGCGTATGAGCGCGGCCCGGAAGAAGGACTCCCCGGCGATGGCGCTGCTCGACCTCGTATGGACGGGCACGAAGCGAGGCTCGTGGCATCGCCTGAACAACGCGATGTACGCCGCGCTCGACCTGGCGATACGGAGCGGCAGGGTTTTCCATGAGCGGGACTTCCATGCCATCTTCAAACGGTACGGGATGGAACACTGGGAGAGTACGGAGACCAGTTACGCCGTCGCCTGCACGACGGGCAACCTCTCGGCGTGCGAGAGCATCGAGGCATGGAAGGATCGGCCTCCGTACATCGTGGACGGCTGCGATGGGATGCGGTCGCGCGGGCGCGTGGCCGTGGGCTTCCGCTTCCGCTGGGCGGGCGAACTGGTGACCGTCACGAGCTTCGCCGCCGACGGCACCCACCTGACCGCCTGCTCGTACTCGCGCAGCGAGCCGGACAGGCACGGCTACACGACAGAGAAGCTGCTGCACCGCTACCGGATCACGCCCGAGGACATCCATCTCGATCGCAAGGCCCGCCAGGCCGCCGCGAAGGCCGTCACCACAGAGGCTTAGAGGGCACAGAGATGACCAAGCCGCAAATCGAGTTTACCGACCGATATGGTGGAATGCCACCATCGTGGCTTCGGGCGTGTTTTCGATGCGAGGCGATGGGCTGCATCCCGACCAAGAACGACACGGCGGATGACGAACTGCGTGGATTGTGGTGTGCTGCGGAACTGCGGTCTCCGAGCGAAGATGGTTGGCATTTCGTCCCGTGCAGCAAGTGTGGCGGGACGGGCAGGGTATCGTGGCTCCGCAGCATCCTCCGCATCCCGCGGTGGTTCTGGGCGGGCCTCAAGTTCATCCGCCACTATCCAGGCAGAGCGCCGGGTATGAGCCGCCTCTCGCACTTCTGGCTCTTGGTCAAGTGCGCATGGCTGTATGACCTGGCGCGCCTGTTCCGCTAGGCCAATCCGCAATGAGACAAGCCAGGCGGCGCCCGCACGGAGACAGGGCCGAGTCGGCAGGATGCCGAGCCGCCGCATCTTTTGCAAGCAGGGAGAGCACCTAGATGTTGAACGCACGGGAGAGGCTGGCCGAATCGCTGAGGGCCAGAAAGCGGGAACTGGCGGATGTCAGCGTGGACTACGCGACGGCCAGGGACCGCAAGCAGCGGCTCGAGTGTGCGATCGCCAATCTGGCCCAGGCCATCATGGAGCACGACCGGCGGACGGCCCGCCTGGGCGTCAACCCCCACCTGTGCGAGGTTCCCGACGACGCGTGGACGGACGAGAAGCACTTTAGCAAGGCCCCGCAGAAGGCGGCGGTCAACCCCCCGGAGTTGGAAAGGACACGGTGAGATGAAGGACTGGGAGCCCCGGACGACATGGAGAGAACTGAGCATCCGCATGAAGGGCCCGCCGCTCGTGAACATCTACAACTTCGCGCCCGGGGAGATCGTGCTGTCTGCGTACGGGGGGGGCGCGGGCAATGCGGTGGACGTGAGCTTCGTGCTGACGGGTCGGGACGCGGCCATTCTCGCGGGCGAGTTGGCCAAAGCCGGCATGAAGGTGGCCGAGGCCGACCAGGCTGCGATCGCCGAAGCCAGGCAGGCCCTGGCGAGCATGGAGGCCATCCCCGAGCCGGAGCCTGCCAGCGCATGATCGACGATCCCGTAAACATCTACCTCGTGTCCCTGCTGGTGGGCGCCCTGCTGCTGGCGATCGTGGCGGCGCTCCGCTCTGGGGAGCACGGGCACTGACTATCCCCTGACACCCGACCCCTGCATCGAAAGGACTCACAATGACCGAGAGCACGGATGCGACGGTAGCAACGTTCCAGATCCACGCGAGCTGCGTGGAGGAGTTCAACGCCATCCAGAAACGGCTGGCCGACGCGATGGCGGCGCGGCAGCAGGCGAAGGACGCGAAGGTCGCGGCCGGAGTGAAGCACAGCAAGGCCATCATCGCGCAGACCAAGATCATCCAGGTCGAGACGAAGGCGTTGGCGGCCGTCCTGCGCGACAGCGAGCGGGCCCGGTGCCTGACGAAGGGGGCGTGACCATGGCAAAGCCCAAGGCAATCACAGTGGAGCTGATCCCCGTCGAGCGGGACGGCAAGCGTTCGGCGATCTACGCCATGGCCGACGCGCTGATCGACTCGCACCACCCGCACTTGCGGGATGCGCGGATCGCCTTCGCGTGGAACCTCGCATGGTCCGAGGACACCGACGGCAAGGTCATCCTCGGCCAGGCCAAGCGCACCAGCGACCTGGATCGGGAGCTGCACGGCTTCGACTTCATAATTTTGCTGAACGGGGAGTGGATCCCGAACTTCCAGCCCGAGCAGGTCCGTGCGGTGATCGACCACGAGTTGTGTCACTGCGAGGTCGCCAAGGACGCCGACGGCGAGGTCAAGTCCGACGAGCGGGGCCGGACGGTCTGGCGGGTCCGCACGCACGATGTCGAGGAGTTCCGCGAGGTGATCGCCCGGCACGGCCTCTACAAGTCGGACCTGGAGCAACTGGCCGAGACGATGCGGGACGCCAAGGTGCCGGCCCCGCTGTTCGATGCCCAGAAGCTCAAGAAGCAGGAGTCCCCCGATGCCGAAGGCTGAGCGCATCCCGGCCGAGTGCGGCATCTTCTTCGGTATGCCGTTCGAGCGGTACGTGCTGCTGGACGCCTACAACTTCCACTCCCTGAAGCACGTCCAGCGCAGCATGGAGATGTTCAAGCATCACTGGGACCACGGCGACGAGCCGGACAGGGAGGCCCTGCTGTTCGGCCGCGTCTTCCACACGTGGCTGTTCGAGCCCCAGCACGCCAGCCGGCGGTACTGCCAGACGCCGGCGGTCTACCCGCTGGTCGAGAGCGCGGAGAGCGGCTACACCGTTCGCCCCGTCCCGCCCAAGGACGGCCTGCACTGGTGCGTTAGGAAGAAGAACAGCCGGAAGCCGGAGGAGACGTGGGGCGTGGCACTGGCCTACGACGAGGAGGCCGACGACTGGCAGCCCGTCGGCGACGCCCCCGAGGGCTCGTACCGTCTGATCCTCAAGCCGTGGTTCGCCGCGAGCACGTACTGCACGCACTGGAAGCGGGATCGCGAGTTGCAGGGCGTGCAGATCATCACGCAGGACATGGGCATGTCGGCCCGCGAGATGGCCGACCGGCTGCGTGCGCTGCCGTGGGTGGCGGAACATCTCGACGGGGCGGACTGCGAGGTCGTCGCCGTCTGGGACGATCCGCAGACGGGCCTTCGGTGCAAGCTCCGCCTGGATGCGGTTCATTGCCAAGAGCGCCTCGTAACGATCCTGGACGGCAAGAAGACGCACAAGTCCGCTGCGTATGATTCGTTCCCGTGGGAGGTCCACCGCTACTCCTACGCTACGCAGGCAGCCATGTACGTCGAGGGCCTCCAGCATGCCTACCGTGCCCTGGGAGAGGACCGGGATGTCGCATCCTTCGTGTTCCTCGTGGCGGAGGACATGCCTCCGTACACGCCCGCCGTCTATGGGATCGGGTGCCACGAGGTCCTTCGGTCTGGCGCGTGGTACGGCTACGGCGCCCAGCAGTGGCACGGGTGGCTCCAGCAGGTCAAGCTCGCATTGGACAACGACTGGTGGTCGGGCCACAACAACGCGGCGCCGGGCAGTGTCACCGGCGTGGAGGAACTGCCCATCCCGGACGGCTTGAAGGATCGCATCGTGCCCTTGGCGTGGAACATTACCGGAGACTGACGGATGACCGAACCTGAGAACAGCCCCCTCGTGCTATTCCGCCAGTCGGCACTAGCCCACCCCGATCGCCTCTGGGCGTTGCACGAACTGGCGCCGCTAGTCGGCGTGATCGCCCGGTGCTGGCCGGGGGAGACGCTAAAGGAGTCCCAGCGCAAGGAACGGACCCTTAAACTGATCGAGCAGGCCCACGTGTACATTACGAACAGCAACCCGAAGGTGCGGGCCAAGCTCGAACAGTGTACGGGCGACTCCATCGTGCAATCACTGGCGGACACTGCCTCACTGGGGCTCAGCCTCGTCAAGGCCCTGGGGGAGACCCACCTCGTCCCCTACGGAACCTGTTGCACCCACATGACCGGCTACCCGGGCTTTATCAAGCTCATCATCCAGACGGGGATGGTCGCCAGCGTGCAGGTGGATGCGGCGTACCAAGGGGAGCACTTCGCCGTCCGAGGCGGGACGAACCCCGGCATCGACCACGACATCCGAACGGACGACGGCTTCGATCGGGATGACCTGCGGATCACACACGTCTACATGATCGTGAACAACCTCCAGGGCCCGCCGTCGTGGTGCGTGATGAACCGCCAGCAGATCGACAAGGTCCGCGCGGCGTCGAAGGCCAGTGACGGGCCGTGGAGATACTGGTATGGCGAGATGGCCAAGAAGTCGGTCATCCGCCGCGGGCGCAAGCAGATTCCCCTGCGCACGGAGGACCAGTCCGGCCAACTGCTGCTGCGCGCGATGGAGTTGGACAACCGTGACTTCGGCATCTTGCGGGCCGAAGCCGAGAAGCAGCAAAACGTCCTCTGGTGCGATTATCTCAAGCGGGGGCATGCGGCCGTGGACGCCGAGATCATATCGGCCCACACAGAGAGCCTGCCGCCTCCCATGGACGAGGAGCCCACCACGGAATCGCAGGCGACAGGCGGGGCGCAGCCGTGCGCTACGGCCGCCTCCCCCGAGCCAGAGCAGGCCGCAGCGCCTGGCACGGGGGCGCCCCCGCCGCCTGCACCCGCCGAGCCGGCGAATCCTTCGCCGCGCGTGCTGGCCGGCTTTCGCGCTCGCGTGGCGGAGAAGCGGGCCGGGATGTCCAGCATGCCCGACGCCGAGTTTATCGACACCGTGTGCGAGGCGGAGATCGGCTGCCCGCTGACGGGGGCGACGGTCGAGCAGTACGAGCGGTTGAACGCGGCCCTGAAGGCCGGCGAGTACACCTGGGACGAAGGCGACCGCGTGCCGGATGCGGGAGAAGGAAAGAACGATGGATGACGGCGGACCTGTGTACCCCCACAATGCGGGGCAAAACCCCGGCGACTTCTGCCGGGCCGAGGACGGCATCTGCCTCCGCGACTGGTTCGCGGGGCAGGCGATGGCGGGGGCGATGGCGTTTACGCAAGACTCACCCGAGTACCAGGTTGACGACTGGTCATTCGTCGCCCACTCTGCCTACGAACTCGCCGACGCCATGATCGCCGAGCGGCGGCGGGAGTCCGCTGCGGTGCCGACGCAAGCGGAGAAGATCGCGGAGCTGGAGCGGGCCCTGCGGCGCCGAGACGGCTGGTGGACCTGCGATGGATGCGGAACGGAGTTCGGCCCCGAGCAGACGAACGTGGGGCACGACTGCGACCTCTGCTCCGTCTGTGCCGAATCTTGCCGCGAGGCCGAGTGCCCCCAGTCCCCCGATCAACCCGCGAGCGGCAGCGAGTGACCATGAATGTCCTCCAACAACGGCCACGTCCGATGCGTGCCGGTAAGCGTGCTCGACGCCGAGTGGTGGCGGGGCTCGCCGGATCGCAGGCGGCTGTTGTACGTCAACCTCTACCTTCGGGCCGACGAACACGGCTGCTGCCGCGCAAGCCTCAACGACATGGTGGCGTGGCTGACGATGGACGGCCTGCCCGACCTGCTGGGGCGCGTGACGAAAAGCGTCCCGCCAAAGCAGACACTCAAGGACGATCTGGTATGGCTGGAAGAGCGCCGAGCCATCCGACGCGCCGTACAGGGTACGCAGTGCGTACACATCGTCCAGTGGGTGTCCATGCCCGACGCGCCGCAAGACAGTCCGTACACCGGCAACGTGCCGTACGTCGAGATCCTCGGCGTGTGGAACGGGCTGGCCGAGCAGTCCGTGCTACAGCCCTCGCGGATGACCGAGAAGCGGCGGGGTCACCTCCGGGCCCGATGGCGGGAAGCTGGGTTTCGTCGTGACTACGCGCAGGCGTTCGCCAGAATCCACGCCTCGCCGTGGTGCGGGGGGCAGAACCCGAAC
>DATKUU010000403.1:0-8913 GCA_035530455.1 Phycisphaerae bacterium | reverse complement strand
CTCGGCCCGCACCGTGGCCGGCGCGCCCAGGTCCAGCGCCCAGAACGACGGGTCCACAATGTGGCAGACCCAGTCGCCGAGGCAGCCGGTGCCGAACGGCATCCACCCTCGCCAGTTCCACGGCGCGAAGACGGGGTTGTACGGCCGGGCCTGGGCCGGGCCGAGCCAGAGGTCCCAGTCCAGGTGCTCGGGCACCGGGGGACGCTTTGCCAGTTCCGGCAACTTGTTGATCTGGCAGTAGACGTCCTTGAAGGCGTCGCAGCCGGCGTGGATTTCCTTGACCTCGCCGATGGCGCCGTCCCGGACCCACTCGCAGAAGAGGCGGATGTGCTCGTCGGCGTGGCCTTGGTTCCCCATTTGCGTGACGACGCCGGCCTCGCGAGCGACCTTCATCATCTCGCTGACTTCCCAGATGGAGTGGGCGAGCGGCTTCTCGCAGAAGACGTGCTTGCCGCGCTTCATCGCCGCCACCGCCGCCACCGCGTGGGTGTGGTCGGGCGTGCCGACCACGACGCCGTCGATCTCCTTGGCGTGCGCGTCGAGCATCTTGCGGAAGTCGCGGTAGGTCTTAGCCTTGGTGAAATGCTTGTAAATTCCGGCGGCACGTTGATCGTCGACGTCGCAGAGGGCGACGAAGTTATGGCCGAGGCTGGCGAACCACCCGATGTCGTGGCCCCCCTGGCCGCCGCAGCCGATGCCAGCCAGCGTCAGCGTCCGGCTGGGCGGCCGCTTGCCCTCCCCACCCAGAACGTGGGCGCCCACAACGTGAAACGCCGCTGCCCCCGCCCCGACCGTCCGCACGAATTGCCGCCTCGTCATTTTGGTGCGCATGGAACCATACCTCCTTGTGTTTAGGCCGATGGGCTCTTGACCGCCGGCCTCCTGGTGCTTGGACGTCCCTTGCCTGTTTAACCCTCGCCGGGGTGCGCGGTGCCGCTACAAATATACCCGGGGAGACCTTTCAGGACACGGTCAATTCGACACGACGGGTTATTGGGGTGCGCCGGCATTTTCCGGCAAATGTCCCAAACGCGTCAAGACCCGCGGGGGGCACGGGCGGCCCCGTTCACTCCGCACCCTGCCCCATCGCCGTTCACCCGCAGCCCCCCGCGAATGCCTCCGTCCACCGCCGCCGCGTGCGCCGGGTTCCGTTTCCACGCGCTCATCCGGTGCATCTCCCGCACATGGCGAATCGCATCCGCCCGAATCCCCAGCGCCTCCAGATCCCCGTCCGCCCCTCCGCGCTCAATCCCATCCAGCACCAGGTCAATCACGTCATACGACACCGCCAGCGCCGTCTCGTCCGTCACCCCGCGCATCATGTCCGGCGACGGCGCCTGCTCGATGATCTCCGCCGGCACCTCCAGGCGCCGTGCAAGTTGCCGCACCTGCGTCTTATAGAGACCCATCAATGGCTGAAACGGCATGTCGTCCGCCCCACCGATGACGAACCATCCCGTCATCCCCTCCGACCGGTTCGCCGCACCGATGATGCTCGCCCCGCGCTCGGCCGCCCGGCGCTCCAGCACCTCCCGCCGATGCAATTGACGCGCGTTGAACGCCGCTTCCACCTGACGCATCCCCGAACGGTACATAAAGCCAGTGACCGGCCGACCCGTAAAATCCCCGCGCCGAAGCGTGGACACAAACGGCGTCTCACCCGTCGCCCAGCGGTACAGCCGGCAAACGACGTGACGGTTCACCCATCCCCACCGCGCCGTCACCCACATCACCACAGACGAATAATGTCCCTTCGCCCGGATTTCGGGCGAAATGTCCTCCACCTCCCACTCGAGGCCCAACCAGTCCGCCACCAGACGCGATTTGCGGGCCGTGTCCGGGTCCGTGTCGCGCTCGCCCAGAAAAACCACGTGCACCGACTTGCGCCCCAGCGCGCGCACCGCCAGCGCTGCCAACACCGCCGAGTCCAGACCCCCGCTCAGGCCCATCAGCACGCCGCCCGGTCGCCCCGCGTCGCACCCGCGCCGAATGTACTCCTCCAATTGCCCAAGCGCCTTGGGCTCATCAATCGCCAGCGCCCGCTCCGCCGCCACCCGCAGATCCACGGTCGTCTCCCTTTCCTGTCGGCCCCGCCCATTATATCATCCGCCCACCCGCGTCGCCTTGCCGTTTTCCGTCGCCGTCCGCCGTTCTTTCCGGTTTCCGGCCTCTCCATTCTGCATTGATTCCCCCCTCTCTCCATGTTATGCTCAATGACCGTTCCAGGGCTCCGAACCTTTAGGAGGCCCGACCATGAAACGCACGCTGCGCATCGTTCCCGTCGGCGACTTTCACCTCTTCGACGCCATGCAGACGGAGGTCGCACGCCTTGCCGCACACGGCCGCGGCACGTTCCGCCGACTCGGTCGAAAAGAAAAGAACCGCGCACGCTGGCGACATCTCCGCTACGCCGGCCGCATCGCCCTCGAGCGCACCCGCGGCCAGGCCATCGCCGCCAAAGTCACCGCCGCCGGAAAGGCCGCCAACCCCTGGCAACTACTCCACGCCTTCATCGGATGGACCGACCGCCATTTCGCCGCGAAATTGCAGTCCCTCACCATCCAATACCTCGATTGATTCGCGCACCAAAAAAACACAGCGCGGCGGCCATTCCTGGACGCCGCGCCCTATTCGCCCTGCCTACGCCCGCTTACCGCCGCCGACCGCGCACTCCCCCCCGACGACCGCGACGCTTCGGCACCGAAATATACCCGTTCCTCTTCGGCTGCATCCGCGGCAGCGGCGACCGGAACGGGTGATCCTCCACCATCCCCAGCGTCTGCCGCATCAGACGCTCGATGCTGTTTAACTGGTTGCGCTCCTCGTAACTGCAGAACGAAAGCGCCGTCCCGCTGGCGCCCGCTCGCCCCGTCCGACCGATACGGTGCACGTACGTCTCGGCCTCGCGCGGCATGTCGAAATTGATGACGTGCGAAATGTCGTCCACGTCCAGCCCGCGCGACGCCAGGTCGCTCGCCACCAGCACGCGCGTCCGTCCGCGCTTGAACTCGTCCAGCGACCGCTCCCGCGCCCCCTGCGACTTGTTTCCATGGATCGCGTCCGCCGAAATCCGCGCCCCCTTCAACCGACGCGCCACCTTCTCCGCCCCGTGCTTCGTCCGCGTAAAAACGAGCGCCCGGCAAATCTCCGGACCCGCCAGCAGATGCTCCAGCAACGCCTGCTTCTGGCCCTGCTCCACCAGGTACACCGAATGCTCCACCGTCTCCGCCGCGGGCGCCTCCGGCGTCACACGCACTTCCACCGGGTCCCGAAGGATCGCGTCCGCCAACCCCTGGATCGTCCCCGGCATCGTCGCCGAGAAAAACAGCGTCTGACGCTGCGCCGGCAACGCCGACAGAATCCGACGAACGTCCGGTATGAAACCCATGTCCAGCATCCGGTCCGCTTCGTCCAGCACCAGCACCTCGAGGTGCTTGAACTGCACCAGCCCCTGGCCCATCAGGTCCAGGAGCCGTCCCGGCGTCGCCACCAGGATATCCACGCCCTGGCGCAGGGCCTTGGCCTGCGGCACCTGGCTCACGCCGCCGAACACCTCCGCACACCTCAGGTCCACGTGCTGGCCATAGACCCGGAAACTCGCGTGGATCTGGGCGGCCAGTTCGCGCGTCGGCGTCAGGACAAGCGCCCGGACCGGCCGCTTGCCGTTTGAAGCCCGCGGATGAGCCCCAGCCTCATCGGGACGAATTTCACCCGCCGTGGCGGGCTGCGGGTCGCCGTTCCCGTTCGCCGACAGACGCTGGAGGATCGGCAGCGCAAACGCCGCCGTCTTGCCCGTTCCCGTCTGGGCGCAGCCCAGCAGGTCTTTGCCGGCCAGGACAGGAGGAATCGCGTGCAGCTGAATGGGGGTGGGTATCGTGTAACCTTCACTACGTACCGCCCGCAACAGGGGCTCTATGAGCCCCAACTTGTCAAAAGGCATTCGGATACAGTTCCTTTAACCAGGACCGCCATAATCAATCCGCCCGGCCCAATGCCGGACGGTGCCCATACTATACGCTCCCCCCAACCCTTTTGCAAGCACCAATCTCTATTCGCCACGAAAGGGAGAAAAAATCCAGAATTTTTTTTGGGGAGGGTCCGCTTTTTGGCGCGATTTTTGGAGGGGTCGGGGGGCACTTGGAGAGCGCCAGGGCGGTTTTGGGGCGCAGAAGACTCCGCGTCGAGCGCAAAACGCCCCGTTTTTGCCCCGCTTTTGCCCCGATTTGCCCCGCAGGTGCCCCGTACTGCCCCGGTTTTACCTCGCAGAACCCTCGTTTTGCCTCCTATGCTATGGAGCGGCGTGGATGGGAGAGCCGTTTTTCCGCAAAGTTTGGCACAGGATTTGCATGCCGGGGGGAGGAAGGGTGGTTTCAACGCAGAGAGCGCAGAGAACGCAGAGGGAGAATTGGGCGACGGCGGGCAACGAACCGCAAAGGAAACCGAAAGGACGCGAAGGCCAGGGGCGAGGGACAAGAGGGTGGTTTCAACGCAGAGACCGCAGAGGGGGATTTGGGCAACCCGTCCCGCCACAGGCGGGCAAGCTTCGTTCCGGAGCGACGGACTTCCGGCTTCGTCTGCGACTACGCCGTGACCCGCCTTCGCCACATGCTTCGGCGTGGCAAGCAAGTCGCCGTGGCAAGCGGGGGAAAAGCAGGATGGGGTGGCCGGAAATGCCAGTCGCCGGAAATCGGAAAACCGAAAGCAGTTTTGTGTTCCCCGAATTCCGGGGCGCGTTGATAGATCGCCCCTAAGACCGAGTGCGCTAGGCGCCCGCGGCCTTGAGAAGTTCCCCAAACGAGAGCGAGGCGAACCGCTTGAAGTCCGATTCCAGAACTTTGGCGAAGGTGCATGGCTTGCGCGTTATCTTCTGGACTCCGGCGCACCAAGCCTTAGCCGCAGCCACTTTCGCCTTGACGTCTTCCTGCTGGTCCCATCCCTTGCCTTTGGTTTCCAAGAGGACGTGACCGCTCTTCGTGCGAATCCAGAAATCGGGGGTGTACGATGCTATGCGTCCCTCGGCGGACCGGTAGAAAATCCGGGGCGGGATCGGCCCGCAAATTTTCGTGTACGCCTCGACCTCATCCTGGCCGTCAAGGTATTTCATGAAACGCTTTTCGTAATCGGATCGCGCGGCATAAGGAAGGCGCTCAAAAACGGATTTCTTGGGGTCGTAAACCGGTTCAGAAGTGTGGAAGGGCTGGGTGCGGCTCAGACGGTAGCGCAGTTCCAACTCATAAGGTTCCTCGTGCACCTCCAGCGCCAGGATCGCTTTGGCAAGAGTGTCGGCGATCTTCTCGCGCACGGCAATGTGGTTGAGCCGGCGCACCGTCTGCGGATCATCAAGTTCGATGGGTTGGTCAAAGAATCGCTTTTGCACGTAGTCGCGAACTTTGGGGTAGAGCGCGGCAAACTGGCCTGACGCTGCGCACCGGCCCAATACAGCCTTCGTCAAGTAGGTCAGATACTCATCGGCCCGGTCGGTGAAGTCAAAGGCCAGTTCCTTTTCCAGATCGGTCTTCTGCGTCAGGAGATCCTTCTCTCGGTACATGACCTTGGGGAGTTTAATCTCGGACCATTTCATTTGCGCCGCCGGAAGGCACTCAACCCGGATATCCTCAATCCTGCGCTTTGAACCAGCCAAGCCCCCCAAAAGGACGGGAACCTCCATGTCGAACCGCATCTTGGCCGGGTCCACGCGGATGACGTTCAGGGGCTCATAGACGCGCGAGGCGCCGGTAATCTCGATCTGGAGGTCCTCGTTTTCGATCTCGGCCTCCCAGAGGTCACGAAAGCGCGGATGGTCAATCACGACGAGTTTTTCTTCCCATCCCGAACCGTGGGGTGACATGCGCCGCAGGCCTCTGCCGAGGGTCTGCTCGGCCAAAATGGGCGAAACGTAGGAGCGCAAAGGGACCACAACGCATACGTTCTTGACGTCCCATCCCTCTTTCAGCATCATGACGCTGACGATGGCGTGGTATTCATTGTGGTCAATGTTTCGGGCAACGTCACGCGCCTCCTGCAAGTCTTTCTTGGTGATTTGGCCTTTCGTGTCCGTATGGATAACGCGCGTGCAGAGGTTGTGCTGATTCTGAAGGTATCGGCCGACTTTGTCCGCGTTACGGGTCCTATCGCACATAACGAAAAGGACGGGTTTTTTGCCGCTGGCGCTCAAGTCCTTCTGAAATCGCCGCAGGATTTCAACGCCGGTATCAATTTGCAGGCGGTTTTTCTTAACGTAATCGCCCGTGGCGACCTCGGGCGCGTTCTCAATCTCGCCGATCTTGGGGCGCTTGACCACGGCATCGCGGATGGCCGCCGCCAGGGGATAGTCGCAGATGATGTGGGGAAAATACGCTTTCGCATTGCCGGATGCAACGTAAGGCGTAGCGGTGAAGTCCAGTTGCATGACCAGGCTGGCCCCGCCGCGCTCTTTGGCGTGGGTGTCGAGCAAGTCAATGGCCTTCGCCCATTCCAGGTCGTCGGAGTGGACGTGATGCGCCTCGTCATTGATGACAATGAGGTTGTCGTGGTGGCGGATCGCTTCCTGAAGGTCCTCGCGCCCCAGGGAGTCGTCGCGCACCACGCGATGCCCCAGTTCCTCGTCAAGGGCGTTGATTTCTTTCTCGATGGGGACGGGGTAAAGTTGCTGCACGTTTGTTAGGTAGAGCACCCCGCGCGAACTCACAGGCCGCACCTGGCTCTGATAGATGACCTGAAGGTCGAAGTCCACGGACCATTCCGGGGGCAGAAAGGGAAAGTTGCGAAAAATCGCGCTGTCGGCGAAGGAACTGGCGTCGGCACTTTTTCCGTCCCCGGCCCCATAGAGCCGGTCCAGGACGATGAGGTTTGGCGCAATGACCAAGAGGGCGCTCGAGTACCGCCGACCGTTCGACGTCCTGAAAAAGTGGTTGAAATACTGCCACACCACCGCCAGGGCCATGACGAAGGTCTTGCCCGAACCGGTCGCCATCTTGAAACAATACTTCGGCCAGTTGTCTTTGGTGGGGTCGAAGGTCAGGCTCACGCCCAGGTTGCGCGAGAGGGCGTAGAGGTTCTCGTAACCGCAGACCTCGTAAAGGTAGATGAGGGACTCGATGGCGTCTCGTTGGGCGTCATAAAAGCGAAACTCGGTCCCGTCGGGGAGAACGTGCGGCTCGGCGAACCAGAACTCAAGGAGCCGCTGGGTGACGGTGCTCGCGCCGGGGTAGCCTTTCTTGCGCCAGGGCGCGACCGCCGCGCGGACCTTCTCCACCAGTTCCAGGCGCGCCATGTCACTTCACCTTTACCTGGAGCAACTTCGTCGTGTCGTTGCCGAAAACGTCCACCACCTTTACGAGAACGCGATAGGTTCCGCTTTCTTCGTAGTGGTGATTCGCCTCTGTCTTCAGCGCTCGTTTCTTGCGCGTCCTAAAGTCCTGCCAGCCGTTGTGGAAGGTGTCGCCCTTGTAGTCCCAGTCAACGGCCCAGTAGTCGATGTAGTCGGAGAACTTCTTCACGCGCTCGCGGACCTCTTCGGGCAGGTATTCGGGGTTGGCGATGGCGAAGTCCTTGATTCTCACCGTGACGGTCCGTTTCTTCGCCTCCGCATCCACGTCCAGGTAGTTCAGGTCGTAGAAGCGCAGGTGCTCCTTGGCGGGGTCTGCGACTTCGAGCGATTCGCGCGGGATGGAAACGAGGCGGACCTTGAGGCCGTAATCCTCGCCCACCTCGTTCACGAGGTCGTGCAGGCCCATCTCGAAGTCCCATCCGAGGAAGTGTACCTCGCGCGCCCCGGCCTCCTTGGCCTCGGCCAGGGCTTCGCGGATTTCGCGGAGCGTGATGGGAGAGTCCACCGCCCCGACGTGGACCAAGGCCCCGCCCTTCTTGCCGTGAAGCATCCGGTGGCCGGTCTGGACCTCGGCGCGGTAGAGGTCGAGGATGAACTTCAGATATCGGACCGGCCCCGCGCGGCCGTTGGCGGCCAGTTTGTGGCGCTGGTAGTTGCCGAGGTTCAGGATTTCAAACGGGCGGCAATCCTTGATGCCGAGGAGCCGCTTGCGGGCCACCTGAATGGCCCACTTCGAGAGGTCGCACATGATCCATCGCCGGCCCAACTTTTCGGCCACTGCGCCGGTCGTGCCGGAACCGCAGAAGAAGTCAGCAACGAGTGCTCCCGGATCGGATGAGGCGCTTATGATTCGCTCAAGCAAGGCCTCAGGCTTTTGTGTGTCATAGCCCACGCGCTCCTGTGAAGTCGGGATTTGCTGAAAAGACATAACGTCAGCCCACACATCCCCCACGGCCTTCCCCTTCTCCATCACTTCGTCCAAGTATCTTCTCTCGCCGCGCCCATCAAAATAACGCCGTCCTTTCTTATCCGTCTTATTGAAACGTGCAATATACTCAGGACGGTGCTCGGTGCTCTGCTTGTTGAAGATGAAGCCATTGCTCTTGGAGTAGAAAAGGATGGTTTCATGGCCTCTGATCCAGTTCTTCGCTATTGTCTTGAAGCCTGAAAGCACGCTGATGTCCCATACTATCTCACGCTGAAAGTTTGATGGCCCAAAGCGTTCGTCCATTATTGCCCTAACATAAGATACAACCCTCCAGTCCAGGTGAACGTATATGCTGCCAGTCTGAGTCAAGAGGTCGTGCATAAGAGCAAGACGCTCGTACATCATTTCCAGATAACTTTCAAGTTTGCGGTCCGGACCGTATTTACCCCAGGTGTCGCGGTACGCCTTCTCCTCAATAATGGAAGGCTCTTTCGTGATGTCTTGGTCGCCCACTTGGGTGCGGAACGAAAAGTCCTGTCCCGTGGCGAAGGGCGGGTCAATGTAAATGAGGTCAATCTTGCCCTCGAACTCCGGCAGCAGGCTGGCCATGACGACCTTGTTGTCGCCCCAGATGAGGCGGTTTCGCCAGGCTTCC
>DATKUU010000402.1:0-7370 GCA_035530455.1 Phycisphaerae bacterium | reverse complement strand
CTTGACGTTTTTTGTGTTCTGGGGGTCACCAAAAATCGGAAAGGACTTGCGCAACTGAAAGTTCGCTTGTTCCGCCGACATTCCTTCGGCTTGATATTTTTGGAATGCGGCCATGCGAAACCAATCGTCGACAACGATAAGCATGCGACGTTCAAGTTTATCAAGCCCCCACCACCACTTAATGTCGGCATCAGTAACACCCTCGGCACGCTTTGCAGCGAGCATCTGTTTTGTCGAATTGTCAGTAGCTTCCCTTTCTAGGAGAAGGTTGTCGAAATTTGGGGGAAGGTCAGGATCAGAACACGCCTGCTTCTTGGCGAGGGTTAGCAGATCCTTGGCTGTCCGCTTCGCCTCGGGTATCCCATAAGATTCGAACGTCGCGGTATACTGTTGCACCAGTTCGCGTTCCAAGGGTGATTCACGGGTGAAGGGCCACATTCTCTCGATCCCCTTGCGGAAAACCGGTCGTGGGATGCGTCCTTGCACGCTCGCGAGTGGCTACTTCGCCTTCTTCGGCAAACTCTGGATGACCTGGTCCGCCAGGCCGTAGGCCACCGCCTCGTCGGCCCCGAGGAATCGGTCGCGGTCCACGTCTTCCTCGATTTTCTCCACCGGCTGGCCGGTGTGATGGGCGAGGATTTGGTTCAGTCGCGCCCGCAGGCGGAGGATTTCCTCGGCCTGGATGCCGATGTCCGTCGCTGTGCCGCGCGCGCCGCCCATCGGCTGGTGGATGAGGATGCGCGAGTTGGGGAGGACGAAGCGTTTGCCTTTCGTGCCGCCGGCCAGGAGGACCGCGGCCATGCTGGCCGCCTGGCCCAGGCAGTAGGTGACGACGTTGCATCCGACGAACTGCATGACGTCGTAGATGGCCAGTCCGCTCGTAATCAGGCCGCCGGGCGAGTTGATGTAGATGGAGATGTCGGCGTCGGCGTTTTCGTTCTGGAGGAAGAGGAGTTGGGCGATAATGGTGTTGGCCATCGCATCTTCGATATCGCCGCCGATGAAGATGATGCGGTCCTTCAGCAGCCGGCTATAGATGTCGTAGGACCGCTCGCCGCGGCCGGTCTGTTCGACGACGATGGGGATCAGCTCGTTTCGGGGTTGCACGCCTGGCCCTCCCTTTCGGGGGCTACTTGGGTTTTTCGATGTGTTCGAGGACCTCGTCCACGATGCCGTACTCCTTCGCCTCCTGGGCGGAGAGGTAGCGGTCGCGTTCGGTTTCGCGCCGGATCTTCTCGGGTTCCTGTCCGGTGTGATGGGCGAAGAGCCGGATGAGCATCTCTTTGTCCTTGAGGACTTCCTTGGCGGCGATCTCGATGTCGGCCGCCTGGCCGCCCACCTCGCCGGCCGGCTGGTGGAGCATGATCTTGGCGTGCGGGAGGGCGAAGCGTTTGCCCTTCGTGCCGCCCGTCAGGAGCAGGGCCGCCCCGCTCGCCGCCAGGCCGATGGCGTACGTCGCCACAGGCGAATCGAGGAACTGCAGGGTATCGTAGATGGCGAGGGTGCTGGAGACGTAACCACCGGGCGAGTTGATGTACAGGCTGATTTCCTGGTTCCGCTTTTCGCTCTGGAGGTACAGGAGTTTCATGACGACCGAGTTGGCGACGTGGTCGTCAATGACGCCCTCCAGGAAGATGATGCGGTTCTCCAGCAGGAGGTCGGCCAGGGTGAGCCACCGCTGCTGCTGATAGGGTGGCATCGTGGCGGCGTACGGCCGCACGGGCAAACCGCTGATCTGGCGTTCGCGCCTGTCGGAAACCATCGCTCGCGGTTCCCCTTTCGGTGCTCGTTCGCCGTCTGCCGGCGTCGGCGTGCGTCAGGTGGTCTCGGGCTCTTCGCCCGCGGACTTCTTTTCGGCTTTGGGGGGCTTCGGGCTGGAGGATTCTTTGCCCGCGATTTTCGCCTTCTCCAGGAGCAGGCGCATCACCTTGTCCTCGCAGATCTGGCTGCGCAGGCTGTCGAGCGTGCCGCGCTCGCGCATCTCTTCGCGGACGTGGTCGTCGCGCCGCCCGTACTGGGCCGCAATGAACCGTACGCGGGCATCCACCTCGGCATCGGTGGCCTCGATCTTCTCCTTCTTGGCGATCGAGTCGAGGATGAAGAAGAGTTTGAGGTCGCGGGTGGCGTTTTCGGTCGCGCTGGAGCGCAAAACCTCGCGCTGCTTTTCGATCTCCTCGGCCGGCACGCCGCGGTATCGCAGGTTCACCAGGTGCCGCGCGTACAGCCGCTCCGCGTGCCGCTGGGCCAAACCCTCGGGCAACTCGAAAGGCACCTTCTCCAGGAGCCAGTCGCGGACGGCCTCTTCCTGGGCCTCGCGGTGGGCGGTCTCAGCCTGGTTCTCCAGTTGCCGCGCCAAGCCCTCCCGCAGCGCCTCGAGCGTCTCGTAGGCCGTCTGCGCGAGGAGCGTCTTGTCGTCGGCGGGCGCCGGCCGGCTGATGTCCTTGACGACGAGACTGATTTCGGCTTCTTTGCCCCGCAGGTCCTCGCGGGTCGCATCGTCGCCGACCTTGAACGTGCCGGTTTTCGTCTCGCCGACTTTCGCCCCCTCCAGCAGCTCCTCCAGGTTCGGCACGGGGACGCCCTCGATGGCGACGGCGGCGACGGGCAGGCGGCCTTCCTTGCCGTCCAGGATGCTCATCCCGCCCACTCGCAGTGTCACGTCGGCCGTCACGGCGTCGCCCTTCTTCGCCTTCGAGCCCTTGCGCAGGGGCTTCAGGGTCCCGTGCATCTCGCGCAGGCGTTCCAGGGCCGCCTCGACGTCCTTCTCGCCGGCCTCACGGTGCTTGACGTCCACGGGGATGCTGGCGTAATCGGGCAGCGTAAACTCCGGCCGGACCTCCAGTTCCAGCGAGAAGACAAGCGGCCCGTCGTCGGGCAGCGTCACGCTTTCCGGGTCGAGGTCCGGCTCGCCGATGACGTCCAGTTTTTCCTGCTCGAGGGCCTTGGTAAGCGTCTCGCTCACGAGCGCGACACGCACTTCTTCGGCGACGGCCCGGCGGAATCGCTTCTCGACCAGTCGCCGCGGCGCATGGCCGGGGCGGAAGCCGGGGACGACGGCCTCACGCTCCAGTTCCGTGAAGCGCTCGTCGAACTTCTTCTCGATCGCCTCGCGGGGGATCGTGATGGAGAGTTTCTTCTTGCAGACGCCCACGTCCTCGACGGTGACGTCCATCGCCGGGGCTTCCTTTGCGGTGTCGGCGGTCGCCGCAGTCGCTTGTTCGGGCTCGTCCGCCTTCGGTTCGGTCGTCTCGGGTTCGGCCATGGTCATCCTTTCGTCGGGCGATCCCGGCCCCATCGGGGCAGGCGCGCCGGACCGCTATCGCATCGGACAAAGAAGTCGGCTCGAGAGGACCGGTCCGTCCTGGCTGCCGCTCGAGCCGACTGCTTACGACAACCTGGAGCGGGCGATGGGACTTGAACCCACGACATTCACGTTGGCAACGTGACGCTCTACCACTGAGCTACGCCCGCTCACGGCATTCGGCTGAAGGGTCACCGGGACCGCCCTTTCAGGCCCACCGGGCAACCTTCGCCCGGACACTATACCGCCGTTGCCGGCCCCCTGCAATCCCATTTTTCGCGCCCCCGGCCGAAGGGTGCCCGGTCTTTTCGCTTGAATCCCTGCATCCGCCTACGGATAGTATGAGCAATGGCCGCCTACCCCGGCATTTCCTCTGGGGGGATGATGGACACAGAACAAGGCTCTGCTTCACAACCGTCATCTGATACGGGAATGCCCCTGGCGGCACCTTGTCCCGTTTCGCCTTCCTACGCAGACGCACCGCGTCCGATTTGGCCGACGGTTATTGGCATCCTGTCCATTTTGCAGGGTTTCTTCTGGGCCTCATGCATCGGACTTACTGTCGCGATGCGCGCCATGCATCCCGTGCAGGAGGAACCGTCGCCTGAGGGGTGGTGGGGGGCGGTGCGGCCTGCCCTAGGCGTGGTCGTGCTGGTCCTGCCGATCCTAGTGGTGGTTGCGGGCATCCAGTTGATCCGACACCGCCCGTCGGGACGTACCCTGCACATTTTGTACGGTATCGTCACCTTGCTTGTGCATGGCGTTCTGTTCGCCAGCGGGGCGGTTAGCATGTACCCGCGCTATTCCGAGAATTCGATGTTGGGTGCATATGGGGTCGGATTGGCGGTGGGAGCCCTTCTCTCGATGGGCTACCCTGTCTTTGTTCTCATTTGGTTCCTGCGGCCGAAGATTCGGCGACAGATGATGGCTTGGTCACAGACGCGGTTCCCTTCGGAGACTCTTATGGACGTGGCCCCAGCCCACGAATCCCGGGAATGCAAGGAGCCTGCAATGGAAATGGAAGCCGCCTCCAAGGAGGAACCAACGTTTACCAAGGCGCAGGTGGCCGACCTGCAGAAGCGCCGCGAACTCGAGAAACGATTCGTCGGGGGGGTGCGGTGGTTCTACTGGATTGCGGGTCTCTCGATTGCGAATTCGGTGGTACTGCTGGTCGGCGGCACGTGGGGGTTCCTTGTGGCTTTGGGGACTACCCAAGTGATCAGCGCAGTAGGCGTGGGCCTTGCGGAGCAAGTCGGCCCTATGGCCAAGTACTTGACCTTTGCCGCGGCGGTTGCCGTCGCGCTGCTTTTTGTCGCTTTTGGCTACCTTGCGGAGCAGCGCTACCGCTGGGCTCTCATCCTGGGCATGGTTCTTTACGCGCTGGACGGACTGCTTTGCCTGGTGTTCCAGGATTTTCTCGTCGCGGGGTTCCATCTCCTTGCACTGTTCGGCCTCTACGGCGGACTCAAGGCGTTCTCGGAACTGCGAAAACTCGATGCGACGATTGGGGCCGGCGCCTTCAGTTCCGGTCCGGCTACCGGAAGCAATGTCCCGCCGCCTATTGAGTAGGCGCGTCGGCGCGCGAACCCTGGTCGAGTGTCGCCTGTCCGTTGCACATCCCTTTGCCGGCGGCTAGAATCATTTCCGGCAAGGGGGATAGCCATGCGCTGGCCGTGGCAGGTCAAAGACGCAGCCACGCGGACGCCGGCCCAGGCGACCGGCGAGGCGGGGGAACGTGCCGCCGAGCGGTACTTGAAGAAGCACGGCCACCGGGTTCTGGCGCGGAACGTCGCGTTCCGCCAGGGCGAGGTGGACCTGGTGACGCTGGAGAAACGGACCCGGACGGTCTGCTTCGTCGAGGTCCGCAGCCGCACGCTTGAGGAAGGCCAGGCCGCGGCCATCCGCCCGGAGGAGACGGTCGGTCGGGCGAAGCGCCGGCGCGTGATCTCGGCCGCCAAGACGTTCCTGGTGCAGCACGGGGCGCTGGAGCGGGCCGTGCGCTTCGACGTCGTCGCCGTGGAGTTTTGCGGCAACGACCGCCGACGGCCCCAGATACGCCATTACGCCGGCGCGTTCGATGCAACCGGCCGATGAGGGATCATATGCCCGAACCCGCGATTGACACCCACGCCCACGTGCACTTCGACCGGCTGGAGCCGGACCTGGTGGGGGTCCTTGCGCGCGCGCGGGCCGCGGGCGTCGAAACGATCATCAACGTCGGCACGAAGCCGGAGGACAACGCGCGGGTCGTGGAAATGGCCGAACGCGAGCCGATGCTCTACGCCGCCGTCGGGTTCCATCCCCACGAGGCCGCCAAGGTCAAGGCCGTGGACTGGCCGGTGCTGGAGGAGTTGGCGCGGCGCGAGAAGGTGGTCGCGCTGGGCGAGTTCGGCCTGGACTACCACTACGAGCATTCGCCGCGCCCCGTCCAGCGGGAGGTGTTCGCGTCGGGCGTGCACCTGGCGAGCCGCCTGGGCAAGCCGCTCATCGTCCACACGCGCGAGGCCGAGGGTGACACCCTCGCCGTGCTGGACTCCGCGGCGGAGGGCCGGATGCCGCCGGGCGTCTTCCACTGTTTCACGGGGTCGGCGGAGTTGGCGAAGGAGGCTCTCGCGCGGGGGTTTTACGTCTCGTTCTCGGGCATCGTGACGTTCCCCAATGCCGACGGGGTCCGTGCCGCCGCCAAGGCCGTGCCCCTGGAGCGCCTGCTGGTCGAAACCGATTCGCCGTATTGCGCCCCCGCGGCGATGCGCGGCAAGACGAACGAGCCCGCCCACGTCGTCGAGGTCATTCGGTTCCTGGCGGGCCTGTACGGTCTGACGGAGAATGACGTGCGGCGGATTACGACGAGGAACGCCTGTCACCTGTTCGGCCTGCGGCTGGAGCGTACCGGCCCGTGCTTCGTTTATCCCATCCGCCGCAGCCTCTATGTGAACGTGACGAACGAGTGCTCCAACCGCTGCCGCTTCTGCCCCCGGAGCGAGGGAGTCCTGGTCGTCAAGGGGCACGACCTGCGGCTGGCGCGCGAGCCGTCGGCCGGCGACATGCTGAAGGCCCTCCGGGAGGCCGGCGTCGAGCGCTACGAGGAGGTGGTCTTCTGCGGCTTCGGCGAGCCGACACTCAGGCTGGAGGAAATCCGCAAGGTCGGCAAGGAGGTCCGGGCCCGCTGGAAGAAAAAAGTGCGCCTGGACACGAACGGCCAGGGGTCGGTGCTTACGGGCCGCGACATCGTGCCGGACCTCGCCGAGTTTGTGGATGCTGTGAGCGTCAGCCTGAACGCCACCGATGCGGCCACGTACGAGCGGCTGTGCCGGCCGACGGTTCCGAACGCGTTCGAGGCGGTGTGCGCGTTTGTCCGGCGGGCGAAGGAGAGGATTCCGGAGGTCCGCGCCACCGCCGTCGCCGTGCCGGGGGTGGACCTGGAGGCCGTCCGCCGCCTGGCCCAGGAGTTGGACGTCGCGTTCCACGTCCGGGCGTATAACGTGGTGGGGTGAGTGCCGCGAATCCCCGGTGAAGTTGCCCGGGAGGGTCTGTGGCCGAGTCTTCTCGGGTGTTTTGCCTGTTGCTGGCTTTGCGTCCGGGGCCGGTTATAATACGGTTGTGGTTTGTGCATAGAAGGAGAGCGGCATGGTTTCCAAGGATGTGGCAAAGGAAGTGATTGAAAGCCTCCCGGACGAAGCGAGCATGGACGACATCATTCATGCGTTGTACGTGCGGGAGAAGTTTGAGCACGGCGAGCGGCAGATTCGGGAGGGCCGTGGCCTGTCGCATGAGGCCGCCAAGAAAAGACTCCAGAAATGGGTCAAGTGATCTGGGCGCCCGCGGCGATTGAAGATGCAGAGGCGATCGCCCAGTACATCGCGAGGGATTCGGTGGATCAGGCCGCGCTGACGGTGTTGCGCCTGCTCGAAGCCACCGATCGGTTGCAGGAGTTCCCCCTATGCGGGCGAGTCATCCCCGAACTGGGCGCCCCATCGTGCCGGGAGATCCTTGTCGGGGCGTATCGCATCATGTATGGCCTTCGTGGGGAAGACGTTTGGATCACGGGTGTCATCCACGGCGCCCGTGA
>DATKUU010000401.1:0-3543 GCA_035530455.1 Phycisphaerae bacterium | reverse complement strand
GTCGGGATGCTGAAACTTGTGATCGCGGTTCTGCTGATGGCCCTCTTCGGAGGCGCCGCCGGATCAATCGCGATTAAACTGATAGCCCTCATTTGAAGGAGTATGCTATGAAATCGTGGAAAACGACCTTCTGTGGAATCGGCGCGTTCCTGATCGCCCTGATAACCGCCCTGACGGCAATGTGGGACGGCGACGCGGGGACGGAGCCTCAGTGGGCCATCGTCGTGACAGCCCTGATCGCCGCCGTGGGTCTGTTCATGGCGCGGGACAACGACAAGTCGTCTGAGGACGTGGGTGCACAGAAGTAGCCGACCCATGAAGACCATCGCCCTGATCATCCTGACCATCGCCGAGATCCTGTTGGCGATGATCGTAAAGGAAGCCAATGAGCCATCGACTGTTATCGACGGCGATCGGGATCGTTCTCGTCGTGAGCGCTTGCTTCGTCGGGTGCGTGCGACAAAGAACCGTCTTAGTTCCAGCCGGTGAGTGCGTCCAACTGGCCGAGCCGGTTGAAGCCTACATCTACGTCGCCGTCGGCGGCCGGCGCGAGCGGTCGGCCCATCGGGTGCTGCTGCCTGAGGGCTGGTGGTGCCTGCCAGACCCCGAAGATTGACGCGACCGGTAGGCCACCCCGAGTCGCGCCCGCCCCTGGTGTGTCGCCGGGGGCTTTTCTTATGCGCTGTCAGTATCCATTTCCGTCCATAGATTCGCCGTAACCCGTTGCTGAGCAAGGGGCGGCAAAGTCCATTGGATAATTATTACAGAATACTCTTGACCGATACCGGATCATAGCCGATACTGTCAGTAATGAGTAATACGAAAGGACACGCGATGCAGGCCCCGGACACGAGCCAAAACGAAACGGTGCAGATGCCTGTGATGATCTCGCAGGCGCTACGGGACACGATCGACACCATGGCATCAGTCGAGACCAGCGACGGGATCACGCGGTCCTCGATGGTCCGCATCCTGCTCATGGAAGCGATCAACGCCCGGAAGGGCACGGAGGTCTGAGACGATGGTGGATTACGACGACGCAATCAATGACGGGCCGCTTTACGCGGCTTGGCTCTGCCGAACGTGGCAGGCGCCGCACTTGGCGACGCGAGTTGAATGTCTGCTGCGGGATGGCGGCTACACCGTTCCCGAGGGGCTGACCGACAGCCTGAGCCGGTACGGCAACGAGCCGGTCCTGGCGGGGTTCATCGCGGCGAACCTGGAGCCCAAGGACGATCCGGGCTGGGAAGCGTACTGCCGCCACGCCTACCCGAAGGCGCGGGATGCGTCCGACACCGTGGCTGAATTGAACGGCGGGCGCGCGAGCTGGAGGATGGGGGCATGACTGACACAACCACGCCCACACCTGAGACCGTGTCCGTTGCCTCAGACGGCGGGCCTGCGTTCCCCGTGCCTGCGGACAGGGTAGTTGATATGGCGAATGGCCACGGATTTGCGTCGATGTGGGGCATGGGGCCGCAACCCGGCATGACGCTACGCCAGTGGTACGCTGGGCTGTACATGGCTGGCCAAGCCGTAAATCACGAGGGCGTGCTCTGCTTCACAGCTGAGGCCAAATTCGCGTGCCTAGCAGCCGACGCCCTGATTGCGGAGTTGGCGAAAGGGAGCAAGCCATGAGTGACACACCCCTGACAGACTACCAGCGGCTGGAATACACATACATCTGCGGAGGATCATGCAATGCCTAACAATTTCACAACCCCGCACTTCATCGGCGAGAGAAATCCCGGACTCCGCGGCATGGCCGACTACGCCGCGAGGATGGCGGCGGAACCCATCGGCGATTACGACCGCCGCACCGCGGGGGACATGTTCAAGGATCTCTACGCGATGATCACTGAGTTGGCGGGGCGGGTGGCTACCGTCTCCGAACCGGAGACCACGCCATGATCTACGCCATCATCATCGTCTCTATCGCCCTTGCCGTCCTCAGCATCGGCCGCGAGTTGTACTTCGCCATCCGATGCAGCCGGGACGAGACGGCCAACGACGAGACCATGAGCGACTGGAACCAACCGGGGAAGCACATTGACATCGAGGGATGACACACGTCGCGGGGTAGTGCAGTCGGCAGCACGCCGGAGTCATGATCCGGAGGTCGCGGGTTCGAGTCCCGCTCCCGCTAATCGCCGCACGGCTAGCGCTGTTGACGCTTTATGCCGGCGCCAACGGTGTGATGGCCGGTCGCCTGCTCACGGAGGAGCATGCCGTCTCCGCAACGGGTCTAAACCGGCGACGCGGGCTCGTGGCCTATGGGCTGCCGGCGGCGAATGTATACCCCGCATCCGCGGCGGGTCTCCCCCTGCCCGCGCGCGGACACCCGGTCGGAGCGGGTCTCCCCCTGCCCGCTCCGACACTTAACTATGAAGCGGCAGACGCCGCAGAAGGAGAAGGACGATGGGACAGCAAGGAATCGCCTTAAGCCAAGCGACGATGAAGGCTCCGCAAATTACCCGGCTTGACGCCATTGTCGAACGGCTGCGTGATCTGGCCGGCTCGCATGTACAGCACAGCAGCACAATTCTGGAACGCCTCGGCTGCTTGGATCCCGTGGCTGAACAACCAAGCGATGTACGGCAAGGAACGCTTGGGCGTCTAGATGAAGCCATAGCAGCGTTTGAGTACTCACTGAAGCTGCTGGGCCAGATCAGCCAAGCCGTGTAGCCGCATTGACAACCGAATACGCTGGCGTGGACCCAGTAGGACATGGCCTGCCGTACACAGGTGGCAAGTGCCAACTGCTCACAGTTGGGCCACTGCCTCAGTAACGTTCTGGGGCATGCAGCTCAAAACGGATGTCCCGGGTGCAAGAACGACATGTGGCGGATCGAACCCTTGCGGTGCCACAGACCAAGACGCCCAGGTCACGCCAGCATCCTGCCGCCAGGAGTTCCCGGGTTCCACCCGGGCGCGTCGATCGGCGGCGGGGATGGGCCGGAAGCTGTGGCGAGACCAGACCGCCCACCGTCTTTGCCTCTAACTGATCTGGACAGTCAAGAGCGACCCACAGCTAGGACAGCGGTTGCAGGTTCGACTCCTGCCCGGCCCAGTGAATCGCCCCAGGACGCACTGGGGCCATAGCAAGGGAACGCCCCCGCCACGTTACGTAGGCGTGACAGCCGGGAGAGACCGGCACTTAACGACATGACCGGAGGTAATGACAATGGGACGAGAACACTTCACGACGTTTGTTGATCCGGACGGCGAGCGGCCCCATATGTTGCCGCGCATCGGCAAGATCGGACTCGGCGTCAAGCGCAAGAGCGCCAAGACGGGCAAGGAGTATCCGTCCGAGGTCGACCACTGGGCGCTGGATGACCCGACCGCGCACGTCATCATCGCGGCGTCGCTCAAGGCCGGGAAGATCGACGAGGCGCGGGCCGCGAAATGGAAACGCGGCGAGGACGGCCCCAAGACCTTGCCGATCCTGTTCACGGCCGAGGATCCCGCCCTGATCGCCCCCAAGGCGCTGGAGTGCTGGGGCAACGCGATCAAGCTCTGCTCCGGAAACGGCCAGTGGGC
>DATKUU010000400.1:0-6427 GCA_035530455.1 Phycisphaerae bacterium | reverse complement strand
CAGCAGGGCCCGGGACTGCTTCACGTGCGTCCTGCCGATGGACTTCCCTTCCTCCAGCCGGCGCGCCACCCGGGGGCAGCTCTCCCAGTTGAAATAGGGGGCGGAATAGGTTCGGAAAGTGCCGGCCGTGCCCGCCGCGCGCAGGTCGACGTACTTCCGCACCGCCCCGCGGGCATCCTCTTTCTTGGCGCAGCCGGTAGACACGTTCTTCCGCTTCCCGTCCTCGGTGATCGTGAAGTGGTAGGTGGTGCCGCGCTTCCAGGGTTCCGGATAGGTCTTTTTCATTGCCGCCTCCAGGATATCACGGGGCGGGACTCGAAACTACTGCTTACATTTTGCTTACAGTAGCGTCGAAAACGACAAGCCCCGCCGAAGCGGGGCCTGTAATTTGTTGCCTGACCGTATGTTGTAGCTCCCCCGGCATGACTCGAACATGCGACCTAGTGGTTAACAGGGGGAAACACAATCTCCCGGTCGTGGCCCCGTTTCTCTAATATCTATGCTATAGCACTTTAGCGAGGTGGTCAATCCCGCAGTTCCCGCATTTTGCCCCGTTTTTCGCAATTCTGCTTACAGTTTTGCTGACAGGCCGGCAGGGTCCGCAACTTCCGCGCAGACCTCCGCAGAAGTTGCGGACCCGCCACGGCGGCGCGATCTCCCGCCAAAATGCCGGAGTGTCCTTGTCCGTTCAAATCCGACAGCGTGTCGGTTTTCGCTGCGGCTGCCCCGGGCTGCCTGGTAAGGTCGGCGGGCGAGATGGGCGGAACCTACCTAATAGTGGAGCCCCCCCCACTTCTAAGACCCAACGAGAGGCAGCATGGGCAGCGTACACCTTCCGACGGTGACGACGGAAAGTCACAGCGGGCGAATAGTCAGCGATTCCTAACCGCCTGGAGGCGGTTGCTTCTGTATGGCGCCGGGCTTTCTTTCAAGGTCATCAGGAGCTCTCGTACGGTGGTCTCATCGTATGCCGGCGCCTTCCCGTGTTTCGCGCCAGGCTCTTTACTGGCCTTCTCGAACCCCCGGGTGTGAATCATTTTCAGCACAGTCCGATACGGGAATCCCGCCAGGGCCGCGATCTGATGAGCCGTGAAGTATTCCTGCTTCGGGAAGGGCAAGGCCCAGTTATGGCACTCCGGGCAGAGTGGAGTGAAGTTGAGCGCTTGAGCTTCCGCCAGAGGCAAGTCGAAGTCATGCCGGCAGGAGATGCACCCGAAACGGACAACGGGTTGTTCCAAGCCCAGGATGCCCCGGTACAGTCTCGTGCACTCCTCCAGGACGTCGACTCGGCGCACCAGCTGGGCCACGGCCCGGGTGACTTTTAACATTGTCGCCTCGATACGCGCTTGATCCGCGGTGAGCCGCCCGTACAATTCGTAGAACAACAGCGCGCCGGCATCTCGTTTGCCCGATGGCGCCGGCCGTTTGGAGAGCCGTACTTGCCCTCCTGGTATAAGGGTCTGCCTGTGCTGATTCATCTTTACACCTCCTAGTTGGTGCACGAACCTAGTGTGAGGTGCCGGAGCAGGTGGCCACTAGGAAGCCACTTTTCGGGAGCTACCCTATCCCCGGCCTGCCAGTATAGCACCTCCCGGCCGGAAGTCAAGCAAAATCTCGCACCCGGCGGGGGCGCCAAGCGACTTTCAGGGAGGAGGTGGTATCTCAGCACCCCCCCCGTAGAGGAGCTCTGCCACTTCGAGCGCCGCGCTCTTGCCCTCCCGCGCCCGGGCCCCCCCGACCCGGGCGACCGCCTCGAGGGCCTGCAGAAACTCCGGCTCCATCCCCTTCTCCAGCTCCTCCACCGCCCGTTGTACCAGCTCCGGCAGATTCCGCATCACGTGAGCGTAGAGAAAGGCCGCGCCCCGGCCGGCTGCTTCAGCCGTTCCGTGCCTGGTGGCGAGACCGACGCCGGCCACGAACTGCAGGAGTACATCGGCGTCGTTCTGGATGCTCATTTTATTATCGCCCTGGCGTTCACGAGGATCCGGGCGTCCGCGATGGCCCGGGTGGTCCACTGGGCCAGCTCCCGTCCGTCCAGGTACATCATGTTGTTGATGATGATCTCCCTCCCCCCGCCCCGGGGCTCCACGACCACGTGCTCCCCGCTCTCCACGCGCATCGGGTAGCTGTCGTCCGGGTAGCCCGGGGGCACGACGAAATCGGCGCCCGTGGCGAAAGCCGGCACCGGCTTGGCGTTGGTGATGGCCGCGATCTGCACAGCGCCCATGATCCCGGCCAGCACCGCAGCCGCGAGCCCCACAGGGATGAACGGCTGCATTGCCAGGGCGTTGAGCACAGCCCGGGCGGCCGCTGCGATGGCGCCGACCAATTGCAGTTTCCAGGAGGTCGTCGCCGCCTCGTACTCCAGCTGCGCCCGTTCCCGCTCGTATTTCTCCTCCAGCGCCTTCTTTTCTTCCTCGGTCCCCTCGAAGTTCTCCAGCTCGGTGCGGTAGCGCAGGTCCAGGGCCGTGAGCTCTCCACGTAGCTTGGCCTGGAAGGCCGCGTCCAGCTGTCCCCAGATCGAGACCATGAAGTCGGCAAGCTGCTGCCGCACCTGCTCGATGGCCGCGGCCTGGTCTTTCTCGGCTTGCAGTTCCTCCGCTTTGGCGTCAGCGTTGGCCTGCGCCTGGCGCGCCAGCTCGGCCAGCCGGAACTTGTTCAGGTTCTCGATGGCCCCCCGTTCCTGTTCGACCTGCGCGTTGATCCCCTCGATATGCGCGGCGAAGCCGTCCTCCTGGGTTCCCCGCAGGGCCTCCAGTTCCGCCTTGAGCAGCTTGACGGCCTGCGCCTGGAGGCCTAGCTGGTAGGTCTGGTCCTCGGCCCAAGTGAAACTCTCGAAATAGGCGAGCTGCGCGGCCAGCTTGCTGTACGCGCTCCGATTGTCTTCGATGTAGCCGGTCATGGCCGCCAGGCCGGCGGCGTACCGCTTCTCCGCTTCCGCCTGCCGCTCGGCGCTGGCCTGTTTTTCCTTGTTGCCCTGCTTCTCCGCTTCCGCCCCGATGGCCTCCAAGCGCGCCACCGCCGCCAGCGTTCCGATCTGCACTCGGTAACCTGCAATCTGTCGATCGAGAGCGGCCGTATCCTCTTCGCGCCTATTCCTCCGCAGCTCCAAGGCGGCAATCTGACTCTCGAGAAGTGCGATCTCGTCGACCGCCGCGACCCGCTTCCCTTCGGCCAGCTCCTCGGCCACCTTTTTGAGTCGGCGAGATTCAGCGATGGCCGCCGTGGTGCGGGTCACAAACTCCGTCAGCCCCCGGATGCTCGGCGCGAGGAAGTCCACCAGCGCCGCCCCGCCCTGCTCCTTGAGGTCTCCGATCGCGTTCTGCAGTTGGAGCATGGCCCCGGTGCCCGTCTCCGCTTCCGCCCGGGCGATCGCAAAACCGTTGGCCATGGCCTCCTGAAGCACCGCCTGGCGCTCCGCCTCGCTTCCAGCAGTGCGGAGGGCAGGGATGTAGCGAGACAGTTGCGTATACTGGCCCTCGTAGGCCAGGGCGATCCCGCGCATGGCCGTGTTCATGTCGATACCGAAGGCTTTTGAGAGCCCGATCGCCCCTTTGGTTGCCTCCTCCATCTTGCCCCGGGCGATCCCCAGGCTCTCACCGATCTGGATCAACCCGAGGGTCTGCTCGTCGCCCACGGTCGTGGCGGCCTGGATCTCGGAGGCGAAGTCCTTGTACTGCGTCATCAGGCTATCGACGTCGCCGCCGGTAGCCCGGATGGCCGCGGCGAGTCGGTTCTCGGCCTGCTCCTGGACGCCGTAGGCGGCGATCAGGTCCTTGCCTATTCGGATCAGGCTCCGAACGGCGATGACAGCGCCCCCGATGCCCAGGGCGGACATTACGAACTTCGAGAACTTCGCCACGCGGTCCTGGGAGCCCTTGAGCGAGGTATCGAGCATCTTGGAGTCGCCCGTGATCAGGTAGGCCAGGCGCCCGACGATGTTTTTAGTGGCCACGTGCTATCCTTTCAAAGAGGCCCGGGGCGCGTTTTTCCAACACCCCGGGCCCGGACCGAAATTGAAAGCCCTCCGGCACCGCCAACGGCGGTGCGCCGGCGGATTCTACGCGGCCAGGATCACGAACGGCGACACTTGGTCAACTCCGTTCTCCATCAGGACCGGAGTTGTGAGCCACGGCTGCCCGTCCACGTTCGCGAAAATCTTCAAAACTGATTGATTCTGAACGAACCTGGGGCCGTTGCTGATCTCGATGCTCGGACCGAAACCAAGCTTCCGCAGGTAGTAAGACGGCTCCAACAGCATGACATCACCAGTCGCTCCCAGGGTCGGGTTCCGTCCGCTCACGACCAGGGGCAAGCCCAGGATGCTGGGGGGGCGGCCGACCGCCGTGTCGGACGGTCGCAGCACGAGCGTTCCACCGGCGCCCGGGTCCGCCATCATCAGCAGGGCGGGCAAGGCGCTTTGAGCGACCAGCCAAAAACCGCGAGCCCAGCAGTTTGGCCCGAACACCGCGACCATGTTGACCAAATCGGTGTACGCGAGCGCCCCCGGCGCCGTCCGCGCGACCTCGATCCGGCATGGGGAATTGAGGATCCCGAGCGGTTGTCCGATCCCGGTGCCCGAGAGAAATGCGACCTCCTGGGCCGCGACCAGCGAGCTCGAGAGGGTCCGGCGCAAAAAAATATCAAGCTCCGCGCCGCCATTTCTCAAAAGCTTGTCGGTCAACACGACGTGCCCGGCGATCTCCTGGGGCTCGAGGCGCACCTGCTTGAGCTCCGGCTGCACTTCCGGCTTTGCCACTCCCTCGGCGAGCCACGTCATGTCGATGCCCCCGAGGATTCCCTTGCCGCCGCTCTGATCGAGGGTGGGAATGAGGGTTGGCGCATCCGGGGCGCCTTCGAACGGCGCGATCGTCGTCGCCCGGGGGCTGATTGCCGCGTCCTCCGCCGGGGCCTGCAGGATCTGGCCAAGAAGCTGATCAGGAATCAGAAAGCCGCCCGTCGCCCCTACGGACATGGCCATGACCCGGCGCTCGGTCGGATACGCGACGTCGCGGATGAACTCTGCCAGGCCCCGGTGCTCGGTAGTGTAGCCCGTGGGCTGAAAGTCGCCGCTCTGCCCGCGCTCGATGGGGCCGCCCCCGAGCTCGCCGAAGGGGCCGTAGGTCCGGCCATCGCTGTCCGGCATGAGCCGGCAGTGATCGATTAGCTGATCCATTTTGGCGATCTCTACCCGGAGCCGCTCGTTTTCCGTCTCTTCGTCCGATGTGAGCAGCCGCTCCGCGCGGATTGCCTTGTCCAGGAGCGCTTTGCGCTGCTGAACGAAAACGCTCCTCTTGTCGTAGAGGGCTTTGTATTTGTCATACATGAGTGTTTCCTGTTATGTGTGCTATGTAGCTTCGCCGCCGCGCTCGGCGCCCCGAGCTGGCCGCCGGCCCGCGACCGGGCCCGCCGGTGGGTAAAGCGCCCAGGCTTTCGCCCTGGGGCCAGGGAGACGTCCCGCGCCCTGCGGGGCCGACACGTGTCTTCGCACATCCCCGCGCCCGGGGTGGCCTCGGCAGCGCCCTGCTCCGGTCGACGATTCCACGTATCACCTCAAATTTACATCGAATCATCGTCGGAAGGCAAGTCCTTGCCCCGCCATAGGAGCCGCTGGAGCTCGGCGATCCGCGCCTTGACGCGGACGACCGCCTCCGCCTCTCCGGGAAGGAGCTGGCCGTGCTTCCGAAGCCAAGCGAGCTGCCAGTCCTGATACCGATAGGTGGTGAAGGCTTCGGGGTTTTCCAGGACCTTCGGGGGGATGTCGCTTTCGAATCGCCAGTAGCCCCATGCTCGTTGACCCGGCATCAGCGCCAAGTCCGTTTTCAGCGGATCTTCCGTGACCAGGCCCATCAGCAACTCACGGTTGGCCTGCCACGTTTGTTTCATCTCCTCTTCCGAGGAGAACTGTGCCGCATCATCGAGCAACGCGGGCATACACCCGCCATCGTAAAGCAAGGTCGACACCAAATCCAGGTTTTCCGTGCTGCCTCCCTCTCGGGGGTCTGTGAGCGCAATCGCTTGTCGTTTCATCGCTCGCTTCCGTGGTGGTGGCATTCCTTTACCTCCTCGGGGGAAGCCTCGGTGGTTCCCCTGCTTTCTCAAGATCGAGTCCCAGCTCGCGCAGGAGCGCCGCAAAGGTTCGTTTTTGAGCTCGCTCCTCTGCGAGCAATGGGTGTGGTTTTGCGATGCCGAACCTGTCCGTCACCTGGTAGCCCTCCCGCCCGAGGATCTCACGGATATCGTCGAGACGATCCCACGCCCCGGCGGCCAGGTTCAAAACCCGGATGTGGCGCTCCTCGAAAAGATATTCCCGGGTCAGCTCGTTCACCCACACACGCGTCGGTTTTTTCAGGAAATCAGCCGCCTTTTTCACGTTCTACCCCAAATTTTCCTAAATTCCGGTTCCGGGTCGTCGCACACGCAAAGC
>DATKUU010000399.1:0-14501 GCA_035530455.1 Phycisphaerae bacterium | reverse complement strand
CGCGACCGGTCTCCTCTCCGCCATGCTCTACGCCACCAGCCCCTTCGCCGTCGCCGCCGCCAACGTCCTCTCCACCGATATGTTCCTCGCCCTCTGGCAACTTCTGGTCGTCCTCGCCTACTGGAAAGCCGTCCGTTCCGACGCCGAGCGCCCGCGCCGCGCGTGGATCCTCGCCCTCTGGTTCTTCGCGGGTCTGGCGTTTCTTACCAAAGGCCCCGTCGGCCTCCTGGCGCTCCTGGCCGTCCTCCTCTTTCACGCTTGGAGGAAGCGCCGCCGCCCCGACCTCCCGCGCCTCTTTTCCCCGGCCGGACTCGTGATTTTCTTCCTCACCGCCTTCGCCTGGTACGCCGTCGTTGTCCTCCGCTATCCCGGCGTGCTCGGCTACTGGCTCCGCGCGGAACTCCTTGGACGCATCGCCGGCTCCAACATAGACCACAATCCCGAATGGTACAAACCCTTCATGTTCTATCTGCCGATCCTCCTGTTCGGACTCGGCTTTTGGACTCTCTTCTGGCCCGGCCTGGCCCGCCGCCGACGGGCCGACCTCCGCCTCTCGGCCGCGGGGCGCCTCTTCGCCTCCAGCGACCCCGCCCTTTTCCTGGGCATCTGGCTCTTCGTGCCCCTTGCCGTTCTATTCGGCGTGCGTTCCCGCCTGCCCCTCTACGTCCTGCCGCTGTTCCCCGTCGTCGCCCTCGCGACGGCCCGCGCGATGGTGCTCGTCTGGCCCGAGGGATCGCTCTGGCGCAAAGTCGTCCCTGTCGCTTGCGCCGCCGCCCTCGCCGCCATTGCCGTCAAAGCCGTCGCCGCCTATGTTCCATCCAAGCGGGACGAGCGGCCTCTGGCCCAGGCCGTCCTAGCCAATGCCACGCCCGACACCTCCATTGTGATCCTCGACCGCTCGGAGAAGTACGGCCTGCTGTTTTATCTCGACGGCCGGCTCCGGTTCGCCACGATGCGACCGGAGGCCCGCCCTGCCGACCGCGACGCCGCCGACCTCGTCCGTGAAATCGCCACCCAACCCCGACATCCCCGATACCTTATTATCTATAAGGAATCCGCCGCCGAGTTCGAACTTCTCCTCCGAGAGGCCGGCCTCTCCTACACCCGCCTCCCCGCCCCCGGCGGCTACGCCCTGCTCATCCTCCCGCCGGAACCATCGGTCCGCGTCCCGCCTGCCCCGGCGTAGTCCCGACTCGTGGGGACAAAGCCGGGTCGCCTGCCGTTCGAGCCGGCGCCGACTTGTCACGGCGTAGTCCGACCTGTCCGCCATAGCCCGAAGGGCGAAGGCGGAAGGGCGGCGGAAGGACGAAGCCGGGCCGCCTGCCGTTCGAGCCGCCCGCTTTGCGGGCAGTCACCTTCCCCGCCGCGATTCCCCTCCCGCGCGCCGTTCGCCGAAATAGGGTGGCCGCTCGCACGGACGTTCCGGCGCTTGACAAGTGTGAGGAGCCGGCCTAAGGTGGTGTCAGTCCCGCTCGGGAGATAGAGTGTGTTACCGCAACATTCCCGCGACCTTTGGGGCTGCAGGGAGTTCATTCACATTGCCGATCCGTGGGATGCGAAGAACGTGATGCGCGCCTTCATCAGCAAGGCGGGGAGAGGCGTATGAGCGGCGTAAGGTTCGATCAGGTCGGCTACTGGACCGAAGTGAAATTGAACATCTTGCGGGATTACTCCAAAGCCTATGCCACAATTTTGAGCAAACAGAAGAGCATAAAGCACTTTGCCTACATTGACGGGTTCGCGGGAGTCGGCACCCATATTTCCAAATCGACCGGTCAGGAGATTGAGGGCAGTCCATCCATTGCCCTCAACCTGGAGCCCAAGTTTTCTCATTATCATTTCATCGACATGGATGGACAGCGCGCGGCTCGCCTGAAGACACTTGCAGCGGGGCGAACCGATGTCACGGTCTACACCGGCGACTGCAACTCAATCCTCGTGGACAAGGTTTTCCCGCAGTGCCGCTATGAGGATTTTCGTCGGGCGCTCTGTCTTCTCGATCCTTACGAGCTGAATCCGAACTGGCACGTCGTCAAGACGGCAGGGCAGATGAAGAGCATCGAGATTTTCCTCAACTTCATGATCATGGACGCCAACATGAATGTTCTCTGGCGCAACCGAGACAAGGTTCCGGCTGCACAGATCGAACGGATGAGGGCGTTCTGGGGCGATGACTCGTGGCAAGATGCCGGGTATACCACCGAACTGGGGTTGTTTGGAGACATGGAGACAAAGGCACCCAACGAGGCCGTGGTTGAGGCCTACCGGAAGCGACTCCAGAAAATCGCCGGGTTCAAGTATGTCCCCGAACCCATGCCCATGCGGAACAGCAATGGTGCGGTGATCTATTACTTGTTCTTCGCCTCGCACAACCAGGCGGGTAACAAGATCGCCGGAGCCATTTTCAAGAAGTATCGAGGCAAGGGAATGATGCATGGGCGCTAAATCAGCCATCGAATGGACTGAGTCCACCTGGAACCCGGTCACGGGGTGCACCAAGACAAGCCCCGGCTGCCTAAACTGCTACGCCGAGCGCATGGCCCTCCGTCTCCAGGCCATGGGCCAGCCAAACTACCGTCGTGGCTTCAAGGTCGCCCTCCATCCCCGCACCCTTCGGCTGCCGCTCACCTGGAAGAAGCCGCAGATGGTGTTTGTCAACTCCATGAGCGACCTGTTCCACGAGCAAGTCCCGGTTACCTTCATTCAGAAGGTATTCGATGTGATACACCGGGTCCCCTGGCACTGCTATCAGATCCTTTCCAAGCGGTCCGAGCGATTGGTCGAGCTCGACCCGGTTCTTCCCTGGGGGGCCAACATCTGGATGGGCGTTACGGTCGAGAACGCGGACTGCGCATTCCGCATAGATCACCTCCGCAAAACCCATGCGGCCGTCAAGTTCCTTTCACTTGAACCGCTCCTCAGCCCCATCCCGCACCTGGACCTTGATGGTATTGACTGGGTGGTCGTCGGCGGCGAATCCGGGCCTGGCGCACGCCCGATGAAGCGCCAGTGGGCTCTCCAGATCCGCGACCGCTGCCGCAAAGCAGGCGTGCCCTTCTTCTTCAAGCAGTGGGGTGGGGTAGACAAGAAAAAGGCCGGACGCATCCTGGACGGCCGCACCTGGGACCAAATGCCCAAGCCCAACAGCGCGCCCCTGCCTCTCTTCGCACGTGCACAGGGCTGATTGTCGCGCGAGTGCCGGCCACGAACGCCTCTGAGGAGTGCAGAAAACAGGATTCCCGCCCCTCTAATCCTAACCTTTGTCCCGCGGCACGAAGCTTGCCTGCCTGTGGCGGGGCGGGTTCCCCCCAATCCTCCCTCTGCGTCCCGTTCGATCCCGGCGCGCCGGGACTCAGGGCAAGCCTCTGCGTTGAAACCACCCTCCCCCTCCCCCGGCATGCAAATCCCGTGCCAAAGCGCGCGAGAAAATTCCGTTTCGGTGTGACAGTTATTAGCAACGCTCCATAGCATAGGAGGCAAAACGAGGGTTCTGCGAGGTAAAACCGGGGCAGTACGGGGCATGTACGGGGCAAATCGGGGCAAAATCGAGATCAAAACGGGGCTTTTTACGCTCCACGCGGAGTCTTCCACACCCCTAAACGCCCCTGGCACTCTAAAAATGCGGTTGCGACCCCCAAAAAACGCTCCAAAATCCGCCCGCCTCCCAAAAAAATTTTCGGATTTTTTCGAGATTTTTTCGACCGTGCGCCGAAAACGGCGCGTGGTTCAGCTGACGCGTTTCGCTGCGTCCGGCGCGGCGCGGACCGCGACAATCTTCCCGAAATAGACGCGGTGGAAGTTGCCGCCCGCGTAGGCGCTCGCGACGACCTCGTCGGCGAGGTTGGGCGGCAGGACATCGTTAAAGTGGACGACCTGGCAGACGTAGTGGATGGGACACTCGGCGATGGTCGGGGCGGCGGCGGCCGAGGCTCGCTCGACGGTCAGATTGCACGCCGACAACTTGTCCATGTCGCGCCCGCTCTTCGAGCCGCACAGGGCGCACGCCTCCGCCAGGTCGGGTCCGGGCACGTTGACCGCAAACGCCTTGGAGTGCTCGATGCAGCGGTAGGTGTATCGGCTGGGGCGCACAAGAACCGTCCAGATCGGCAGCCCCCAGACGCATCCGAGCAGGCCCCAGCCGATGGCCATGGCGTTCGGCCTGCCGTCCGGCCCGTAGGCCGACAGCAAGAGGCCGCGGGACCGCAAAGCGTCCATGACGGCCTGGTAATGGTCGGTCCAGGGGATTTCGCGTTTGGTCATTGTGGCGTCTTTTCGATGGTCGGGGGCGCGGCGGCTGGGGCGGTCGGTCGGAGGAGGAAGTTGCCGAGGCGGGCCTCGACGATTGCGCCCTCGCGGTCCACCGTGACGGCTGCGAGGGTGCGATAGTTGTCGCCCGGGAACCGCTGGGCCAGGACGATTTCGGCGCGGCCGGCATCGTCCCATTCGCCGCGCGTCAGGACGCAATCGGTCTTGAGGTTCAGGAAAGCGGGGAAATCAATGTCGTCGGGGACCTCGGCATGGACTATCGCTTCGACCCGGCCGGGGGCGTCCAGAAGGCGCGGCCCGAAATAGAGGAATGCCGGGGCCGTGAGGACCAGGCCGTCGGGCACAGGGACATCTTGGATTTTCTCGCGGGGCTCGGGGAAAGGCTTGAGGTCGCGGTCGGCGAAGCCGTGGACGGTTAGGTGGGCGACGCGGCCGGGTTCCGGCGCGCCGGGATCGGCCTGGGCGAAGACGGCCTCGCCCTCCATGAGTTTAAAGTCGCCCAGGCGGGTGGTGGCCTGGATGCGTTCCGGTTCGGGGCGTTGGCCGGTGCGGTAAACGGCGAAACTCTCGAACCCCGCGGGCTTGTCCTTCGAGCGGATCTCGAAGCGGACCTGGAAGATGACCTTGTCCTGGACCTCCATAACGTGCCAGTCCATCGAGCCGACAGGTTTGCCGTCGGAAAGGACGTCGAAGACAATCGCCGTCGTCTTCAGGCCTGAGCCGTCGCCGGCGGTTTCGGCGGCATCCGCCTCCGCCCGGCTGAAGTGATCTGTCGCGGCGAACAGCGCCAGCACGCCGATGGTTAGGCAGAACAAGCCAACGGATCTCACGGCTTTCTCCTTCCGCTAGAACCGCCTCAACTCACTGCGCCGAAATGTCCAGTGAGGCGTGCGGAGTGTATCACCGAAATCTGCCTCGTACCAGGGGCTCCGGGCCGGCGATGACGGGTTCACGAGGACGTGCATGTCCTGGGCGGGCATGAACCCCTGGGCGAGCAGCATCACCCGCTTTCCGGTCCGCCGGTTTTCGGCCGCGTCCACGACGATGACCGCGTGACCGGGAAAACCGCCTCGGATAAAGACGTCGCCGATCCAAACGGATTCACCCGGCGGCACGGGCGTCATCTCCGCGCTCAGGCTGGCCGAGCCCGCGTACGTGAAGACGGTGTCCAGGTATCGCCGGAGGCTCGGGTGGGACGCGTCGGCCGCGGCGGACCGGACCCACCGCACCGTATTTCCCTGGATAGAGGGGCGCCACCCATCGCGCCAGCGGGCGAAGTCGGCCCGGTCGCCGCTCGTAAAGTTGAAATGGATGGCGTCGGCCTTGCCGACCGCAAAGAGGTACTCGGCGCGGAGGCGAATGATGGCATCAGCACATTGCTGAAGGTCGCTCTTGCCGGTGTCGATGTCAATGACGGCCGCGTGGGCGCTTTGGTCCATCTTCTGCCGGCCGTCGTAGAGGCGGACGGGTGTGCCGGCCTTCTTGAGCGGCAGGTGCCTCAGCCAGCAGGCAAACGTGCCTGCCTCCGCTTCCGAAAGCTCGAACCCGTTCGGAACCGCGATGCGACCGGCGATTGTCTCTCTCGCGTCGTACGCGGCGAGCCAGAGGTAGTCCTCCGCCTGCGGCTGCGCGTCGGCGAGGCGCCCCGCCTCAGGCGAGGCGGCAGGCGTGTCCGGGGCCCTCAACGGAACCGGCGCGGAGAAACCGGACCAGAGGAGGACTGCCCCGACCCCGAACAGGAGGCACAAACAGGCAAGCACGATAGCCGCCGGCTTCACCTTCGACTCCCGAAATCATGAGGTCGGCGCTCGCGCCGGAGTGACAATCGCCGCCGTCACAATCGGCCGGAGCGCAAGATGGCGATAGCGAGCCAAATGCCCAAGAGCCCCGCCACCAGGAACCCCAAAAGGCCGAGGATAGGGACGTTCTCGGTATAGGGCAACTTGGGCCCGACGCCCATGCCGAGGATGACGGCGGACCCCAGAATGATGGCCGCCACGATCATGGCGAAGGCAATGCGATTGGAGGAGCGGTCGAGTTCGGTGATGAAGCGGTCGAGGTTTTCGTGGCGGAACTGGAGTTGGAGGCGTCCGCGGGTGAGTTTGCGGGCAAGTTCCCTCAGTTGCCTGGGTCCCTGCTCGGCCATGGCGGCGATGTGATAGGCGCTTCGAAGGCCGCGTTCGGCCAGGCGTTTGGGGGAGATTTTCTCGGCGGCCATCGAACGGACGCGCGGCCGGACGACCTCGACCATGCTCGTCTCGGGGTCCAGTTCGAGCGCCACGCCGCCCATCGTCACGAGGCTCTTGCCGAGGAGGACGAAGTCCCGCGGGAGGATGACGCGGTGTCGGCGGGCGACGGCGGTGAGTTCCTCAAAGAGGTTCCTCACGTCGAGGCGCTTCAGCGGCATGCCGCTGTACTTATCCACGAGGCCGGCCAGGTCGGCCATGAATCGCCCCCCGTCGAGGTCGTCCGGCAGGGAGCCCAGGTCGTCGAGGACGTCCACGACGATGTCGAACTCGCGGTAGAGGGCGGCGATGAGGGCTGTGCCGAGTTTGGAGCGCATGGCGTCGGAAAGGCGTCCGACCTGTCCGAAATCCAGGATGCCGACCCGGTCCGGCGCCTGGGCCACCAGGTTTCCCTGATGGGGGTCGGCGTGGAAGAGCCCAACCTCGAAGTACTGGCGCATAAAACATTCCATGAGGTGGGCGGCCAGGGCCTTGCGTTCGACGCCCGCGCGGGCGAGGGCGTCGGCATCGCGCAGCGGAATCCCATCGAGGTGCTCGAGCGTCAGCACCGAGGGGCTCGTCAGCGTCCAGAGGACGCGCGGAACGAGGACGAACTCGCTATCCTCAAACTCGCGGCGGAACCGCTCGGTGTTGGAGGCCTCGGCGATGAAGTCCAGCTCGCGCCGGACCGTCTGGGCGAACTCCTCGACGAGCATCACGGGGCGGAAGACGCGGTACTCCGGGACGTAGCGTTCGGCCAGTTCCGCCAACCGCGCGAGAATGTCAATGTCCGACTCCAGCGTCTCCCGCAGGCCTGGCCGGCGGACCTTGACGACCACCTGGTGTCCTTCGGCCGTGCGGGCCCGGTAGGCCTGGGCGATGCTGCCCGCCGCAAACGGCTCCGGGCCGAACGATTCGAACAGTTCCTCGACCGGCCGGCCGAGCGCCTCGCGGACGGCCTGGCGCGCCTCCTGGTTGGGAAACGGGCGGACGCGGTCCTGGAGACGCCGGAACTCCTGGATGAAGTCGGGCGGAAGGAGGTCCTGTCGGCTGGCGAGGACCTGGCCGAGTTTGACATAGGTCGGTCCGAGTTCCTCCAGGACGTTGGCCAGGCGGGCCGCCGTCGTCGGAGCCGGCCCGTCTTCCGGCCGGCCGAAACGTTTCAGGAGACGCTTGCGGAACGGTACGAAGCGGTCGAGGTGGAGGCTGACGACCAGCCAGCCGAAACCGTGGCGCGACAGGACCGTCAGCACGTGGCCGAGGCGGCCGATCTCGCGGAAGCGCCGTCCGAAGGGGATCCAGGTCATGAGGTTCCCGCCCGCTGCTTGACGGTCCGCATTATAGCCGTCCGCCGCTGAACGGGCCAAGAAAAAGGTCACCACGGCCCCGGTTCGTCGGGCCCGGCGACGGCGAGGACGGCGGCATAGACATCGGCGGCGCCAGCGCGACGGAGGACGCGCGCGCACTCGCCGATGGTTGCCCCGCTCGTCAGGACGTCGTCCACAAGGAGCACATGCTTTCCGGCGACGGCCGCGGCTCCGCCGCGGACCGCGAAGGCCCCACGGACATTCTCGGCCCGCCGGGCGGGCGGGAGGCGCGTCTGGTGCGGCGTCGCGCGGACCCGCAGGAGCCCCCAGATCACGAGCGGCCGATCCCGGCGCGCCGGGACCCGGACCGCCTCCTGCGCGAGGGCCGTCGCCTGGTTAAAGCCGCGGCCGATGCGCCGGCGCCAGTGAAGCGGCACGGGGGCGACGAGGTCCACCCGGTCGGCCCAGGGCGCCAAGGCCAACCGCTCGGCCAGCAGCCTGCCCAAGACGGGGCCGAGGTCGCGCCGCTGACGATACTTGTAAGCCAGGACGAGGCTCCTGAGGGGCTCCTTGTACGGTCCGATGCGGGCCAGGCCGTCATACGGGATTCGCCGGCCGCGGCAAAGGGAGCAGCCGTCGAGGTCGAACGTGAACGGTCCGGCACCTCGGCCGCAGCGGGGACAGTGGGGGATCTGAATGAGTCGGGCCATCGCCTGGGCGCAGTTTTCGCAGAGCATGAATCGGCCGTCGCGGGGGGCGGGGGCCTCGCAGGCCGGACAATGGCGTGGCAGCACGAGTTCGAGGAGCGATCTCGCCAGGGCGCGGAGCATGGCCCGATTATAGACGGCAGGCGTCTTTTCCGCCAATCTTCGCCTGGCGCGGTCGGCCGGTGTGCCGTCTTTTGCGCTTGTGGGCGTGTAGCGGTCCGACTAGAGTGTCCCAAGCGGCTGAAGGGGGCTCACCAAGGCAAGGGTACCGCCTGTGCGGATCCTGCACCGGTACATTTTCCGGGAACTTTTGAAGGCGTTCGGCCTGGCGCTGGTGGCCGTCACGGGCGTCGTCTGCCTCGGGATGGTGCTCAAGGCGCTCCAGGACGAAGGCCTGGGTCCGCTGACATCGCTCCTGTACATGGTGCTGAGCATTCCCGGCGCGATGTACATTGCGCTGGGGCTTTCGGCGGTGCTGGCGGCGACGCTGGTGTACGGCCGGCTGGCTTCCGACCGCGAGGTCATGGCGTGTCAGGCGAGCGGCATCCCCGTCTGGAGCCTCTTCTGGCCGGCCGTCCTGCTGGCGATCCTGGCGGGATCGGTCAACCTGTTCCTGGCAATCTGGCCCCTTCCGGCGAGCAGTTATGCCGTCAAATGCCTCTCCCTCCAGGACGTGGAGCGCCTGTTCTTCACTCGCCTGTCGAGCACCGGCAAGATCAAGGTCAGGGACGCCGGGTTCGAGATGACCGTGGACCGCGTGGTCGGCGACATGCTGTACGGGCCGACGCTGAAGTACCGGGGGAGCCAGGGCCAGACGTACGCCTATGCGCCGTACGGGCGGGTGGAGTTCGATGCGCCGCGGAACCGGGTCCGCCTGATGCTGTGGGAGGCCGTCGTCGTGGACGAGTCGCGGGCGGTCCCCGTGCGGGGAACCCATCTGGTGGGTCTGACGCTGCCGACGGAGGTTCCGCGCGACATCAAGGAGCAGACGTTCTGGGGCTTGATGGCCGCCCAGAGCCACCCGGCCCAGTTCTCGCAGGTCCTGAAAGACCTGAAGGAAGGCGAGGCGTCGGAAGAGGCCATCCAGAAGGAAAAGAACAAGGTCCGGGCCCAGGCGATGGCGGAGATGCACGGCCGGCTGGCGTCGGCGGTGGGATGCTTCGGCCTGGTGCTCCTGGGCGCCGGGCTGGGCCTGCTCTTTCACAGCGGGCACCTGCTGACGGCGTTCGGGGTGGCGCTGGCGCCGGGGCTCGGGGCAACGGTCCTGACGATGGCCGCCAAGGAAGCCGTCGGCGCCCACAGTGAGAACCCCGAGGACGTGCTGTACCTGGTCTGGACGCCGAACGTCCTGATGCTCGTGCTGGCGGCGGGAGTGCTGGCGCACCTGGTGTGGGGGTTGGCGTCGCCGGTTCGGCTGCGTAACCGGTTGCGGTCCCTTGCCGGCGGGAGGCGGCCGGCATGAAGATCCTCGATCGCTACATCGTGCGGACGTTCGTCTATTCGCTCGCCATCGTCCTGGTGGCGCTGATGGGGCTGGTGCTGATCCTCGATGTGTTCTTCAACGTCAACGATTTTATGGGGACCGGCACCGCCGCGCAGCCCTCGGGGTTCTGGACGATCTTCGGCAACATGATGAACTATTATTTTTACAAGGCGTTCGACTATTTTCGGTTGTTGGCGGCGCCGTCGCTGCTGGTGGCGGCGGCGGCCTCGCTGGTGCGCCTGAACCGCTCGCGGGAACTGACGGGCATCAAGGCCGCGGGGGTGAGCCTCTACCGCGTCATGTGGCCGATGATCCTGGTGGCCCTGGTCGTGGACGCTTTTTGCATCTTCAACCAGGAATACATCATCCCCCGCATCTCGCCACAACTGTCGCGCGACCGCGGCGACCTCCAGGTCCAGAAACGTTTCCCCGTGGACTTCGTCCGCGACGAGCACAACAACATCCTCTACGCCCCGCTCTACGACCCTCAAACGGAGACGATGTTCGCCGAGCCGCGCATCGTCCCCGGCACGACCGACGTCCAGTTCATGGCGCGGGTGCGGATCTTCCTGAGGGACTCCAAGTACAAGGCTCGCGGCACGATCGAAGCCGAACGCGCCGTATGGAGCGCCGAGAAAAGCGGCTGGGAACTGGAGGGCGGCATGCGCCTGCCGCCCATCGAGGAATCGGCCATCCTCGACCGCCCCCCCACCGGCCCCGAGGGCGACCCCTATCCTTTCTACCAGACCAACATCGGGCCCCGCGAGATCGAACGCCACCGCGCCAGCGACTTCCACCGCTACATGTCGTACGGGGAACTGAAAATCCTGGCGACCGACCCGATGCGCGGCAACCGGCGGCAACTGCAGGTCGCCATGCACCAGCACGTCACCCAACCGATCCTGAACCTCCTGGTCCTCCTCTTGGGTCTGCCCTTCGTCGCCGGACGCGAGGAACGCAACTACTTCGTCAGCATCGGCATCGCCCTGGGACTTTTCGTCGGCGTGTTCATTCTCTCGTTCGCCTCGACGGCGTTCGGCAACGCGGGGCACATCAGCCCGCTTCTGGCGGCCTGGTTCCCCATCTTCGTTGTCCTGCCGGCAAGCATCCTCTCGATGGAATCGCTGCGAACTTAGCCGCCCAGCAGCCGCCCCAGTGCCGAGAGCCGCCACGCTTCCGTCGCCGCCCCGCTCCAGAACATCCATCCCAGCCTCACCGCCCAGGCAACGAGCGCCGCGGCCGCCACCAGCGGTAGCGACCAGACCAGCGCCCGCGCCGCCCCGTCCATCCAGCGCCGACCCGTCAGCGCGATGCCTGCCGAACGGACAAGCACGACAGCCAACAGAGCGAAAACGATGGGGCCCAGCGGATGCTCGCGGAGGGCCTCGGCCACGGACATGCGCCCCAGGGCGTAGAACGACCGCGTCATGCCGCACGAAACGCACGGCAGGCCCGTCGTCCGCCTGAGGAGACAGAGCGAACCGGCGGGGTCGTCGTCGGATCGGCCGGCGTCCCAAAACTCGATCTGGAGGAAACTGGCGACAAAGACGCCCACCAGCAGGACCGCCGCCGCGCCGTGAAAGCACCGCTCGCCGCGAGGAATACGGCGGCCGGATGCGTCGGCCATCGGCGTGCCCCTCATGTGCCGGCCGGCGGCTCGATGCTCGTCGGCGGGATGGGCCCGCCCTCGGCGGCCGCCTCGCTCGCCGTAATCGGCTGGACCAGCGGCTGACCCGTCCACGAACGGTAGAGGTAAGCAACTGAGGCGTAATACCAGACAACCAACGCGGGCACAACGAACAGAAAACCCACGCAGCACGTCAGGTACCCCGCCAGCGCGCCCGCACAACCGATTAACCAGAACAACAAGTGGAACCCGACGACCGACCACAGATTGCGCCAAACGAGGCGCATGGAGATCTTGGCTGCCTCCCAACCCGACTCCGGATGGGTCCACACCGCCAGCGGAGCAAAAGTAAAGAACCACCCAAATACCGCCACACCAACTATCAGCACCAGAAACGCCGCGTACGTCAAGCACATCGTCCCGCCAAAGATGAGCCCGAAGATTTCCTCACTGTCGGCGGCAGCGCCACCCGCGGCGCCGGCCAGCACCCCCATGAGAATAATCGGAACAACCACCAGCCCGCTCGCAGCCCCTGCCAACATCAGCGGAAGCATCGCCACGATGGATTGGCCGAAACGCTGTCGGAATCCTTCGAAGATTTCGGCGACCGCGGCGGGGCGCCCGTCAATCCGGCGGGCGATGACGTAGAACAGGCCGGCCATCAGAGGCGGTCCGGCCAGCACATAACCGAACGGAACCCCGCTCGAGGCCACCATCAACGCATAGAACAGCAGACCCACCAGCCAAAGGTTCCAGAAGTCGCCCTTCAGAAGTTGCCAGCCCATCGAGAGGGCGTCCATGACGCCCAGACGCCCCTCGCCCGGCAGGCCCTGCCGCATTTCGAATGACGTGCTCTGGCTCATCTCGGTCTCCTTGCCGCAACCCGACAGCCGCCCTTCTCCCGCCCGCAAGCGGCGCCCCGAGGGTACACCCGCCGGCCTTGAGGCGTCAACGAGTTTCCACATCAGGAGTTTACCGCGGCGCAGCAAGGCGACAGATTGGAGACTCAGGATTTGATATTGAACGGCAGGCGCACGGCGGCGGCGTGGTCGTATAATAGACAGGAAGGGGAACGGAAAGGGGGCGGCCATGAAACGGGCGACGATAGTCGGCGTGGTGTTTGTGCTTGCGGTCTTCACGGCAGGGGCACGCGGAGGGCCCGGCCAAGAGGCGTCGGACCGCGATCGCGGCGACAACGCAGAGAAGGTCAAGGCGATTGCAGAGCAGGTGACGCAGCAGCCGGCGGCGGAGGCGGGCAAGGCGGAGGACGCGGAGGCGAAACGAAAGGCGCAGGAAGAGGCGCTGCGTCAGGCGATGGAGCGGGCGCGGACGCGCGAGCGCCTCCAGACGCCGGGGGCGGCCCTGGAGTTCGACGCCACGCCGCTCGCCCAGGCGCTCCAGATGCTCGGCCAAGCGGGGGACTTGAGCATCGTCTTCGACCGCGAGGCGCTCGACGCGGCCGGGCTGGACCTGGAGACGCGTCCGGTAACGGCACGGCTGGCGGGGATGACGTTCGAGGAGGCGCTCATGCTCATCCTGCCGCGCGAGTGCGGCTACCAGGTCGGCGCCGGGTACATTGTGGTGACGACGCTCGAGAAATCGTGGCTGCCGCTACGGACGGTGGTGTTCAGCGTGCGGGAACTTCTGGCGGAAGTGCCGAACTTCGTCGGCCCGCGCTTCGAGGTGAAGGACGTGACCAGCCAGGGGCCGGGGGGCGGCCTGTTTGACGCCCCGCCCGACGAACCGGAGGACACGGGCCAGGCGACGTCGGAGCGGCTCCTGGAGCTGGTGAAGCGGCACGTGCGGAGCGCCAGCGACCGCCGGATCGCGCCGTGGAGCGATGAGGGCGGGCCGGCGACCATCGAGTACCTGGACGGCAAGTTGATCGTGTCGCAGACCTACGAGGGGGTGCGCGCGGTGGCGCGGCTGCTGGCGGCGATTCAGTAGCACGATTGAACCGCAGAGATCGCAGAGACCGCAGAGAAAGAGTGAATTAGGGAAACAGCGCAAAACGGAGCGCCTATTTGGCCCCCCGTGAACACACGGGGGGCATCGTTTTTTGTGACGTGTCAAGGGCGGCGCGGCGCCTATCGCATTTCAACGTCCAACGCTCGACGGCAAGCGGATGGGAAAGGCAGGGGGTTGACGAGGAGAGAGCATTTGGCTATTATGCCAAATGAGCAAGGAGCCTGGGAGGACGGACATGAACGCAAGAATGCAGGCGCGGTTTGAGGCGCGGGCGCGGGTGCTGAAGGCCCTCGCGCACCCGACGCGGCTGTTCATCGTGGACCAACTCGTGCGGGGCGAGCGGTGCGTCTGCAACCTGACGGAGATGGTCGGGGCGGACATCTCGACCGTCTCGAAGCACCTGGCGGTGCTGCGTGCGGCGGGAATCGTGCAGGACGAGAAGCGCGGCAACCAGGTGTTCTACCGGCTGCGGTGCCCGTGCGTAACAGACTTTTTCGGGTGCGTCGAGGGGGTGCTGAAGGCGCGTGCGGCGGAGCAAGCGGCCCTGGCGCGGTAGGCCGAGAGAGAAATCGCGCCCGACGCCGGAGGCGGCGCGGAGCGGACATCCTCATGAACCACAAACGCGAATGGACGATCCTGGCGGCCCTCGCGGTCGTATTCCTCGTTTTCTACTTTCTGCCGGTCGGCTCGGAGCGGTTCGACGGGGCGGTGCTGGAGTCGCTCGCCCTGGCGAAGTCGTACGCCCGGGAACATGTGCTCCTGTGCCTGGTGCCGGCGTTTTTCATCGCGGGGGCGATCGGCGTCTTCGTCCGCCAAGCATCGGTCCTGCGGTACCTCGGCGCGAAGGCGAACAAGGTCGTGGCCTACGGCGTCGCATCGGTCTCGGGGAGCATCCTGGCGGTCTGCTCGTGCACGGTG
>DATKUU010000398.1:0-4619 GCA_035530455.1 Phycisphaerae bacterium | reverse complement strand
GAAGGAACGCCCGCATCTTGATGTACTCCGCCACGGTCGCGGCGGGCATGACGAACATCTTTCCGTCCTCGCGCTCCATCAGCACGTTGTTTTTCTGCGCCTTTCGCCGAAATCCGGCGATCCGATAGGTTGCCCCGAACGCCACGACCTTTCGGTCCAGGTCGGTCGGGTCGAGCGCGTGATACTTCGCCAACGCCACGAAGTCAGTCCTCTCCTGCGTTAGCGGCTGTCCTTCTGAATCCATGACGCACGCCGTCAGCGCGAATTTGGTGGATGTGTGGTCGAACGTGGCCCGGCCGACCGTGAACTGAACACCAGATTCCTGCGCAATACCCTCCAGCGCGGACTCGATGCGCTCTCGCAAGTGCTTGACCGCTGCGCGGTCGAATCTCGTAATCATGGATTAGCCCTCCAGGGTTCGTGCTTGATGTAAAATCGCCCCACAAGATAGCAAAAATGGCCCGCCCCGCTCTCCAGCGGCAGCTACACCGCCGTGCCGACGAGATGTCTTGGTCGGCAGACGGGCCAATTGAAGTCAGGTGCCAAGAAGATACTTCTTCAACGCCTGTACGTCCTCGCACAGAAACTCGAACGCTATATGGGATTTTAACAGCCCACAATGCCGTCCACACCGCGCCAAGCTCCGGTCCACGCCGATGACTAGCCTGGCGATCTCCTCCCGGCTCAGTTTCGACGCGGGTAGCTCTATGTCTTGTTGCATAGCTCCCTCCAGGTGTCGGCGTAGTCCGCCTTGATCTTTTCCAACTCGGCCCCAGGGGGAGGGCCGAACCACCATCGCACGACACGCCATGTCGTGGGCGCGTAGTCGAGCCAGTCCTCGAACGTCTCCCGGTCGTGCCAGGAGCGGAGGTATGTCACCTCCGTTCGCTCGTCGTGGACGACCGCCCAGATTCCGTTTCTCATGTGTCCTCCAAATCCAGGCCGCCCGCCGCCCCCGGGGAGGTTGAACCCGGGGGCGGCTCGGCGGCACCCTCGAACCGCCGCGCGGCCATTGTGATAGTCATTCTAGCAGCGATAGGGTCGCTGTCAAGACGACTCCAGAAATTTACTCGTCCTCCTAGTCGATCTCGTTGAAGATCCAGACCGGCGAGGCATCCTCGATCCGCTTGCGGACTGAGGCGGCGGCCTCGTCGCCGGACGCAAGCCGCTTCAGCGTGCCGCGAAGGGCGTCTTTGGGGATTTCCGAGAGGAAACCCGCGACCGTCCGCAGATCCCGCTTCGCCTTCTCCAATTGGGCCAATTCGTCGGCCAGCCGCTTGGCCTCGGCCTCGGCCTCCCGCGCCGCCGCCTCGTCTCGCCGATCGGCGATTCTGTCCACGGCGTCGAGGATGGCGTCCTCGATCTGCTCGGTTGTCGGCACCTCGGCATCGACGATGATGTCCGCCGTGCCGTGTCCCGAGTATGGGGTGATCTCGTACAGGCCGTTGAACCGCAGGCACGCGATGTCGCAATACGACCCGCCTCCCGCCTCCAGCAGGGCAGCGCGGGCCTGCTTGCACAGGTCCGCCGGGTCTACCACGGCCACCACGGAGTCCGGCACGTTGGAGCCGCGCTCCAGCCTCTCCCGCTGGACCCACTCTTTTGTTCGACTCACGGTGATCTTCATGACTAGCTCTCCACGGGCGAAACGGTCGAGCCCGCAACACCGCCCGGCTTTGTGCCGGATCGCTCCGCCTAGTCCCCGGCGGCCGGGGTGCGGGTCGCGCGCCCGCAAATGTCAAAAAAGGTCCGGGCGTTCCCTGCTCATGGCTGCCGATCACGGTAGCGCGTGCGTCCTGTTGCCCGTATGGATCGCGCCCGGACTGTTGTGTCTAGCTCCTCGCCTTGGCGATGGCGGCGCGGGCGTGCATGGCATACTCTGCCAACTGATCGGCCACGGCCTGAAGTTCAGCGGGATCAATGTACTCGCCGGAGCTAATTTGCCCCGCTGCGGCATCCATGACTTGCTGGCAGTTGTCCAACGCCTCCAGCAGTTCCGGCGCGGCTGCAATCAATTGGGCGTTCGCCTCGCATTCTTCCTTGGTCCTGCCCTGTGACGTGACGCTGCCCGCCGTAGGATCGCCCGGGTACGGCGTGGCGACATACACCACGTCGTTGTGGTTTCCTGGGGCAGCGCCGGTAATCGGCTGGATTGCCCAGCACGAAGCGCGTTTGCATACTCTCCACGGTCCTGGTGTGTGTTTCATCACATCTCCTTATGGTTTCCTCCCTCGCTCCAGCACGACCCACGCCGCAACTGGAAGCGACCAGATGGCTACAAAGAGTAGCGTTTCAAACATGGGGCTTGTTCCTCCCGCTGCACGCCTTCACGACGAAGGCGCAGAACGGGAGGGGGCCTTGCGGCCCCGCTCCACGCCCCGAAACCCTGTTTCAGTAGGTCACGACGGCCTCGCCTACGCGGTTTCCGTTAATGTCGTAGAGAGCGCCCTCGCCTTCTGCCAGGTCGCTCCCGTCGATCTGCTGGGCAACGTGCCGCAAGATGCGCGCCGCCTCGGTCCCGCTGTGATCGTCGCAGAAAGCGTTGTTGTCACAGTCGATGGTGATTGTCAGTCTCATGGGTCAAGCCTTTCTGTTTAGCGGGTGGGAACACAAAAGCCGTCTTCCTTGCCGCCCCAACTGTTCCAGCGGCCGGAGGGCAAGATCAGCTTGACCACGGCCCCTCGCGGATCGCCGTTAAACGTCGGCACGATGCCCCAGGGCTTGCAGGCTGCCTCGATGCGAGCCTGACAGGCTGCATCTTGCTTTTCTTCTCGGGTGGCCTGTCGCTCGCTCATCTCGACCGAGCATGCCCGCTCTGCAAGGCGCTGCATCGTGGCGGCGTTGCGGAGGATCAGGCGGGCAAGGTTAACGCCTGCGTCCGATACCGCATGGTTGCGGTCCCGGCCTGCGTTACACTCCTGCACGATCACGCCAATAAACTCGTCTCGATCCTTTTGGTACGACATGATTCGTACTCCCTTCACCTGCTACCGGCAGGGGCGGCCAGTGCTATTCCGGCACGGTCGGTTTGCTTCCGCCTCCACGCCTTGCACGCCAAGGCGGGGAAGCAGGCCCCGTTATCGCACGGGGCGGGCGGGCACTAGATCGCCTACCCCTCGTCTACGATGTCAGCCGTGGGCGCGTGCTCAAGTCGCCATGCTGCGCACACCTCGGACCGGATAAACGCACGCGCTGCGGCCTTTGTCTCGAAGCCGTGACCATGCGTCCTGTAAACCTCATCATCGCCCAGCATCCACACCAGCCACGGGTAAGCCGGGTCTTTGTCGGACGGGTCAAAGTCCGTGTCACCTACTCGCATGTCAGTCCTCCTCCTCCTCTTCGGGCAAGGGGTGGGCGGTCAGTTGTAGTTGCATCGGATGTCGGTTTTGCGAACATAATCATCGCACGCTGGGCAGTAATGAGAGCCGCCCTCATGGTGGGTATGGCCCCCGCAATTCGGGCATTTGCAATACACGCACGCCGGGGCATACGTCACGCCGGACCACTCCCGACTATATGTCGGGTCCGTGGCGGGCTTGTTGCACCGATGTTTCCCTCGCATGTCAGTCCTCCTTCACCCTATAGCGTAATAGTCACGGTCAAGGCGGCAGTCGTCGAGGTACACCGTGCGCCCCGCCTCTGGGTCTTTGCGCTCCGCATGGGAGTCTACCACGCGGGCGCGGTGGCGTCCACTCAGCGAAGATACGAAAACCTCCGCCAAGATCCCGCCGATCAGGTTGCCATCCGCGAGGTACACCACGCGGTCTCCTGCAACGAATTTCCTCATCGGTCCACCCGCCACGCCTTGCACAGCACGCGCCGAACGGCTTCTTCCGCCATAGAGGCGGCGCGCCCGGCGTCGTCCGTGTCAAGATCCGGCTCGCCATCGAGCATGACGAAAACATGCGCCCACACGTCGCGGGCCATGCCGTCGATTCGCTCCTGGTCGGAGCGTGTGACCATTACGGGCATTTTCTCGTCCTCCAGTTTCAGGGTCCAACTAGTCCGCCCATGCGCACATGGGCGGGGATAGTGGGGCCGCAAAACTACGCCAACGCGCGGGCCGACGCGCGCCGCTTGTCGTGCATTGCCGACGATGCTCTCTGGTGAATGTCTGGCCCGTAGCCAATGCGGCGCAACTCTGCCGCCAGGTCGGCATACTCTGCCTCTGTCGCCCGTCGCGTTCTGGCTACGACGCCGTAATAGTCGGCCGCGCCGTGCTGCCCGACGTGCTCATAGCTGTTGCAGAACGCTCCATCATGGTCTGCCGGGTCTTCCGGCATCAGCGCAATGATGTCTCCGCTTTTCCACTTGCGGAAAACAACGACTGTCGTTTCCATATCCACGTCCTCCAGTTTCAGGGTACACGCGCTACGCCCCAAGGGTACGCCGAGGGGCGCGGCGTGAGTATCCTAGATTCCGGTCCCGATGGCCAGATTCGGGGCGATGGCTTCCGCCGACTCCCTAGCCGTTTCGCGGCAGTAGTCTTCGCCGTAGAACCCCCAACACGAATCAAGGTCGTTGCCGTCTTCGTCCTCGACGACATAACCGAACACCTGGCCGGTTAGGTAGTCGTCATAGGTCGAGACTTCCGCCCGCAAGCACGCCTCCGCATCCTG
>DATKUU010000397.1:0-12165 GCA_035530455.1 Phycisphaerae bacterium | reverse complement strand
GGGGGCGGTTCGTCGGAGGATTCCCCCGCTTTTTCCGCTCGGGGTGCCCCAGGATTTTCCGGCAAGTGCCCAAGTCTTCCGTTACGTCTCGGGTGGCACTGGCGGCTTGCCCGCCAGTGCACCGCCATACTACCGCGCACTGGTGGACAAGCCACCAGTGCCACCCGAGACGTAACGGAAGACTTGGGTACTTGCCGGAAAATCCTGGGGCACCCCGAGCGGAAAAAGCGGGGGAATCCTCCGACGAACCGCCCCCCTAGTCGTATAAGGGAACAGAAGGGCCGGGGGCGATTCAGGGGCCCTGCGGGCACATCGGTCGGGCAAGGTCGCGTCTGCTACTCTGCGACCCTGCTCTGCGAAGCCCGCTACGCAGGGCGAAGCAGAGAGTAGCGGAGCGCTGCTTCGCTACGAAGCACGGAGCGAAACGCATCGGGGCGCGGCGGTCACCGGATGCGGGTGAGTGGTGAAGGGGGGGAGGTTTAATTATGGAATGTCCTGGCGCCAATGAGTGGTACGAGTTGGAGCGCGGCGAGGGATCGCGCGAGGACGCGGAGCGTCTGCGCCGCCATCTGGCCGAGTGCGACCTCTGCCGCGCCCGCGCCGAGGCCGACCGCAACCTTGCCGCCGCCCTGGAGGTGTTCGCGGACCGGTCGCGCGCGGACCTGTCGGAGCGGTCGGTGGAATCGCTCGTGCGACGGGCACGCGTACACGGCCTGCTGGGGCGTCCGATGCGGCGTCCGCTGGGCGCCCGGCTGGGCGGCAGCCGATGGGCACGCTGGGCGGTGCCCGCCTCCGTCCTGGCCGCTGCTGCCGCCGTCCTGGTGTTCATCGGCCTGTGGCGGCCGGTGCCGCAAGAAGTGACACCCGATGGGGCGCTGGCGCGCCTGGCGCGCGGCGCCGCCCGGGCCGAGTCGGTCCAGACTCTGGCGCGCCTGGCGGAGACGGCCCGGGTCGCCGTCGGCGAGGAACTGGCGCGCCCCGACCCGAAGGTCGAGCACGTCGCCGACCTGCTGCTGGTCTCCTACATCACGGCCCGGCCTCGCGAGGACCGCCAGGCGCGGGACGTTCGCCTGCTGGTGGCCGGCGTGTGGGCGGACCGCAAGTCGGCAGGACGGGCGTCCGCGTTCCGCGGGACCGCAGGGCTTGCCTTGGCGTCGGTTGCATTAGCCGCCGTGCCCGCCCGCCCCGCGGACGGGCTCCCGGCCGGACGGGCCCTTGCGCTCCAGGGGCGATACGATGAGGCCCTGGCGGCGATTGGGCCCGCGGAGGAAGGCGCCGCCTTGAAGGCGTGGTGTCTCCAGACGCTGGGCCGTTCCGCCGAGGCGGCCGACGTCCTCGCCGGCCTGGAGGCCGGTGCGGACGAAGCGATGGCCCGAGCGCTCTGGATGGACCTGGCCCTCCAGGGCGACAACGTGGTGGAGGCGATCCGGCAGTGTGAGGAGTTGGCGGCCGGGCAGGACCGGTACTGGTTTGCCGCAGGGTATCTGGCGCGCTACGAACTGGGCGATGCGCGCGGCGCGGGCCTGCGGTTTCGGCGGGTGGAGGATGCGCGTCTGGCGGCGTACGTGGCGCGCGAATTCGCAGCCGAACTCGCCGCCGCCGAGCACCGCCCCGTGCCCCTGGTGGTCGAGGATTTCGAGGGTTACGACCTCGGCAGGCCGAGCCAGTGGGCCTTGGTCCGGTCGCGCGGCGGGGAGTTCCGCATCGTCAAGACGGTGGGCGGACGGGCCCTGGAGCAGAACGAGGTGGCGCTGAAGGGCGCGGAACTCCTGACGGGCAGCCCCTCCTGGGGCAACTACACGCTCCAGGTGGACGTCAAGGTCGCCGAGACTCTCGGCGACTACTCTGTCGGAGCGTCGGCTTACCGCGGGGCCGACGACAGCGGGTACGTTCTGGAACTGTCGCCCCGGCGTCTGCGGCTGCTGAAGCAGTTTGCGGCGGGGGACGGCTCGGCTGGGGCGCGGCACGAGCGCCTGGCGCTGGAGCCGATGCAGGCCGCCGTCTATCTGGACGAGCCGCCCGCCCTCGGCTGGTGGTACACGCTGAAGATTCGCGTCCAGCGGATGGACGACGGGGTGAGCGTCGCGGGAAAGGTCTGGCGGACCGACGCCGAGGAGCCGCTCGCCTGGCAGGTCGTCTGGACCGATACGGGCCAGGCCGGCGGTCCGCCGCTCGTCGGCGGGCTGGCGGGCGTTCAAATCAGCGGCGCCCGCGTCCTCGTGGACAATCTTGTGGTGGTGAAGGACGAAACGCCGTAGGTCGGCCCAGCCGGCCTTCTGGTGCTAGAGCGCGGCCCGCTTGGGACCGCGCTCCTTTTGTCGCCGGGCCTCGCGGTCGGTCAGCGGGCATTCTTCTTGACAACTCTTCGGGCCGATTCATGATGAGGGTGTGCGGCTCCATGAGGAGGGTAATCCGATGGCTGGCGCGCCGAAGAAACCGGGTTGGTTCTTTTGGGTCCTTGGTCCGCTGCTCTGGGCGGCCGGCATGGCCGCCGCCTTTGGGATAGGCTACTTCGCCATCTCGGGCGTCGGGGAGAATGCCGTTCGGATGGTGGTGCCGGGAACGCAGGAGATCGAGTGCGACGAGCCCGGCGCCTACACCGTTTTTCATGAGTACAGGAGCGACTTCGGGGGTAAGGCGTATTGGCAGGCAGAGGACTCCGTCGCTCTGCACTGCGCGGTCACCCGGAAGGATGACGGAACAGACGTCCCCGTCCTGCCGGCGACGCAGATGACCTACAGTTTGGGTTCGCACAAAGGAGCGGCTGTGTGTGCCTTCAAGGTTGACACGCCAGGGACTTATGTGGTCCGTGTCGATTCCGACGAAGAAGCCGTGGTGCTGATTGACAAGGGGCTGTTCGGGTCCGTGCTGGGCGCGGTCGGCGGGGTGTGTGCCGGCATCAGCATCGCCGGCCTGGCCTTTGTGGCGGGCGCGGTCGTTCTGATTGTGACCATCGTCCGGCACGTGCGTTATGCGAAATCGGCGCGGGCATCAACCCCCTCCGGCGGGGTCGCCTGAGTGCCGCGCCGCGTGTCCCTTCACAAAAACGGGTTCGTTCGAGCCTCTTCTCCGATGGTTGAAGCCGGGCCGTGGCCGGGATAAACAAGCGTCTCCGGCGGAAGCGCCAGCAGCCTCCCACGGATGGATTCCAGAAGCGTCTCGTGACTTCCGCCGGGGAAGTCGGTCCGGCCGATGCCGCCGGCGAAGAGCGTGTCGCCCGTGAAGACCACGGGCCGCCCGTCGGGCCCGTCCGTCGAGAACAGGCTGATGCCGCCCTTCGTGTGGCCGGGCGTCGCAAGCACTTCGAACGAAGCTGACCCGAGTTCGACGCGGTCGCCGTCCGCGAGCAGGCGGTCGGGCGGCGGGCTCTTGACCCAGGCGCCCATGAGCGCCGAGAGGTTCCGCAGGGGGCTCGCCAGGAGTTTCGCGTCGGCCGCGCCGACGGCGATTTGCATCGCCGGCCAGCGCTCCTTTAGCATCTTGTTGCAGTAGATGTGGTCGGCATGGCCGTGCGTGTCGACCAGCATCTTCGGCACGAGTCCGCGCGCGTCGCAGTGGGCGATGAGCGCTTCGGCGCCCTCCGGGGCGTCCACGATCATCACCGCTCCCGGCGGGACGTTCCGCTCGCCGGCCGTCACGACGTACGCCGAGACGCCGTACCCGCCGAGGACGAAGGAGTGAATCTCCATTGGCTTCTCCGCGAGTCCGCGCTCGAAAGGCCGATATTATAGGTTTTGCCCTCGCCCTTTCCAGCAGTATAATCGCACGCAGGTGTGGGTCCGAAAGGAGGCCTGTCATGGCGGCGATACGGAGATTCCAATGGTTGGCTGTGGTTGGAGCGGTTGTGGCGGCGGTCCTTGTCGTACAGGCCTGGGCCGCCGACGAAGAATCCGACGACTCAAAAGTCCCGGTGCTCATTCTGCGCACGTATGATATCTCCGCACTGCTGGTGCCGGTCGAGAATTACCCGTGCACAGTTCGATTCCTCGTGGGGGACGTGGCGGGGGCGGAGGACGCGTTCAACGATATCCTCTGCGGCAACGCTCGCGCCGCGGAGGTGTCTGGCATCGGCTGGGCGGAACACGTGGACATCATCAAACGCAGCGTCAACAGCATGGCCGACCCCGCCGTGGCCCCCTGGAGCGACGAGGGCGGACCGGCTGCGATGGATTGTCTCGGCAATTGCCTCATCATCACACAGACAGCCGCCGGTCATCAGAAGGTGGAGGCCCTGCTGAAAGGCCTGGAGGATAAGACGAATCGCGCGGTTATGACCGTGCATGGCGATTGGGTCGAGATGGATGGGTCGCAGGCGGCAGCCCTGCTGGACGGGGCATCGAAAAGTTCCCCGCCCGAGGTGACGGCCGCGGCGCTCGAAAAGGCCGGCGCCAAGGTGATCTATGGGGTACAACTTTCGTGCTTCTCGGGGCAGACGGTTCATGTGGCCCGGAGCCTTGTCACGACGTATGTGGCTGATGTGGAGATTGACGAGAAATCGGGGGATGTTAGTCCGGTAATGGGATCTATCCCCACGGGGCTGGTATTCCAAGTCAGCCCGACCCTGGCGACGGACGGCAAGACGGCAACGGTGGACATTCGGTGCCAGACGGTGGGAATGAAGGCGCGAGACTTCCCGTTGTCCATCGGAAAAGGGGCGGCCGAAGGGACGGCATCCTCCACGGCAAATCTGGAACTGCCCGAATGCGATGAACAAAAGTTTCGCACAACGATCCGTGTGCCGCTGGACAAGCAGGTCATTGTGGCCGGGGCCGCTGCACCGCAGGGCGATAAGACCGGCGTCCTGTACCTTGTCATCAAAGTGACTGCATCGAAGTGATAAGCCGGAGCCGCGGTAGGGGTCACGCGCGGCTCCGGAGTCGAAGGCGCGCCCGCAGGCGCGGCCTTGCGTATCGGGGACCCTAATCTTCGGGCGGCTCGTCGTCTTCCTGGTCGGTTTCGTCGGCCGGGGCGCGAGCGGCCGCATGGGCCGGGGCGCTGCGTTTCTTCATCGCTTCCCACTCTTCGAGCGTCACGAGGCATTCGCGCGCCTGGCTGCCGGCGTAGTTTCCGACGATGCCGTCCTCCGCCATCTGGTCAATGAGTCGAGCGGCCCGCCCGTAGCCGATGCCGAGGCGGCGCTGGAGCAGGCTGACGCTGCCGCGCTCGTTCATCAGGACGATTTCGACGGACTGGTCGTAGAGGTCGTCGTCGGAGCCGTGGGCGAAGACGTCGTCCTCGGTCTCCTGGCCGGGCTCGGGCTCGGCCTTCAGTTGGACGAGTTCCCGGTGGAAGGCGGGCTCGGCCTTTTTCGTGACGAAGTCGAGGATGGCCTGGATTTCCTTTTCGCTGACGAAGGCGCCCTGGGCGCGGACGAACTTGTGGGCACCGGGGGTCATGAAGAGCATGTCGCCGGCGCCGAGGAGTTTCTCGGCCCCCATCGAATCGAGGATGGTGCGCGAGTCCACGCGCGTCGCCACCTGGAACGAGACGCGGATGGGCAGGTTCGACTTGATCAGGCCGGTCAGGACGTCCACGCTCGGCCGCTGGGTGGCCATCACCAGGTGGATGCCGACCGCGCGCGACTTCTGCGACAGGCGCGTCACGTGCATCTCGACTTCCTTGGCGGCGACCATCATGAGGTCGGCCAGTTCGTCCACGATGACGACGATGTGCGGCATGTGGTAGATGAGCCGTGCCTGCTGCTCCTCGGTTTGGGCGCCGAAGTGCTGGATGATCTCGTCGCGCGAGAGGCGGTTGTATTGGCCGATGTTCCGGGCCCCCGCCTGCGACAGCAACCGATACCGCTCGTCCATCTTCTCCACGAGCCAGGCCAGGATCGCCTCCGCCTTGCGCATGTCGTTGACGACGGGGCACAGGAGGTGCGGCAGCCGGCCGAAGACCGACAGTTCCACCATCTTCGGGTCAATCAGCACCAGTTTCAGGTCGTCGGGGGTGCGCGTATAGATGAGCGACATGATGATGGCGTTCAGGCACACGCTCTTGCCGGAACCCGTCGTGCCGGCAATCAGGAGGTGCGGCATGGAGGCGAGGTCCTTCAGGAGCGGCTCGCCGGTGGCGTCCTTTCCGAGGAACAGGGGCAGGCCCATCCGGCCGGCCGCCTCGCGGGCCCCGAGCAGGATTTCCTTGAAGCGCACGATGCGGCGGCTGGTGTTCGGCACCTCGACGCCGATCGTGTCCTTGCCGGCCAGCGGCGCGACGATGCGGACGTTCGGCGACCGCAGCGCGATCGCCAGGTCGTCCGACAGGCCGATGACCTTGCCGACCTTCACGCCCGGCGCCAGCGCGACTTCATACTGCGTGATGACCGGCCCCGTCTCGATGGCCACGACGCGGGCCTCGATGCCGAACTCCTGCAGCGTCTGCGTCAGCACCTCCGCCTGCCCGCGCACGCGCGTCTCCTGGTCGGCGTCCTCGATGAGCACCGCCTCCTCCAAGAGGTCGGTGGGCGGCAGTTGATACTCCTGGTTGCGGGGCGTGGAGGGCAGGGGGGTGAACGAAAACTCCTCGTCTTCCTTCTGGGCCTCGGTCGAGCGCTGCGACTGGCGGATGACGACCGGCCGGGACGGCGGGGCCGGCGCGGACTTCTCGGCGTCCTCGGCCTGGGACGGCTCGGCTTGCGGTTCGGCGCGTCTTGCGCGGCGGGCCGGACGGACGATCGGAGAATCGGGAGAGCGGTCGGCGACGGCGGCCGCCGACGCAGGACGCACGACGCTCACCGCCGCCGACGCCAGTCTCCGCACCGGCACCTCGGCCCGATGGTGCAGCCACTGGACGAAGCGCCATACCGCGACCGGCGGAATGACGAGCCACGTGTCCGTCAGAAGCAGCAGGGCCACGAGCCCCACGGGAACGAGAAAGAGGACCGTTCCGAACGTTCCGAGCGCGGGCTCGAGGAACCGCCAGATGGAAAGGCCCAGGACGCCTCCGTTCGATTCCGGCAGGCGCGCGTCCACCTTGATCATCGCCGACATGACGGAAACCGTGACCACCAGGAGCGCGGCGGCGACGATGCGGAAGATCTTGTCGGGGACGCCTTTGCGCGAGAGCCACAGGAGCGCCGCCGCCAGAACGAACAGAATCAGCGGATAGGCCCCGTCGCCCAGCGACCAGAAAAGGTAATACGCGAGGTGCGCCCCCACGGGCCCGCACCAGTTGCCCGCGGGGCTATTGGGCGGCCAATGGCTGGTCGAAGGCGGATCCGCCGGGCTGAACGACAGGACGCTCGTGACCAGGAACAGGCCGGCGAAGAAGGTGAGGACGGCGGCGACTTTTCGGCCCAGGCTGATGCGTTCCACGCGACCCTCGCTTCCGGTCCGGCGCTTCTCGTTCGGCGCTTCGGCCCGGGAGACGCTCAGTGCGTGCCGCTCGAGCCGAACCCTCCGTCGCCGCGACGGCTATCCGGCAACTCGTCCACCAGGCGAACCTCGGCCCGCGCGACCGACGCCACCACCAACTGCGCGATCCGCATGCCGCGAGTAATCTCGACCGCCCGGCGTCCGATGTTCCCCAGGATGACGCCCACCTCGCCGCGGTAATCGGCGTCAATCGTGCCGGGCGAGTTCACCACCACCAGGCCGTGCTTCAGGGCCAGGCCGCTCCTCGGCCGCACCTGGACCTCGCACCCCTCGGGCACCGCCACGAAGAGGCCCGTCGGGACGAGTTTCACGTCGCCCGGCGCGATCTCGAGGGGTTCGTCCACGGCCGCGCACACGTCCATCCCCGCCGCCGCCTCGCTCATGTATCGGGGCAGGGGAAGGTCCTCACAGCCCACCTTCCGTCGGACCAGAAGCATTATCGGCATGGGGAAAGAGCCTCCTTGAAGCAAAGTCGCGGGTTATCGGACGGTCGCCGCTTTCACGCGGGAACCTTGCCCGACTTAGGCCCCGGCGGCAAGGAAAAAATGCGAGCCCCGCGGCCGAGGGTGTGGCCGCATTTTGTGGCAACCGGCCGACAACTTCCCGTAAGCCGTCTGATTCAACAGGGCCGGGTGGCACTGGTGGCTTGTCCACCAGTGCGCGGCAGTTGGAGCGATGCACTGGCGGGTCCCGGCGCGCCGGGACCAGTGCCACCCCCAGGTCTTGAGAGGCGCCTTGGCCCTTTGCCACAAAAGACGGCCACACCTGCGGCTCGCGCCGGTTGATTTGTCGCCCCGGCGCGGCTATAGTGTCGGCTGACAGCGAATCCCGATTCGGGAGGGCATCGCATGTGGGTCATCTCCGTTCCGCTCATCGTTCTGGTGCTCATTGTCGTGGGCCTGACGGTCTTGGTCGTCAAGGCGGGGGCCATCGCCCTCAGGCTCACAGGCCTGGACGACCCGCGCGCCCAATTTCAGGCCCTCTCGGCCGTCACGGGAACCGGTTTTACGACCCGCGAGTCGGAACTTGTCATGGCGGATCCCCGGCGGCGGAGAATCGTCGGGTTCCTGATGGTTTTCGGCAACGTGATTATCGTGACCCTCATCAGCCTTCTGGTCGGTTCGTTCACGACGCTCTCGCGGATCGTCTCCGAGGGCCTGGCCGAACGGTGGCCCGACCTGGTCGTGACGGTGGTCGTGCCGGTCGGCGGGGCGATCGCGCTGTACCTGGTGCTGCGGTCGCGCGGCCTGACGCAGCGGTGGAGCCGCTGGGTGACCGACCGGCTGACGCGGAGCCTGCGGATCCGCCAGCGGCCGGTCTCCGAGGTGCTGGCGCTGGCGGAGGGTCATGGCGTGGCGGAGGTTCTGGTGGATGCCGCCTCGCCTTGCGCCGGAAAGAACCTGGCCGATTCGCACCTCCGGGAAGCGGGCCTGCTGGTCCTGGCGATTCGTCGCGGCGAGGACGTGTTGCCCACGCCGTCGGCGCACGAGCGCATCCGGCCGGGCGACCGCCTCGTCTGCTACGGGGAACTGGCGCGGATGCACGCCTTCACGGGCGCGCCGCCCGAGACCCCCGAACCGACCGAACCGCCGACGCAAGATGCGTGACGCACCGGCGGGTGATTGCTATACTGCCGCTAAGCCGCGAGCGGCTTGCGGCTTAGCGATGTGGAGTCATACATGTACGAGCCGACACGCGAAGAGTTCCTGGCGATGGCCCGCGAGGGCAACACCATCCCCGTCTATCGGACGCTCCTGGCGGACCATCTGACGCCGGTCCTGGCGTTCCGCAAACTCCTCGGCGAAGGCGAAGAGGGGTTCCTCCTGGAAAGCATCGTCGGTCTGGAGCGGGTGGCGCGGTACACCTTTCTCGGCGTCCGGCCGCGAATGACGTTCCGCGCGACGGGGCGCAGGGTCGAGATCGCCCGCGGCGACCAGGTGACGCGGACCGAGTGCGATGACCCGCTGGCGCGCCTGGCCGAGTGCCTGGCGGCCCACAAGGTGGTGCACCATGGCCCGCTGCCGCGATTCGCCGGGGGCGCGGTCGGCTACGCGGGCTACGACATCATCCGCCATTACGAGCGCCTGCCGAACTGCCCCAAGGACGACCGAAACCTGCCGGACATGGTCTTCGGCTTCTACGACACGATGGTCATCTTCGACCACGTGCAGAAAACGATGATGGTTGTCTCGAACGCGCTCGTGGGCGACGAGGATCCGAAGCAGGCCTACGATGCCGCATGCCGGCACATTGATGCGGTGTGCGAGCGCCTTCGGCGCCCTGTGCCGCTGCGCATCGAGGACATGGTCCGCTGCGAGGCGGTCCAGGTGCCGTTCAAGTCCAACTTCGAGCGCGCCGATTTCCTCCGGGCCGTCGAGGTGTGCAAGGAATACATCCGTGCGGGTGACATCTTCCAGGTGGTTCTGTCGCAGCGCCTGCGCGTCGAGTCGCGCGCCGACCCCATGGACGTGTACCGCGCCCTGCGGGTCATCAACCCGAGCCCGTTCATGTTCTATCTGAAAACGAAGGACGTGACGCTTGTGGGCTCGAGCCCGGAGATTATGGTCCGCGTCGAGGACGGGCTGATTACGAGCCGCCCCCTGGCGGGCACCCGCCCGCGCGGATCGGACGCCGAGGAAGATAAACGCCTGGAACAGGAACTCCTGGCGGACCCGAAGGAACGGGCCGAGCACGTCATGCTCGTGGACCTGGCGCGGAACGACGTCGGACGCGTCGCCGAGTATGACACCGACCGCCTCTCCGACGTGATGCACGTCGAGCGCTACAGCCACGTCATGCACATCGTCTCGAACGTGACGGGACGCCTGCGCGAGGGGTGCACGGCGCTCGATGCGCTGCGCGTGAGCCTGCCGGCTGGAACGGTTTCGGGGGCGCCGAAGGTCCGCGCGATGGAGATCATTGACCAGCTCGAGCCGACCAAGCGCGGGCCCTACGCCGGGGCCGTCGGATACGTGGACTACTCGGGGAACCTGGACACGTGCATCGCGCTACGGACGATGGTTCTTTCGGGCGGCGTGATTGACGTCCAGGCGGGCGCGGGTATCGTGGCCGACAGCGTTCCCGAACGCGAGTACGAGGAGACGCTGAGCAAGGCCCGGGCGCTGCTTTTGGCGGTCCAGGCGGCCGAGCGCGGCTTCGGCACGGCGTAGCGCTCCGTCCCTGCTAACTTGATGGGTGGCACTGGCGGCTTGCCCGCCAGTGCATCCGGAATGGCACGCAGCACGGGCGGACGAGCCGCCCATGCCACCCCCTTGAAGCCGCCCCGGGCTCTTCGCGGCGGCCGTCGCCTTATCTGGTTTCTATCGTGCTGGCCGATATCATGCAGGTTTCTGGATGGGTGCGAGATGAGAAAATTGGCGGCCACGGAGGCCCGTAGGAATTTCTGCTCATCAAGGAATCAAAAACCGTCAAAGTCATCCGCATGTGGACGCATTACGAATAGCCGCTTTCCATCGCGGCGCGCGGCTTCGGCACGGCGTAATCCGATTGCGGATTGCGGATTTCGGAATGAACGGCGCGACGGCGCAGCCGCCGACTTCCATCCACCCTGTCCGGCCTCTGCAACTCAGCGACTTGCCAGGGGCCTTCCGATCGTAAAGTACTTGGGGTCCGTATCCGGGAAAAAGTGCAGCGCACCACTTTCAATGTGGGCATAGCAGAGCCGAGAGGAAAGATTGAAGCCGGGTGGCCCGAGATGGCGGAATTCGATGATGAGACCGCTACCGGCGCAGCCGCCCCAAGAGTAATGCCAGCGAACCCCTTCTCGCCGGCTTTCGCTGCCTACGTCTTCGGCTCTGCTAGGGTTGCCCAGAATCGCCTTGACTTCCTCGGGACTCATTCCTTGCCGGAGCATCTGGCCCAATCGGATCTGTTTCCGCGCGGCGTTCCGCTCTGTCATGCAGATCCACGTTTTGAGAATCGAGGTCGGTTGAAGCACGGCGCCGGCGACAAAGGAGACTCCCATCAGGATAGCGGCGACCAGCACCAGTCCGAAAGGCTTGACCCAGGAACGCATGGTATTCCCTTCACAATGGTTCAAGCAGTCCGCGGAGCGGCCACATTTTCACGCCGGCGAGAGTTTCTTCCGAAGCGCCTTGACGATCTTCGGCGGGACGAGGTTCGAGACGTCGCCACCGAGTGACGCCACTTCCCGCACGAGGCGCGAGGAAATGTAGGCCACCTTCTCATCCGCCATCACGAACACCGTCTCGACGCCCGCAATCGTCCGGTTCGTCAGGGCCAACTGGTACTCGTACTCGAAGTCCGAGTGCTGCCGCAGGCCGCGCAGGATGACCGACGCGCCGTGGCGGCGGACGAACTCGACCGTCAGGCCCTCGTAGGCGTCCACGACGACGCCGGGGATGTCGGCGACGGCCTCGCGGACCAAGCGCGTCCGCTCCTCGGCCGAGAAGAGCGGCTGCTTGTCCGGGTTCGTCGCGACGGCGACGATGAGCCGGTCAAACAGGGCCGTCCCCCGCCGGATGATGTCCAGGTGCCCGAGGGTCACGGGGTCGAAGATGCCGGGACACACGCCCACGTGTTGCTTGGCCATGGCTGTTCTCCGTTCGGCACGTTCGTCGGGGATGATTGTAAGCGGCCGGGTCCGGCGCAGCAACAGGGAAGGTGACCAGGAGTTTCCCCACGCTTTCTCACGTGGGCGGTTTAGCGAAGGCCAGGACGAGTTGGCCGGGGTCCGAGGGCGGCGGGGGCGGCGCGGGGCCGCTGGGCGAACCGAACAGCAGCCGGTGGATGCCGTCGGCCACGGCGT
>DATKUU010000396.1:0-2593 GCA_035530455.1 Phycisphaerae bacterium | reverse complement strand
TGCCGGGGCCGCTGCCAAGGTCGCACAGCGACAGCGGTTCCGTGCGCTGGTAGGGTGTCTCTTCGAGGAGGATCAGCCATGAACCCGTATCAGTTTGACCTGGAGCGGCGCCTGCGTCGGGCGATGGATGACCAGCGCGTGCGGAAGGCGTCTCTGGAGCAGGACTGGGAGGCCGAGTTGGCCGAGATCCAGCATTGCCAGCAGGTGTGGCCGTGGGTGGCCCGGCTGGTGGTCGCGGTGGTGCTGGGCACGCTGGTCGCCTGGTATCTCGCGGGGGGGGCGTGATGTGTCAATTCTTCAGCGGGATCGTGACGCGGGACGGCCGGTGCCTGTTCACTGAAGACGATTCGCACGAGACGATTATCGCCCGAGTCCACCTGCGTGACACGTCTACGCATCTTCGTCATTGGGTGCGCGTGGAACTGGTGCCGGCCGCAGAGGGCTGGGCGCCCCTGCGCGTGGATGAAACCTCGACGCCGGCTTGGTGGGACGAGGACCGACCTCGGTGGGAAGCCCTGGTGCAAGAGACCGCCTCTGCTGTGGCCCCGGCAGAGGCGGCCTATCAGGCGGCCGTGGCCCCGGCACGGGCGGCCTATCTCTTGCGTCTCCGGGCCATTCCTGGCTATGTGCCGGAGGGGGCGTGATGTGGCGCTGGCTGCGCTCACGCCTGCGGGCGCTGGGCTGTGAAGACCATGAGTGGATTCATGTGGCCGAGAATGGCCGCCGGTGGCTGCGCTGCATCCACTGTCTCGCGGAGAGCAAGGGGTGGCAGTAATGGACCCGCAGAGCCTCGCGCAGGACATCGCCGTCCTGCTGATGGGCGGACGTGCCCGCTGGGAAATGGCCCCGAATCCCCACCGCCTCGCGGCGCTGGGCATCGCGGCCCTGGCCGTAGACGTGGCCGAAGACCTCGGCCTGGGAGGACAGCATGAAGGTAGGAGAAGCGTTCACGGGATCGTATCTGAAGGCGGCGAACATCCTGGGCAAGCGCGTCGGCGTGACCATTGACCGCGTGGTGGCGGAAACCGTGGGCGAGGACACCAAGCCCGTGGTCTATTTCAAGGGCAAGGAACTCGGATTGGTCCTGAACGTGACCAACGCCAACATGATCGCGGAGATTGCCGGCGACGATGAGATGGACAACTGGGCCGGCACCAAACTGGTGCTCTACAGTTGCAAGGTGGACTACCAGGGCAAGCGGGTCGATGCCATCCGCGTGGATCATCCGGGGGTACCGGCCAAGCCCGTGCCGCCGCCGGTCCCGACCTCCGAGTTCGAGGACGACGAGGCTCCGTTCTAGGAGGGGAACAGCGTGAAGTACATTGATCTGGAGTCAATCGTCGTCCCCGAGCGGGTGGCGCTGCTCGATCCCGTGCGGGCCAACCGCAACATCAAAGCGGCCGACAAGATTGCCGCCAACATCGCGGAGAAGGAAGCGGCCCGGCTAGACGAGGGGGCGCTGGACCCGTACACTAATCGCATCGTGGCCATCTGGGGGCAGGACAGCCAGGGCGTCGAGTGGGGCTGGCACGACGGATTGGGCGGGAACGAAACTCTGGCGTTGGCGTCCGCGTGGGACTGGATCGGCAACGACAGTATCTGCGGGTTTCGGGTGGATTTCGATCTACGGGTCATGGTCATTCGGAGCTGGATCCTCGGCGTGACACCGCACACGATCGACTTCAACCGCTACCGCTCCAGAAGTTACGTGGACCTGATGCAGAAACTAACCTGTGACTGGTCCGAGGACCAGCACCGCTGGAAGTCGCTGAAGGCGTACTGTCGGCTGCTCGGGGTGGACGTGCCGGAGGATGACTGTGCCGGCAAGGACATTGGCGACCTGGTAGCGGCCGGTGAGTGGGACCAGGTCGAGGCGCATGTGCGGGCGGACGTGGCCCGGACGGCCGCGCTGGCCGAGCGCCTGGGGGTGCGGTAAGGTGGCAAGGCGCTGCGCGGGCCGCATGGGGCGGCGGGTGGACTTGACAAGGCTCATGGCGAAGCTGGAATCGCGTTCATGGGGCTATCTAGACGAACACCACCCGGCTGGGCATCCCCCGGTGTCCCAGCCCCGCGCAGCGTTCGTGAGGGCAGCATGAACTGGACCTGGTGGTGGCACGGACTGGTCGGCTGTCTGGGGATGCGCCGGATCGCCCCGCATCTGTGGCGCTGCCGGCACCCCCGCTGTGGGCGCGTGTGGGATGACCGGGAGGGGTGGGATGAGTGACACAGATGAACTGGCCCTGCTGCGGGCCGCGTGCGACCGCATCCGGGCGGCGATGGTGAAGACGATCCGAGAGTTCGACGAGGTTGACGCGGATGAGGTGGGCGAGTGGGCGGACCAGTTGGTCATGGCCGCACACCCGATCCGGGTCGAGCGCGGGGAGGGGTGAGCATGGCAGGGCAGCGGCGCACCTCGCGCGATCGGCTGGTGCGGACATGACGGAAGAGCAAGCTATGAACAGAGACACGACGTCCGAGCAGATTCTTACGCGCGTTCGTGAGAAAGTTGGCGGTATAGTCTTCGCAGATCGGGACACGGCCATCAATGTTTTAGGGGATTGTCTTGGCGACTTAGCTGAGGTTGTCGGCCAGC
>DATKUU010000395.1:0-8697 GCA_035530455.1 Phycisphaerae bacterium | reverse complement strand
CACGCGACGGTCGCATGTCTGGCGGTTCTGGCCCTCTTGGCGGCGAGTGTCGTCGAGGGATGTAAGGCGAGCGGTCCCGGGCCGGGCGGGGCGCCGGACCAAAGGCCTCCGACCGAACCGGAGCCGCGCGTCACCCTCCAGACGAGCCGCGGACGCATCGTCCTGGAACTGGCGGAGGACGACGCACCCAACACCGTCGCCAACTTCATCAATCTGGCCGAGAAGGGGTTCTACGACGGCGTCGTGTTCCACCGGGTCATCGCGGACTTCATGATCCAGGGCGGCGACCCGACGGGTACGGGAAGCGGCGGTCCGGGATACGTCATCGCCGACGAGTTCAGCCCGCGCCTCCGGCACGAGCGCGGCGTCATTTCGATGGCCAACGCCGGCCCGAACACCGGCGGCAGCCAGTTCTTCATCACCCACGTCCCGTGCCCCCACCTGGACGGAAAGCACGCCGTCTTCGGCCGAGTGGTCGAAGGCATGGAGGTTGTGGACGCCATCCGGCAGGGCGACCGCATCGAGAAGGTCACGGTGGACCGGAAGCGCAACCATCCATACGAGCCGAAGGTCCTCGGCCGGCGGTAGGGCCGCGCTTCTCGACCGGCGCGTGGCGCGGTGAGCGCTCGGCGGTGCACTGCTCGGCGGCGCACTTGCGGGCCGGGCGGGCGCCGGCTATAATCGGGCCCGTATTATGATGCATTTCGGGTTCCTTGGATTATGGGAGGTGGATCATGCTTCTGGTCATCATTCGGCTGATCTTTTTCTTGGCGACGGCGGCAATCGGGTATGCGTCCGGTCGGCTTGTCGGCCCGGGTTGGGAACTTACCTACATGCTCGCGTTCATGGGCGGCGCGGTCGTGGTCATTGTGCTGGACTTGGTGTTTCGGCGGAAGAACATCGGCATTATCTCGGCCGTTTTCTTCGGTCTGGTTGTGGGTCTGGTGGTGGCGGCGATCCTGGGACCGGTTGTGGACATGTCGGATTGGATCAAAGGGGCGGAGGCGAAGGACGCCGCCAAAGTCGGCATCGCCGTCGTCACCTCCTACCTGGCCATCTCGCTCATCCTCCAGACGAAGGACGACTTCCGCTTCATCATCCCCTACATCGAGTTTGCCAAGCAGCAGAAGGGCGGCCGGCCGGTGCTCCTGGACACCAGCGCCATCATTGACGGACGCATCGCCGACATCGCCGAAACGCGATTCTTCGACGCCCCCCTCGTCATCCCGAAGTTCGTCCTCACGGAACTCCAGTCGGTGGCCGACTCGACCGACCGCCTGAAGCGCAACCGTGGCCGCCGCGGCCTCGACATCCTGAACCGCCTGCAGTCCATGCCCCACATGGACATCCGCATCAAGGAAAGCCCCGTTCCCGCCCAGGCGGGCGAGGGCGTGGACCAGAGGCTCGTTGCCATGGCCGCCCACGCCGCCGGACGCATCATCACCAACGACTTCAACCTCAACAAGGTGGCACAGGTGAGCGGCGTGGAGGTCATCAACCTGAACGACCTGGCCGAGGCGCTGAAGCCGGCCTTCCTGCCGGGCGAGACGCTCGAAGTCGCCGTCCTGAAAGCCGGCCAGGAGGCCGGCCAGGGCGTCGGCTACCTGGACGACGGGACGATGGTTGTGGTGGAGGATGGCGAGGGGGCGATCGGCCGGACCGTCACCATCACCGTTACCAGCGTCCTGCCGACCAGCGCGGGGCGGATGGTTTTCGGCCGGATTGAGCCGATCTCCGACGGCCCAGGCCGGCGCAAACCCGGTGGCGCCGGCGCGCGCGGATGAGCCGATAGGGAAACTCTTCATGCCGACCGCGACGGTTATTCTGCCGGCCGCAGGCCAAGGCAAGCGGTTTGCCGCTTCGGCCGGGCGCGCGCGCTCCGGTTCGGCCGAACCGTCGGCGACGAAGGTGTTCGCGATCCTGGCGGGCCGGCCGGTCCTGGCCCACACGCTGGCTGCCTTCGCCGCCGTTGAAAATGTCGTCGAGGTTCTGGTGCCCGTTCCAGCCGACGTGGTCGCCTGGGCGCGCGACTCGTTCGCCGGCGCCGCGGGCGCGGGGCGCCGCCTCGCCTTCCTCGCGGGCGGCGACGAACGCGCCGACAGCGTCGCCCGCGCCCTCGAAGCCTCCGAAGGAAAGACCGAACTGGTCGTCATCCACGACGCCGTCCGACCTCTGCTGCGCCGCTCTATTATCGAGGAAGCCTTGCGCGTCGCCCTGGACTACGGGGCGGCGGTGGTGGGCCGGCCGGTGGACCACACGCTGAAGCGTGTGGCGGACGGCGGGGTGGTGGCCGGGACGGTCTCGCGCGAGCGCCTCTGGCTCGCCCAGACGCCCCAGGTCTTCCGCCGAGAGGTCATCGCCCAGGCCTACAGCCGGCGCGGACGCCTCGTCGGCAAGGTGACCGACGACGCCCAACTGGTCGAGGCGGTCGGAGGCCAGGTGATGATGGTCCGCGGGGACGTGGCCAACGTGAAGATCACAACGGCCGAAGACCTCCGCCTCTGCGAGGCGCTCCTGGCCGGCGGATGGCCGTTCGAGGACCGGGACCGGTTTCATAACTAAAGGGTGGCGGGTCTCCCGCCTTCGCCGAGGCTACGGCGGACAGGCCTGACCCGCCACCCTCCAAAAAGCCTTTGAAATCGCGGCGGTTCAGGAGAACCGCCGCGCGGTATTGTAGGGCGGCCGTAGCGGAAAATGACCCCTGGGGTGATTTTCCTTCGCAATGCTTTTGGTGCGGACGCTATTTGCCGTAGTTGGCAAAAAGGGGCGGGAACACCTGCCACAGTCCGTAGTCCGACTGTGCCTTGTCCCATGTTCTGTAACGTGTTTCCCATCTGGGAGGCCACTCACCATACCCATCGCACCAGCCCCAGAAAATCTGCTGCCCATCTTTGCCTCCCGACTTGACTATCCCAACTCTCCCCGCAGTGCGCGAGAGATGGATTGATGCTCGCCATTCGTTGAAGTAATAGAAGAGCGGCCATTCCCGCCCATTGACCTCCGTCAGGACGAGGAACCCTCGGCAGATCAGAGGCTTCTCTATAGTGCTCTCAAGGTCGAACGTGGGGAGTCCCAAACCCTCATCGCCGAACACCACGATGATTTCGCTCCGATCGTCTCCATTGAGATCAACCAGAACGGGGTCGCTGACGAACTGCTGTAGAGGCGTGTGGGATACAGGGGGGCCGTATAACTGCTGAACCGCTCCGAGGGCAAGCGAAGCCTCGCTCTTCGGAGACGGGCTGACAACGGGGCGGGAGCATCCCATAAGCAGCAAAGCAACCGCAGCCGTTAGAGTCCGCCTGGCAGGCCATCCATTGCGAGACATATCATCCTCCCTGCTCCCAGACCTTGGAATCCAACCATCGTATTAAACCCTGCCGACGCTGGAAGTGCAATCGCGGACCAGACCCGGGGAATCGTCACATGAGCGACGCGCTGGATAAAGGTGCGGTCGAGCGAAGGGGTGCGGAGCACCGCCGTGCGGGTCGGCCCGCACGCCGCCAGCGCCGCCGCAAGCAGCCCCAGCCGGCTCATCGTCCGCCTCCGGCGCGCCCGTCGCGTGTGCTAGGCGAGCCCGTAGTCCTTGATCTTGCGGTAGAGGGTGCGTTCGCCGATGCCGAGCACCTTGGCCGTCTGCTGACGGTTGCCGCCCGTCCGTTCGAGCGTCCGAACGATGAGCAGCCGTTCGGCGTCCTCGAGGCTCATGCCGGGCGTCAGGGCGGCGTCGGTCGGGGCGGAAAGGCACGGCTGGATCTCCGGCGGGATGTCCTCGACCTGGAGTGTCTCGCCCGGCGCCAGGAGCACCATCGTCTCGAGCGTGTTGATGAGTTCCCGGATGTTGCCGGGCCAGTCGTAGCCTGCCAGGACGCGCTGGGCCTCGGGTGTGATGCCGCTGATGGGGCGGCGGTGTTCGTCGGCCAGTTGCCGCACGTAGTGTTCCGTCAGCAGCGGAATGTCCTCGTGCCGCTCACGCAGGGGAGGCAGAGTGACGCGCACCACGCGCAGGCGAAAGTAAAGGTCCTCCCGGAACTTGCCGCGCTTCACCAACTCGTCCAAGTCCTGGTTCGTCGCGCTCAAGAGCCGCACGTCCACCTGGATCGGCTCGTTCGAGCCGACCCGCACGATCTCGCCGTCCTCGAGGACCCGCAGCAGTTTAATCTGGGTCGAGGCGGGCATGTCGCCGACCTCGTCCAGAAAGAGCGTCCCGCCGTCGGCGTGCTCGAAGCGTCCGCGGCGGCGCGCCACCGCGCCGGTGAAGGCGCCTTTCTCGTGGCCGAAAAGTTCGCTCTCCAGTATCCCTTCGCTCAGCGCCGCACAGTTCAGCGCCACGAAGTTCTTATCCTTGCGGAGGGAGTTATTGTGCAGGGCCTTGGCCACCAGTTCCTTCCCCGTGCCGCTCTCGCCTTCGATAAGGATGGTGGCGTCGGTGGGGGCGACCTGCCGGCAGGTCTGGATGACGCGCTGCATGGCGGGCGAGTGGCCGATGATCCCCTCGAACCCGAACCGCTCCTGGAGTTGCTGCGACAGTTGCTCGGTCCGCCGCAGCAGGCGCCGGTGCTCCAGGGCCTTCGCCGCCCGGTTCCGCAGGTCGCCGACGTTCAGCGGCTTCGTGATGTAGTCGTAGGCGCCCTGGCGGATGGCCTGGACGGCCGTCTCGATCGTTCCGTGGCCCGTCACCAGGATGACCTCGGTCTGCGCGTCCTCCTGCTTGGCGCGGCGGAGGACCTCCATCCCGTCCGCGCCTTCCATGACGAGGTCCGTCACCACGAGGTCGAACGCATCGGTTGCGAGGCGCTCCAGCGCTTGGCGGCCGTCGGTGACGACGGTGCAGGTGTGGCCGGCGCGGCGGAGGGCTTCGGCCATGGCCTCGGCCTGGGCGCGGTCGTCCTCGACCACCAGGACGCGGCCGCGGTCAGTTGCGCCGGGTTCAGCCATCGGTCGGTGTCCCACGGGTCTTTCCGGCGGCGGGGAGCCAGATCGTGAACCGCGTTCCGCGGCCCGGCTCGCTCTGGATCTCCAGGCGTCCCTCGTGTTCCCGGACGATGCGGTGGACGGTGGGGAGCCCGAGGCCCGTCCCGCCTTGGCGCGTAGAATAATAGGGCCGGCCGATCTTGTCCAGGTCCTCCGGGCGGATGCCGACCCCCGTGTCCGTCACGTGGATCCTCACGCCGCCCTTGGCGCGTTCGGTCGAGATCATCAACTCGCCGCCCCTGGGCATGGCGGCCTCGGCGTTCAACACGAGGTTGCTGACGGCCTGCTTCAGCAGGTCGGCGTCGAGGGCGACGGCCGGTCCCGGCGCGCCGGGATCGGCGAAACTCGTCCGCACCTGGATCCCCGCCCGCTCCAGACGCTCCTGGTAAAACGCCACCGCCTCCTTCAGGATGGCGTTCAAGTCCCCGGCCTCCAGGTGCACCTCGTGCTGGCCGGCGAAGCGGAGAAAATCGTCGAGAATCTGCTCCAGACGCCGCGTTTCCTGCTGGAGCGTGTCGAGTTTCCGCAGCACGCGCGCGTCGGTGTGGTTGCCGGGACGCTCGAGGTCTTCGCGCAACAGTTCCAGGTTCAGCGTGAGGGTGGACAGGGGGTTTCGGATCTCGTGGGCCAGGCCCCCCGTCAGCGTGCCGACGTAGGCCAGGTGCTCCGACTCGCGCGCCCGCCGCTCCGAGCCGCGCGCCCGCGCTTCCGCCCGTTTGCACAAGGCCAGTGCGACGGGCACGGCCAGGGCCAGGCCGAGGACTGCCCCGATTCCGATTGCCGCCGCCGCAGACACGCACGCTCCTCTACTACCACCCCAGCGCCACTTGACCCTTTTGCGCGGTGGGCACGGCCTGTCCGCCGTAGTCCCGACGAGTCGGGCCTACGGCGGAAGACCCACCGCGCAAAAGCACAAGCGGCGATGGAGTGCTACTTGTCCTCGGGCTTCTTCTCTCCGGCCTCCTCCTTCAGGACGGCCTTGCGCGAGAGTTTGATCCGCCCTGCGTCGTCCACGCTGATGACCTTGACGCGGACCGTGTCGCCGATCTTGACGACGGCCTCGACCTTCTCGACGTAGCCATCGGCGAGTTCGGAGATGTGGCACATGCTGTCCGTCCCCGGCATGACCTCGATGAACGCGCCGAAGGGCTTGATGGTGACTACTTTGCCTGTGTAGATGTGTCCGACCTTGACCTCGGCGGTGAGGGCTTCGACGGCCTCTTTCGCGCGTTCGGCGGCGGCGGCGTCCACGCTCGAAATCGTGACTGTTCCATCGTCCTCGATCTCGATCCGCGCGCCCGTGTCGGCCTCGAGGGCCTTGATGGTCTTGCCGCCTGGGCCGATCACTTTCCCGATCTTGTCCGGGTTGATCTTCACCTGGATGAGACGCGGCGCGTGCTGGCTGATCTCCGCCCGCGGCGCTCCAATCGTCTCCAGCATCGTCCGCAGGATTTCCAGGCGCACCTCGCGCGCCTTCTGGAGGGCCTTTCGGCACGTGTCCAGCGTGATGGCCTGGACCTTCAGGTCCAACTGGATGCCCGTCACGCCGTTCTGCGTCCCCGCGACTTTGAAATCCATGTCGCCGATGTGGTCCTCTTCGCCCTGGATGTCCACGAGGAAAAGTTCTTTCTCGCCCTCGTGGACCCGGCCGATCGAGATGCCCGCCACAGGATGCTTGATGGGGACGCCCGCGTCCATCAGGCTAAGCGTTGCCCCGCACACCGACGCCATGCTCGAGGAGCCGTTCGACTCCATGATGTCCGACACGATGCGGATCGTGTAGGGGAACGCCTCGGCCGAGGGCATCACCGCTGTGATGCTCTTTTCGGCCAAAGCGCCGTGCCCGATGTCCCGCCGGCGCGGGCCTCGCATCATCTTCGCCTCGCCCACCGAGAACGGCGGGAAGTTGTAATGCAGCATGAACGGTTTGCGGTATTCCTCCAGCAGGCCGTCTATGATCTGCTGGTCTTCGGTCGTCCCGAGCGTCGTCACCACCAGCGCCTGCGTCTCGCCTCGCGTGAAGAGCGCCGACCCATGGGTCCGCGGCAGGACGCCGACCTCACATGTCACCGCCCGAAGGTCGTCCAGTTTCCGCCCGTCGGTCCGCCGGCCTTCCATGAGCATCCGGTGAACCAGCCGGTCTTCGACTTGGCCCCAGGCCCGCTTGAAATCGGCGGCGGTCCACCCCGACGCCTCGGGGTCCACGCCCAGGACCGCCTCGCGGGCGCGTTCGGCCACGTCCTTCGTCGCGCGCTGCCGGGCGATCTTGCCGGCCACCTGCTTGGCGGCCTGAAGGTCTTTGAGGAACCCCTTTTCGACCTCCGTCACGAGGGCGGAGACGTCGCGCGGCTTCTCCCAAGGAGCCTTCTCGACGCCGAACTTCTCCACGAGTTCCCGCTGCATCTCGAGGGTCGTCCGGATGCTTTCCTGGGCGAAGGCCACCGCCTCCACGATTTTTTCTTCCGCTATCTCGGCCCCCTCGAACTCCATCATGTTGATGCGGTCGTCGCAGCCGGCCACGATGAGTTCCATGGTCGCTTTTTCGCGCTCGGTGTGCGTCGGGTTCAGCACGAACTCGCCGTCCACCAGCGCCACGCGCGCCGCGCCCAGCAGGCCGTCCCACGGGATCGGCGAAAGTGCAAGCGCCGCGCTCGCTCCGATCATCGCGAGCAAGTCCGGGTCGTTCTCCTGGTCCGCCGACAGCACCAGCGCCACCACCTGGACCTCGTCGTTGTATCCGTCGGGGAACAGCGGCCGGATGGGCCGGTCAATCATCCGGCACGTGAGGGTTTCCTTGGTGGAGGGCCGACCCTCGCGTTTGAAGAACCCGCCTGGGATTTACCCGGCGGCGTAGGTGTACTCCCGGTACTCGACCGTCAGAGGGAAGAAATCAATGCCTTCCCGCGGCGCCGCCGACGTTGCCGTCACCAGCACCACCGTGTCGCCGTAACGCACCAGCGCGCTGCCGCCCGCCTGCTTCGCCACCCGGCCGGTCTCGATGACCAGCGTCCGCCCTGCGATCTCTCTTTCGATTCTCACCATAGCCATTGTCCGTTCCAACCTTTCTTGTTTTCTGTCGTTCGTTCCCTTGCCGCCGCCTCTTCCGTTATAACGCTATCTCAACGCAGAGATCGCAGAGGACGCAGAGAACCGCAAAATAGGGAAACGGCAAACAATTTCCTGTGATAGAAGCCGTTTTTGCCGTTGTTATTCAATCCTTCCTCTGCGTTCTCTGCGTCCTCTGCGTTGAAAACACCGTGTCGTATTACCGGCGGATGCCGAGACGCTCGATGACGCCCTGGTAGCGGCGGCGATCCTGCTGCTGGAGGTACTTCAGGAGACTGGCGCGCCGACCCACCATCTTCAGGAGGCCCCGCCGCGACGAGTGGTCCTTGCGGTGACCCTTGAGGTGCTCGGTCAGGTGCTGGATGCGCCCCGTCAGCAGGGCGATCTGGACTTCCGGCGACCCCGTGTCGCCGTCGTGCGTCTGGTAGGCCTGAATGAGTTCCGCTTTCGGCTGCGTCGCCATAAGTGCTTCTCCTTCCGACACATGGGCTGCGGGATGCGACCGCTCCCGCGCCTGCGTTCCGTTGTGCCTAGTGGTCCGCCACTATTAACCTTGTGGGTGCCATGCTTTCGCTCGCGAAAGCATGGTCCTTCGCGGAGGTTCCTTTTCCTCTCTAACGGTCGCTTACTGTCCCCCACTTTACACAAACCGCCCCG
>DATKUU010000394.1:0-3847 GCA_035530455.1 Phycisphaerae bacterium | reverse complement strand
TTGCCGGACACGGCCGCCAAGCCGTTCGCCATCCACCTCGCGCCGGGGGGCGGGGTCCCCTTTGTCATGCTCGGCGAGCCGGAGGAGAGCCGCCTCGCCGCCCTGACCGACATGAACTTCGAGGAGGTGCGGAAGCACCTGGAGATGTTTCGGGCACGGACGACAGACGAACTGACGACGGCCGTGACCGGCGGCATCCCGGGCGAGGAACTCTGGAAATACCTGGCCGTCGCCCTCCTACTGGGGCTGGTGGCCGAGAACGGCCTGACGCGATGGATCGCGTCGCGCCGCAAGTACCACTCGGACGCGACCGTTCGTTTCGGCGGGCAGTTCACCGACATGCAGACGTTCCGTCAGCACGCGCAGGAGATCCTGAGCCCATCGGCCCCCAAGGCGGAGGCGACCGCGAAACCCCGATGATCCTCGCGATCCAGAAACATTACGTCCTTCCGCCCAGCGTCCCCACGGCCGTGGTGATCCTGATGGCCGTGGCCGGCGTCGTCGCCTGGGTCGGCCTGCACCGCCTCAAGCGGCGGGCCGCAGGCCGGCAGATGCAAATCGCCCTGATGGCGGCCGGCACCCTCGTCGGGTTCCTCGCCCTCTTGGCCGTCGCCCAGGTCCTCCTGCGGGTTATCGTCCTGGCGACCAACTGGTCTATTTGGCCGGTGGCTCTGCTGGGCGCCCTGGCCGTGGAGGTTATCCTCGGCCTGTTCGATCTGGAACGGCGGACGGTATCGCGCGGCAAGGCGCTCGCCCTCGGGGTCCTGCGGGTCGGACTGGTTGTCCTCGTCATCCTCATGCTCACGCAGCCGGTATGGCAGTGGGAAAAGGAGCGGCGAGAGGAACGCTTCGTCGCCGTCCTGGTGGATGCCAGCGCCTCGATGGACGTGCCGGACACGCAGATGGCCCCTGACGAGAAGGTCGCCTTGGCGAATCTGCTGGGGGCAGCGGGCTCGGACGGGATGGACCGCCTAGACAAGGTTGCAACGCAGCTTCGGCAGGTGAGAGAACTGCTGGCAACCCAGGCGGAGTGGCTTGCGTCGCTCGCGCAGGCCGACCCGAGCACCCGTGCCGCCAAACTGGCCGACCACCGCGAGACCCTCCAGACCATGCTGCGCGAAGCCGCTGCCGCCGTCGAGCAGCAGACGGCCGCCCTTGCGGCCGCTACCACCGGCAGCGTGACACTAAAACCGGAAACCGCCGCCGCCGTCGCAAATCTGAAGAAGCGGCTCACAGATGACGTTCAGGGGAGGCTGACGAAGGCCGTCCAGACCCTCACCCAGCCGAACGACCAGGCCTTGGCGGGGGCGTACGACAGCCTGCAGAAGGCGGTCGGCGGCGCCGCGGCCGCCTTGGCGGAGGTTCTCCCGGCCGTCGACGACGTCACCCGCGCCCTCGACGAACTGCTCTACGCCGCACTCTCGCCCGAGGACCGGGCGCGCGTGGACACCGTCGCCACCCGGACGCGTGCCGACCTGGCGCGTGACCTCCTGCTCGGGGCCTCGGTGAAGGCGCCCGGTTCGCGTGCCGCCGAACCGCTGCTCTCGGCCTTGGCCGGGAAGTACACCGTCGCCCTCTACACGTTCGCCTCAAAGCCCACGAAGGTGGACCGCGAGGCGTATGCTCGGTCGGCTGCGCCGGGCGAGTCGCCCGCCGCCCCGAACGCAACGGCGCCCCCGGCCAAGAAACCTGCTGCGGCCGAGCAGGCCGCCACCCTCCTGGACGAGCACCTGCAGACAAACATCGCCGCCGCCCTCGAAAAGGTGACGACAGACCTGGCCGGTTTAGACCTGGCGGGGGTGGTCCTGGTAAGCGACGGCCGGCACAACACGGCCTCTCCGGTCGAGCCGCTCGCCAAGCAACTGGGCCTCCAGCACGCCCCCGTCTGCCCGATCGTCATGGGCAGCCGCAATCCCCCCATTGACGCCAGCATTCTGGCGCTCGAGGCCCCCGACACCGTCACGACCAAAGACAAGGTCCTCGTCGCCGCAGAAGTGAAACTCGACGGCCTGGCGGGACACGATGCCAAGGTGACCCTCTGGGACGGCGACAAGGCTGTGGACTCCAAGGACATCCACGTGGCGGCGGACTCGCTGCGGACGCGCGTCGAGTTGGCGGACCAGCCCGGCACGGCGGGCCTCCACGCGTACCGCGTTGAGATCGCTCCGCTCCCCAAAGAGGTCCTCACGACCAACAACTCCTTCCCCGCCACGGTGAGCGTGACGGACGACCGGACGAAACTGCTGCTGGTTGAAGGTTGGCCGCGGTGGGAGTTCCGCTACATCAAGAACCTGTTCGAGACGCGCGACGTGTCGGTGAAGTTGCAGTATGTGCTGTTCCATCCGGACCGGATCGCGGAGGTGCCCTCGCGTCCTGCAATGTCGGCGTCGGCCGCCCGGCCGCCCGAGCTAAGCCAGGCCACCGCCCTGCCCTCCAGCCAGGAGGAGTGGAACAAGTTCGACGTGATCATCCTGGGCGACGTGGCGCCGAGCATGCTCCCGGCCGAGGCCCAGGAAGCCATCACCCAGTTCGTAACCCAGCGCGGCGGGACGCTGGTGGTCGTCTCCGGGCCCAAGTTCATGCCACACCATTACGGCAACACTCCCCTGGCCGAGATCCTCCCCGTGCGGTGCGACGCCAGCGACAGCATCTTCCTGGCGTCGCCGGAACGGGTGTTTCGCATCGGCCTGACGGTCGAAGGCCAGGCCCACACCATCCTGCGCGAGAAGGTGGACCCGACGGAGAACGTTCAGGTCTGGCAATCGTTCCCGCCGATCTTCTGGCGCCACGCCGTGACGGCGACGAAGCCCGGGGCGACCGTCCTCGCCTATGCCGTGCCGATCCCCCCGCCTGATTTTCTCAAACCCTCCGCCTCCGAAGCGGGCGGCAATGCCCCCAAGGATGGGGATGAGGCCACGCTCCGCCGCCGCGAGGCCTTCGAGCGCGAGAACCCTCTCCTGGCGCTCCACAACGTCGCCGCCGGACGTGTCCTGTTCCTCGGCTTCGACAGCACGTGGCGGCTGCGGTACGGCGTGGGCGACACGTACCACCACCGCCTCTGGGGCCAGATTCTGCGGTGGGCGACGGCCAACAAGTTGCCGGCCGGCACCGACTTCGTCCGCATCGGGACCGACCGCACGCGCTACCCGACCGGCCAGCCGGTCCAAGTCCGCGCCAAGATCCTCCGGACCGACTACAGCCCGGTCCAGAGCGACACCGTGGCTGTCAAGATCCTTTCGCCTGATGGAAAAACCCTCCGCCAACCGTTAAAATACGTAGAGAGTTCAAATGGCATGTACGAAGCGGAGGTCAAGGGCCTTCCCGGGGGGACGTACCGGGTGGAACTGGACGCCCCTGCCGCCCAGCCCATGCTCGCCTCCGAGGGTCTCCAGACCGTGTGGACGCAGTTCAGCGTGGACCCGGCGTTCCTGGTGGAGACGGCGGAACTGGCGCCGGACCGCGGCCTGATGAGCCAACTGGCCACCTTGAGCCAGGGCATCGTCGCCGAGCCGGCCGATGCCGCACGCGTCCTCGACGCCCTCGGACCCGGAACGGTAGTGGAATATGAGCAGCACGAATACGTGTTGTGGAACTCCTGGCCCCTATGGCTTGCGATGATCCTGCTGGCGTCCGCCGAATGGATCCTCCGAAAGAAAGTGGGGTTGACATGACACGCGACAACGCCGACAAGAAGATTGAGGCGCGACCGAACGGCTGGGCGCCGATCCCCGAAAGCATCGTCCACTCCCTGACGGGCCTCATCCGGCGCCTGCGCACGGTGATCCTGTTGCGCGGGATTTCGGCGACGCTGGCCACGGCCGTCGGCGCCCTCTTGATGGTCATGGCC
>DATKUU010000393.1:0-2382 GCA_035530455.1 Phycisphaerae bacterium | reverse complement strand
CGGCGCGCAGGATCCCTCGCGATCTTCATGAGGATGCCCGCGATGTGGCTCGCCGGCAGATGAAGACGAAGGCGTTTTCCAGGTCGCGTGACGAGAGGAAGCGGGTCGAGATGCGCTTTGCACACCTTAAGACCCACCACGGCTTTGAGCGGTTGCGGCTACGCGGACTCTCCGGCGCACGCGACGAGTTCCACCTCGCGGCCATTGTCCAGAACCTCAAGACAATGGCGCTGCGTCTGGTCTGGCCTCCGCCAGACCTCGCGGCCGCGTCAGTTGCGTGAGAGCCGGTGCTAGTGGCGTCCCTAGTGTCCAATGCCGAGACCGCCACCCAACTGGGGTGCGGTCGAAGGCAAGGACCACCTCAGCCTCTCAGCAGCGAGGAGGGCCAAGCCGGTCACGCCGCCGACTTTATCGACAGCATCGGTCATTAGCCGACACTGACGCGCGGATCAGGCATGTCCGCTTCACCCCCAACAGCAGACATCACTCGGCTCGGTCAGCACGTCCGCTTGGTGCCATTAGCAGACATGCCGCCCAGCCAAGGCCTAGCTCTGCGGCGTGTACCAGATGGGAGAGGTCCAGGCGCGTTCCTGGATGCTGACGGGCACGCCTTCGAGCAGTGGCAGGCCATTGCGGACCGCATCGTAGGTCGTCCAGCGCGGGGTCGGGATCTCGATCACACGGACGTAGTAGAGGGCGGGCCTCGCCGCGTCGAAGGTGTCGTCCGTCCAGTGCCCGATCAGTTCCGCCGCGCCGATGTCGTTGATATACGTGGCCGTCGAGGGATCGACGGTGTTGCCGACGGCCGGAAGGCGACCATCCGCCCCGGGCACGCGTGCGTCCGACCACGCGACGTCGATGATCCGTTCCTGCGGCTCGCCGGCCTCGTCGACCCAGCCCTTGACGATCTGGATGCGGTCGAGGTTAGCGCCCATCGGGTCCTTCATCGCATGCACGGTGAAGCTCGGCGCGCCGTCGAGCCCGCTCAGCGTCCCGCCCATCGGCACGCCGTTGGCATAACCGTCGAGCACCATGCGGACGGGATCGTCCGTATCGACGAGAGCCAGCCCGGCGAAGAAACGAGGCTCGATGCGCGGACCGGAGGTCACGAAGGTCTCGCGGGCCTGCATCGCGTCGAAGATTGCGCCGCGGGTGTTCTTCGGAGCCCAGACCCCAGCCACCGAGCCCGGATTGGCCTCGGGGCCCTTGACCCAGCCATCGATCTCGCCGGTCCGGCGCTCCCCTACAGTTCCGTCCGCCACGCCATGACTGCCGTTGTAAGTCGCCTCGTCGACGTCGCTGGGGGCACCGTTGTGATTGTCGGTGCCGCCGATGAAGCCGAGCTTGTAGGGGTTTGCGCCGAGCTCGGTTTCGTAGGCAAGCCCCTTGGTGACCGCCCAGCGCACGAAGTTCTGTTTCTGGAAGCTCCGGCCGCTGAAGGTCCCGAGGCTTTCGGCATTCTCGAAATCGGCGAACTCGTCGGCCGGCCAGAGCGAGGCGACGACCTCGGAATTGCCCTTGATCTGCATCATCTCGATCAGGGGCTCCCATTTCGCGCGCGTTTCGGCGTAGGCGCGCGTCAGCGGATTGCCGGAATTGTCCACCGGCTCGAACATCATCCCCTTGCTGCCGTTGGAATTGTGCGGGATCGCCAGCAGAGTGGAGCCGTTCGCCTCTTGCTCCGCCATCCACGCCCAGAGTTCTTCTTCATCCTGGGTGTCGAGCGCGCTCAGCGGCAGGTCGGGCACGACGGTGTCGCGGAAGATCACGTTGCGGTGCATGTTCCCGCCGTTCGGCGCGGAGGTCCACTCGAAGGCGACGAAGGTCGTGAAGACGCCGGGGTCGTAGTGTTCTTCGGCGGCGGCGACGATGATGTCCTTCCAGGCCGTCCGCGTCGTCTCCGGTCCCGCGTAGAAGGGCGGATGCTCGGGGGCGTCGGAGCGCATGTTGTCCCGCACATACTTCCCGAACCACTGCCGCTGCGTGTCGATATCCGACAGCCCGCGAAGTTCGGCCAGCGCCTCCTGAAAATGCCCGGGTGCATCGGGCACCTGTGCCGACAGGAGTTCACCCAGGAACTCGGCGTGGTCAGACACGGCCGCGAAGTCCAGCGGCCGTCCGATGTTGCGCAGCACGTCGTTGATCGAGACGTCGTCGCCCTTGGCGAAGCGGTAGGCATCGAAGGGCGTGAGCCGGGCCCCGCCGATGTAGGCGTCGAGCGAGAAGGACGTGTGGACATGGGTCTCGCCGAAATAGGCGTGCTTCAGCGGGTTCTCGGGGACTGCCGCCTCGCGCGCGGCGAGATCGTCCTGCGCGGCGGCCGGATGCGCCAGGGCCAGAACGAGTGGAAGAAAATGTATTGCTCGGGTCATCATGCACTCC
>DATKUU010000392.1:0-10081 GCA_035530455.1 Phycisphaerae bacterium | reverse complement strand
GCCTGGACCAACTGAAGGCCCGGGCGGGCGTCACAGACTAGCGGCGGCCGTCACGAGGCGCCGGCGTCTCGGCCGGCGGCACGGGGTCGTAGCCGCCGCGCGCCAGCGGCTGGCACCGCAGCACCCGCCACGCCGCTCCCTTCACCTCGCTGCTCCTTCCGTTCCGGATTCGCCGCCCGCGCGCTCGAGCGCCCGGCGGATGGCCTCCGGCACGAGGGCCCCGATCCTCCGGCGGACCTCGTCCAGCGTGTAGTCGCGACCGACGGCCACAAGGACCACGTCGTAGCCGGCGGGCCAATCAGCCCGGGCCCGGCGGAACGCCTCGCGCAAAAGACGCTTCGTGCGGTTGCGCGCGACCGCTTTGCCGCACCGCTTCCCCACCGACACGCCGAGCCGCGTCACGTCGCCCCCGTTCGGCCGGGCATAGGCCACGATCCGTCCGTCGCCGGCGCGGGCGCGTGCGGCATAGACGGCACGGAACTGGCCGGTAGCCAGAAGCCGCTCGCGGCGCCTTAGCGTCGCTCGGCCTGTCGGCGAGGCGCTCATTCGGCATCCCCGTCTTCGGAGTCCTTGTCGGCAGGCTTCAAGGGAATCCGCCGACCGGCCTCCGTCCAGGCGTCGCTGGTGTCGCTCGGTTCGTGGGTCATGGGGTGAAGCAGGCGCCGCCTCAAGACCGCCACCAGCAACCCTACAAGGACCAGCACAGTCACCAGCGAGAGCCACCACACCCAGCCCTCGCCGCGAGGCGAGATCGCCAGGAAAGTCTCGGCGGCGCTTTTCACGATTCGGTCTCCTCTCCGCCCGGCCGGCGCGTCTCGGCGGCGCCGCCCTCGGCGTCGCCTCGCTCGGAAATGTCCTCGATGTTGATATCGGCGGCCGGCCTGGGACGGTCCTGCGGCCAGAGACGGTCCCAGACGTCCGGCCCGAGTTCCCGTTCGACGATTTCGACGAGGGTGGACAGGTCGCGCCGCATCTGCTCGAACTGTTCCCTCAGTTGGAGGACGGCGGCGACGCCCGGAAGGTTGACGCCCAGGTCCCGGTGCAGCGTGACGATGGTCCAGAGCCGGCGCATCTGGGCTCGGCTGAAGGTCATCGTGTCCCCCGTGCCGCCCTCCGACGCCACCAGGCCTTCCTCCACATACGTCTCGATGTCGGCCGCGCCGACGCCCAGGGTCTCGGCCGCCTGCTGGACCGTGTAGGTTTCCGGCTCGCTCTGCGGGCTCATGAGTCGCTCCCCGTCATTCGCCGGGTTTCTCGCCGGCCGACTCTTCGGCGTCGGCCCAGGCCAGTCCGCGGCGCGGACCCGGTCCCTCGGCCTTGCGCAGTTCCTCGAACAGGCGCTTCTGGCGCTCGTCGAGTTGCCTGGGCGGCACGACGCGGATGACGCAGTACTGGTCCCCCGGGGTGCCGCCCTTCGGACCGGCGAGGCCCTGGCCCCTCAGCCTCAGCCGCGCACCCCCCGACGTCCCGGGCGGGATGCGGACCCGAGTCCGGCCGTGGACGGTCGGCACCTCGACGGTCGCTCCGAGTGCGGCCTCGGCCACCGAGATGGGAACGTCCATGATGATGTCGCGGTCCTCGCGGCGGAAGTACGCGTGAGGCTTGACGCGAACCTTCAGGTACAGGTCGCCCGCCGGCGCCCCGCCCGCGCCCGGCGCCCCTTTGCCTCGAAGCCGGATCCGCTGGCCGTCACGCACGCCGGGCGGAACCTTGACCTCCAGGCGCTCGCGCCGGGCCCGGCCGTCGCCCGTCGGACGCTCCAGCATCACCGTCGTCCGCACGCCATGCACCGCCTGCTCAAAGGGCAGTTCGATTTCGCTCTCCAGGTCGGGACCGTGAACGGCGGCCCGGCGGGCGCCCGTCCCCCCGCGCCGCCCGCCGAGGCGGCTGAAGAGTTCCTGGAAGAGGCTCTCGGCCTGGCCGCCGGACCCCGCGAACGCCTCGAACGCCACATCGTCGAACCCCGGCTCGCCGGGGCCCCCCGTCCACGTGTGGCGGAATCCTGAAGGGCCGGCGCCGGTGGCGGCCCCCATGCGGACGCCCTCCCGGCCGAACCGGTCGTAGGCTTTGCGCTTCTCGGCGTCCGAAAGGACCTCGTACGCCTCGCCCAGTCCCTTAAACTTGCGCTCCGCCTCCGGGTCGCCCGGGTTCAGGTCCGGATGGTATTTGCGCGCGAGCCTCCGATAGGCCTTGCGGATGTCTTCCTGGCTGGCGCCGCGCCCGACGCCGAGCACCTCATAATAGTCGTGTTCGGCCATGACCTCACCGCCCGGAAGAAAGGCTTATGCGTACGATTATAGGTCTGCCAGCCGCGCCTGGCAACGCTGCGCGCCGCCTCCCCGCCCCGTTTCATCCGGCGCTCGGTGCCGAAACGTGCGTGCGCCACAGGTCCACGACGCGCCCGACCAGTTCCTCGGCCGGGGTTCCCGGGCCGGCATCGAGCCAGACGAGCCCCTCGAACCGCTTGAGCCATTTCATCTGGGCCCGCGCAAACTGACGCGTGTGGAGGATGGTCGCCTCGACCGCTTCCTCCCAGGTCAATCGGCCGGCCAGGTGGTCGAGCATCTCCGCGTAGCCGAGCGCCTGCCTTGCGCTGAGCGCAAGGCCCCCCGGCCTGGCGGCCAGTCGGCGGACCTCCTCCAGGAACCCCGCCTCCACCATCCGGCGGACGCGCGCCTCGATCCGCCGGTCCAGGTCCTGAGGCGACCGCCGGACGGCCACGAGGAGGGGGCGGTAACGTTCGCGCCGGCTGCCCCACTGCGTCTGAAGGGCCGAGATGGGCGACCCGGTCAGTTCCCGGACCTCCAGCGCCCGGATGATGCGCCGCAAATCGTTCGGATGGATTCGCGCGGCCGCTTCGGGGTCCAGGCGGGCGAGACGCGCGTGGAGGGCGGGTGCGCCTTGCGCCTCGGCCTCGGCCGTAAGATGCGCGCGGACCGCTGCGTCGGCCGCGGGACCCTCAAAGAGGCCCTCCAGGAGGGCCTTTAGATACAGTGCTGTGCCGCCGGAGACAATCGGGACGCGCCCGCGCGCCGCGATGTCGGCGATGGCCGCATCGGCCAGTTCGACCCAGCGGGCTGTCGAAAATCCCGGCGCGCCGGGACCGAGGTCGGCCACGTCCACCAGATGGTGGGCGACGGCGCGGCGCTCGGCGCTCGAAGGCTTGGCGGTCCCGATGTCCATGCCGCGGTAAACCTTCATCGAGTCGGCGGAGACGATTTCGCCGCCAACGCGTTCGGCGACCGCCAGGGCGAGGCGCTCCTTGCCCGTGGCCGTCTGACCCGTGAGGATCAGGATGGGAGTGGCGGCGGTCATGCGGAGGAGTCTGCACCCTGCCGCGAGGCAAGTCAAGAACTTGGCCCTTGTACTGGATCGCCGCCGCGGCTATCCTATGGACCTGGGAGAGCGAGGAGGGGCAGGGAGAGGGTGTCGCATGGCCCATCGAATGTTGTGGGTGGTGGCGATTTTGGAGGCGTTCCTCATTCTGGTCGCCGGCTGCTTCGCCCCCAGCAAACCGCTGGTGGTGATCGGTGACTCCGGCTACGAATCGGCGCCCGCTCCGAAGGACCGCGAGCAGGTCGAAAAGATGGACAAGACCGCACTCCAGGATGAGGTGCTGCGCCTGACGGCCGAGAACGACGCGCTCGGGCAAGAGACCGAGAAGCAGAAGCGCGAGATCAAGACGCTGAAGAAGCGGGTCGAGACGCTCGAAGACCAGGTCAAGGACCTCCAGGATCGGTGACGCATCAGGCGCAAAACCATGCTTTCGCAAGCGAAAGCATGGCACCCGGCGCAAAAGAACGGGCGGCCGGTCAAACCGGCCGTCCGTTTCATTTTCGTGCCAAGCGGCTCTCGAAGCCTGGTGGCTGCGGGTGGAATTGAACCACCGACACGGGGCTTATGAGTCCCCTGCTCTACCCCTGAGCTACGCAGCCCGATGGGATAGTCTATGCGCCGGGGCGAACTTGTCAAGCCGCCGGCGTCAGACCTCGATGCCGAGGAGTTGCCGGGCGTTGGCCGCGTAGAGTTTGGCGAGCACGTCGTCGGGCAGCGCCAGGCCGTGGACCCGCGGGCCGTCCGGCCAAGGGGCCGAGGGGTCCGGGATCGGCGACGGCCGGACGCCCTCGCCCTCCCACAACCACCGGTGGACCCAGTAGCGCGAGGCGTAGTCGCCGGCCGTTGCCTCGGCAAACACCACGAGGTCGGTCCCGAACAGGATGCGGTCGGCGCGGGCGAGGACTAGCGCGCGTGCTTCCGCCGGCCGGCGCGAAAGTTCCCGTGCCACCCATTTGGTGGCGCTTGTGTCCACGTGGTAGTTCGGATACCGGTCGAGCAGGCGTCCCAGCCGCCCCAAGTCCTCCGGCGTGCCGCCGAAGTGTGCCCCGAGGACCTTCAGCCCCGGGAACCTCTCCAGCGTCGCCTCCAGATGCGCCAGGTGCTCTTCCTTCGTGCCGTACCGCGCCCGGTCGGCGTATTGCGCGGCGAACCAGGTGTCGGGGTCGGCCACGTGGACGAGGGCCGGCATGCCGACTTCGGCCAACGTCTCCAGGATGGGATGGAGGGAGGGATGATCGAACGCGACGCCGGTCTCGGCGACGAAACGCGGGGAGTACCAGAACTTGGCGGCGACGGCGCCGAGGGCCCGCGCGGCCAGTATCCGCCGAACGTTCTCGCTCGCGAATCGCTCCGGCCGGCCGACCTCGCCGTGCTCAATCTGCAGGATCGGCCGAAAACGATCCCCGAGCGCCTCCCGGAGCGCCTCCATCGCCTCCAGCGCCGTCACGCCGCACACCACCCCCACGCCGAACGACTCCGCCACGTCCAGCAGCAGCCGCGCCTCCTCGGGCGCGTGAACGTGGGTGTGGCAATCCACGATGGGCCCGGCGTATCGGCGGACGGGCGGGCGGGAAAGGTCCTGGTCGGTTCGCGGGGTTTCTCGCGGCATAGGACTAGAATGAGACAAGCGGGCGGAAAGTCAAGGGAAGTTCGCGCCGGCCGGGTGCGCGCCGGACTCACCGATTGCCGTACCACTCGTCGTAGAACCGCTGGTACGAGCCGTCCTTCACGCGGCGCCACCAGTCGGCATGGTCGCGGTACCAGCGGATGGTGTCGGCGAGGCCCTGCTCGAAGGAAACACCAGGCCGCCAGCCGAGTTCCGCCTCGATTCGCGAGGGGTCCATGGCGTAGCGGCGGTCGTGGCCGGGACGGTCCTTGACGAAGCGGATGAGGGACTCGGGTTTGGCGACCTGGCGGAGGATTTCGCGGACGACGTCCAGGTTGCAGCGTTCGCTGCGGGCGCCGATGTTATAGACGGCGCCCGGCCGGCCGCGTTCGACAACCGCCAGGATCGCCCGCGAGTGGTCGTCCGTGTAGATCCAGTCCCGCACCTGCCGGCCGTCGCCATAGACCGGCAGCGGCTTATCCTCCAGGGCGTTGGAGAGCACGAGGGGAATGAGTTTCTCGGGGAACTGGTACGGGCCGTAGTTGTTGGAGCACCGCGTGATGACAACGTCCTGGCCATAGGTATGGCGGGCGGCCAGGACCAGCAGGTCGGCGGCGGCCTTGCTGGCCGCGTACGGGCTGGAGGGGACGAGCGGCGAGTCTTCGGTGAAGGCCGGGTCCTTCGGCCCGAGCGAGCCGTACACCTCGTCGGTCGAGACCTGGAGGAAGCGTTTGACGCCCTTTTCCCGGGCCGCGTCCAGAAGCACCTGGGTCCCCAGGACGTTGGTCCGGACAAAGGCCAGGGGGTCCAGGATGGAGCGGTCCACGTGGGTTTCGGCGGCGAAGTTCAGCAGGGCGTCGGCCCGGTCGGGGATAGCGGTGCGCATCGCGTCCGGGTCGCAGATGTCGGCCCGGCAAAAAGAGTGGCGGTCCTCGGGGACGCCCTTGAGGTTTTCGAGGTTTCCGGCGTAGGTGAGGAGGTCCAGGTCAATAATCCGCAGGTCCGGGCGCTGGCCCAGCGCAAGACGGACGAAACTGGAGCCGATGAACCCCGCGCCGCCGGTCACGACCCATGTGGGCATGTCAGACCTCAGGTCCGGTCGTCGGCAGAGAGGGCGACACGGGCCCCGCTCACCTCGCGGCACCCGGTCGCCCCTGCCTGCTGTTCTCGTCCGACAAGGCCAGCTTCGCTATTCCGCAGCCGGCTCGACCGGCTCGGGCTCCGGCGCCGGCTCAGGCTCCGGAGCGGGTTCTGTCACCGTCGGCTCGGTGGAAACCGGCTCTTCCTTCTTGCAGCCGACCAGCGGTACAACCAGCAGCGCCATCAACGCCACAAGTGCCAAGTACCTCATCCTCAGTCTCCTTTCGCGAAACCCCGATGTGGTTCTCAGGCCCCTTGGTCCCGTGACCATACTTCGGCCCTTTCGGACATTGTAACAAGAGTGGACGGGCATGCAAGCAAAACCCGCAGGCCCGCATCCGGCCCGCGCAGCCCGTTTAAGAATCAAAATGGGCTCGCTCGTCCCGCACACTCCACAGGTTCGGGTTCCGCAGGTACTCGTACAGGTCCACCAGGAGCGCCAGGTGCGTATCCTCCTCGGCCTTGAGGCGCAGGAGGAGGTCCTTGGCGTCCTGGCCTTCGGCCTTGGCGGCAGCGTCCTGGTAAAAGGCGATGGCCTTGCGTTCCATGTCCTGGCCCAGTTCAATGGCTTCCAGGTCGCCGGTGTCGGGCCCCGCGCGCTGCTTGCTTTCGGCGCGGGCGCGCTGGAGGACGTGGGGCTCCGAGGGCGGCAGATCGCCCGTCGCGGGGCACGTACCCTCCTTCACCCACGAGGCAAGCAACTGCTCGTGCTTCGTTTCTTCGCCGGCCAGGCGCTCGAACATCTTCCGGCCGAGGGGGTGTTTCGTGTCGGCCGCAGCCTTGAGGTAAAAATCGTGGGCGTCGCGTTCCTTGCGCATGCCCATCTTCAGAGTATTGCACATCGCTTCGCCGAGGGCCATCCGCGGCCTCCTCCGTTTATTCGCTCACACCATCCTAACCGCCGCCGCAGACGAAACCCATCAAAATCCGGCGCGAACGTTGCATCGGCGATGCGCTACTCGATGATGCGTCTCACGCGCGCCAGCGGCGAAGGGCCTCGAGCGTGCGGGCCATGTCATCGGGCAAGGGCGCTTCGAGGACGAGCGGCTCACCGGAGCGCGGATGCCGAAGCACCAGCCGCGCCGCGTGCAGCGCCTGCCTCGCCAGCAGCACCTCGTCGGCCTCCGCCCGGCCGCGGGCCACCTCCTGGAGGGTCAACTTGTCGCGGCTGCCGTACTGACGGTCGGCCACGACGCGGTGGCCGATGTGCGCGAGGTGCACCCGAATCTGGTGGGTCCGTCCGGTCTTGGGGCGGACGCGGAGGAGCGCGAAGCCGTCGAACGTTTCAGCGACCTCGTAATGGCTGGCGGCGTCCTTGCCGGTGCCGTCGCGGCGGACGGCGTAGCGCGTGCGGACATGGCTGTCCTTGCCGAGCGGCTGCTCGATGACGTCGGCGTCGAGTTCCGGGACGCCCTCGACGATTGCTGCGTACTCTTTCTCGATGGAGCGGTCCTCCCATTGCCGCGCCAACCTCACGTGGGCCGCGTCGGTCTTCGCAAAGACGATGACGCCGCTCGTGTCGCGGTCGAGGCGGTGGACGACGCCCGGCCGCCATGGACCGCCGGCGTGCGAAAGGCTCTCGGCGTGGTAGGCGACGGCGTTGACCAGCGTCCCGTGCGGGTTGCCGCGCGCGGGGTGCACAATGATGCCGGGCGCCTTGTTGACGGCGATGAGGTCCTCGTCCTCGTAGAGGATGGCGATGGGGATGGATTCGGGGACGATGCCGAGCGGCCGGCGTTTGTAGAGGGTGACGAAGAGGCGGTCGCCGCGACGCACTTCGGCCGAGGGTTTCGTGACGGGCTCGTCGTTCACCAGGACGCGCCCGTCGCGGATGAGTTTCTGGTACATGGCCCGGCTATGGGCGGGCCAGCGCAGGGCGAGGAAGCGGTCGAGGCGCGGCTCTTGCGGCTCGCTCTGGAGCGTGATCTCGAGCGTTTCGGGCTCGCGCGCAGGAATCGGCGCCGCGTCTTCACTGCCGGCGGTGTCGCGTTCGGTTGGCACAGGGCCCGGCGCGATCCTAGGCCGCGCTCAGGAGGCTCTTGGCCAGGTCCACGGCGCTGGCGGCGTCGGGGGCGTAGCCATCGGCTCCGATTTCGTCGGCGAAGGCCTGGGTCACCGGCGCCCCGCCGATCATCGTTTTGGCCTTCAGTCCCGCCGCCTTCAGCGCCTGGACGACGGCCTTCATGTTCGGCATGGTGGTCGTCAAGAGGGCCGAGAGGGCCACGATGTCGGCCCCCTGGTTCTTGGTGGCCTCGACGAACTTTTCGGGCGCCACGTCCACGCCGACGTCAATCACCTGGTACCCGCCGCCTTTGAGCATCATGCCGACCAGGTTCTTGCCGATGTCGTGGAGGTCCTGCTTGACGGTCCCGAGGACGATTTTTCCTCGCGGCTTGATGCCGGACTTGACGAGGATTGGCTCCAGGATCTCCATGCCGGCGGCCATCGCGCGGGCGGCGATGAGAACCTCCGGCACATAGACCTCGTTGGCCTTGAACTTTCGCCCGATGCTTTCCATGCCCACAATCAGACCCTCGTTGAGGATCTTCTCCGGCGGTGTGTGGGCATCGAGCGCCTCACGGACCAGTTTCGCCACCGTGTTGCGGTCGCCTTTCTCCAACGCCTCGGCCATCGCTGCCAAATCCGCCATCGCTCGCTCCCCTTCTCCTAAGCAGGCTGTAAAAAAGAAAGCCCGGCCCTGCGGGACCCTGGCGCTCCGTCGGCGCGGCTATCCCTCGGGCTTGGCGTCACTGGCGGCGTCGTCCGCCTTTCCTTCGGCCTCCGGTTCGGGGGCCGATGGTTCCTTCCCTTCGCCGGCCGGCTCCGGTTTGGCGAGCGGCTCGTCGGAGAAGGTTATCGGCTCATAGCCGGCCAAGGCTTCAAGATGCGCCTTGGCCTTGGCGGCTGCAAGAGAATTCGGCCGGTCCTTGCGGATCGCTTCGAGGGCCTCTCGTCCCTCCTCCAGGCGGCCCTGGGCCAGTAGGATCATCGCCAGGCCGACGCGGGCCAGTCCTTCCTGCTCGCCTCCCGCCTCGGCCGCCTGGGCGTACAGGTCCCGAGCCTCGGCGAGGAGGCGGTCGCGTTTGGCCTGGGCGTCGGCCTCGTTCTCTGCGTCCAGGCCCGTCGCCACGTCGCCCAGCAGACGGTCGCCCAGCGCGAGGCGTGCGGTGGGCGCCTGCGGCGAGTCGGGATAGGCCTTCAGGAACTCGCGGAGCGAGTCGGCGCCCGGGACCGCCATCGTCTGGTTGAACGCCATCACCGCCAGCGCTTCGGGCCCCGGCCCGCCGTGAATCCGCGGCAGGACGACGAAGACGAACACAGCCAGCAGCACGACGGCGGCGCTCCAGCCCAGGAGGCGCGCGTGCGGCTTCAGCCACTGGATGTTCCGGCCGATCCAGTCGGCCAGTTCGTTCGTCTGCAACTCGTGCCGACGAGTGCTCTTCATATTCCCGACCCCGCCTCAGGCTCCAGCGGCTTGCCTCCGGCCGGGAAGACCTGAATCAGCAGTTTCGTCCCCCAATCGTCCCAGATGCTGATGTGGCAACTTTCGCGGCCCTTCTCAAACTGGAACCGCTGGCGCCCGCTCGAAAAACTTTCCTCGACGAGCGTCCACCCCGCCGTGGGCATCTGCCGCCGATAAAACTCGGCCACCTGACGGACCTTCGCGCTGCCCTCGTACAGGTGGCGGATGAAGCGCAGCCCGCTCGCCAGGCGGTCGAGGGAATCCTGCTCGTTGAACTTAAAGCCGGCCGGCACGGGCAGGTCGGCCACGGGCGGCACCAGCGCCGGCGACGGGGCCGCCGCCCCGCGCTCCCCCTCGCCCCCGCATCCCAACGCCAGCACCACCAGCCCCGCCAACGCCAGGGCCGCCAACACCGGCAACCCGATCGCCGGCCGAATCAACCGCGCAATCCTCTGGAACGTTCGCATTTATCAGCCCTCCCCTTCCAGGACCCGCGCCACAAGGTCCTGAGCGGCCGCCAGGGCCGCCTGGACCTC
>DATKUU010000391.1:0-12768 GCA_035530455.1 Phycisphaerae bacterium | reverse complement strand
TACAACCCCGTCTTCGCGCCGTGGAACTGGCGAGGGTGGATGCCGTTCGGCACCGGCTGCCTCGGCGACTGGGTCTGCCACATTGTGGACCCGTCGTTCTGGGCGCTGGACCTGGGCGCGCCGGCCACGGTGCGGGCCGAGGTCGAGGGGTACGACCCGGTCCAGCACGCCCTGTGCTATCCGCCGGCCACGAAGATCACGTTCCAATTTTCCGCCAAGGGCAACCGCGGGCCCGTCACGCTCGTCTGGTACGACGGCAACAACCGGATCCCCCGGCCGCCGGAACTGGAGGCCGGCCGCAACCCGCCCGGCACCGGGGCCGTCGTCATCGGCACCAAGGGCACGATCACGCACGGCAGCCACGGCGCCGGCGGGTGCCGCATCATTCCCGAAGAGAAGATGAAGGCCTACAAACAGCCCGAGAAGACGATCCCCCGCGTCGGGAACCATCATGCGGACTGGTGCGACGCCATCATCGAGGGCCGAAAGGCCGGCTCCGACTTCCACGACTACGGCGGCCCGCTCACGCAAATCGGGCTGTTGGGCGCCATCGCCATCCGCTACCCCACGCAGACGCTGGAGTGGGACGCCAAGGCGATGCGGTTCACAAACTTCGCCGACGCCAACCAGCACGTGACGCCCACGTTCCGCCAAGGCTGGTCGCTCTGAGGGTGGGGGCGGGCAGGCCAATCGCTCCAAGCGCGGCGGGTGAACGGCGACGGGGCTGAGTGCGGAGTGAAAGGCGGGCAAAGGCGCGCGGGATTTCAATCGGCGGGCGTATCGGGCGGCGGCTCGGGGGCCGCCGATTCTTTTTCGGGAGCGGGTTCGGGGGCGGTCTCCTCCTTGGGGGGTTGCTTGCCGGGGGCGGGGGTGAAGATCGCCCAAGGCAGGAGGTTGGGGATCTTCAAGGGGTTGGCGCCGACGGGTTGCGCCTCCAGGTCGAAGCGATAGAGCCTTCCGCGCGTGGCGGCGGCGGCGACCTGTTCGTGGACGAACTCCTCGGCGGCGGCGCGGTATTGCTTGAAGGTGGGCGTGTCGGTTCGGCCGGCGGGTCCGCGGCCGACCATCGTGTAGTGGTTTGGCGCGAGGTTGAGGTAGTCGTCGGCATCGTCGTTCGGGACGGGGTCGCCGAAGAGGTTGTACGGGACGAGTCCGAGGGGCACGGGGACGTTGACCATGCGGAAGGCCTCCAGAACGCCGGGCGATGCGGAGGCCGCCTCCAGGGCGCCGAACTGTTCGGTGCTGGTGATGGTCGGCAGGTGATGGAAACCCATGACGGAGGCGCCGAAGTTGGGATGGCGCAGGAGGGATTCGATTTTGAGGACCTCCATGACTCGCAGTTTTTCGCCGGCGGGTGCGGTGTAGGGAGCGCGGTCGCCGTAGTGCGTGTCGCGCGGGTTGACGAAGGAGAGAAAGCGTCCGCGGATGGCGGCGAACGGCGTCTCGTCCATACGGCACATGGAGGATCCGAGGAAGACGATGTTCTGCGTGTGGGCGAGGCCCTGGGGGTGGGTGTCTTCGCCTTCGGGCACTTGGCCGAGGAACGCCAGTTGCGTCACCCGTGTGCCGGCCGAGAAGCCGATGACGCTCACATTGCCCGCCGGCCCGTGGCGTCGGCGGTGGATTTCGAGCATGGCGTTCAGGACGGCGGCGGCGCGTACCTGGGCGGGGCGGTTGAGGTGTTCGGCGACGACGTCGCGGCTCTCGCTCCACTTCAGGAGCATGACGACCAGGCGGTCAGGGCGCTCGGGGAACCCGTGGGGGCTTTCGGCGAGGAGGTGCATCGTCCAGCGCGACGCCTCGACGGTGTCGCCGGAGCCTTCGGCGTAGATGAGGAGGTTCGAGTCGTCCACGTGCGAATCGTCGGCCAGGTCGGTGTCCTGGAAGGCGACGTAGCGTCCTTCCTGGGTGTCGCGGACGACGAAGGCGGGCGTGGCATAGGTGTCGCGGAGGGCCTGAGGCGTGAGGGCGCCGAGAACTTCGGCGCCGATGGTGCGCGGCTGTCGGACGGCCTTCGGCGCGCATCCGGCGGCAAACAGGGCGGCGGCGAGCGCCAGCGCCGCGGAAACAGAATATCGTCGGATTGGCATGACGGTCCCTTTCGCGTGGGCCGGTTGGGCGAGGATGGCGAGGTCTCGCCAAATTTTGCTACGCAAAATTTGGCGGAGAGGCCGGGATTCGAACCCGGGGTACTCTTGCGAGTACACACGGTTTCCAACCGTGCCCAATCGGCCGCTCTGGCACCTCTCCGCGTGCGGGAAAAGATTGTACGGCGCGCGGCAAGGTGCGTCAATCCAATGCGGAGTGCGGCATGCGGAGTGAACGGCAACGGCGAACAAGCGTGGCGGCGGGCTTTGACGGCAAACGGCGCGCCGGGGCTCAGGGGGCGGGCGGTTCCTGCTTGTGGAAGCGGCCCTCGGATCGGCGGCGTTCTTCTTCGACGAGTTCTCTCCACGCCCCGGGCTCGACGTCGGCAATCCACTCAGCCGGAATCCGGTCGTAGTCCACGCGGTAAAGAAGGAAGTCGTTCTCGCGCGAATCCTGGCCGGGCGGCGGATAGACACGCTCCAGGTATGGCCGGTCGGGAAGCGTCTTGAGCCAGGACTCCGGGTAGCCGGTCGGCTCGATGTCGGGGGACCAGTCGGCGATTCGGCGCGTCGGATGGATGGCGAGGTACTGCACTTCGAAGTAGCGGAGGACGCGGGCCTGGTTGCGCTCGGTGGTGCTGAAGAGGTATCGGGGGACGGCGGCGGCCCAGATGAGCGGCCGGCCGGTCATGGCCATCAGGCTTTCTTCGTTGTAGAGGATGCGGGCGTCCTCGGGGGTGTGGAGGCGGATCCAGGTGTAGGCGGCCTCGGTTTCGGGCGGCAGCCGCCGGAGTTTCCACCAGACGGTGGGCGGGACGGAGAGGAGTTGCCCGGCCATGGCCAGGAGGAGGACGATGGCTGCGGCCCGGCCGATCCATCGGCCGCCCTCGGCACGGCGAAGGGGCAACCGGCTTAAGGGGCGCGCCGCCAGGAGGCACAGCATCAGTGTCGCCGGGTGCAGGTACCGGACGTCGTAGGCGCGGCGGAGCATGACCACGTAGGCCGCGAGGTACGCCCCCAACGGGAGTGCCGCCAGGAGCGTCCAGGCGCCGAGGGAGTCGGGCAGGCGCGCCAGCGCCCGCAGTCGGCGCCGCAGGAGGTCCCGGACGAAGTCGCCTGCGCTTCGCCAGACCGCATACACCGCTATTGCCGACCCCAGGACTGCGGCCACCAGGCCGCTCGCGCCGAACATCTCCAGCACCGCCACGGGGTTGCCGATGCTCAGCGGCACGGCGCTCATCTTGGGGGACGGCAGGTCCAGGCCGGGGAACGAGAGCGGCGTGGCGTAGTAGCGGATCATCAGCGGCTGGCCGAAATGTTCCATGTGCCAGAGCATGTCGGGGACGAGAAGGGCCAGTCCGACGGCGAGGGCGACGGCGGTGCGCAGCAAGCGTGCGGCCCAGGTGTCGCCGGGCCGCAGGATCGTCGCCGCGAGGATCGGCGGAATGAGGACGGAGGCAACAGGCGACTTGGTGAGGAACATGGCGGCAAGGGCCAGGCCGAGGGCGGCGCCGAGACCCGCGGCCGACCGCAGTCCGCGGCCGGCGAGGACGCACGCCACCGCCGCCGCCGTGAAGGCGAGGAACGGCATCTCCTGGTAGAACGCCATGCCGAACAGAACGTTCATCGGGATCGTGAGCACAAGGGCCCAGGCCCAGAGCCCGGCCCGATGGCCGCCGAGCGCCCGGCCGGCCAGGTAGGTCGCGACGCCCAGCAGGAAGACGAACGAGGCATGGTAGAGTTGGGCGCCGACGAGGGAGGTATAGCCGACCACGCGCCAGAAGAGGGCCAGGCCCATGTGCCAGAGGCTGGCGTCGTAGTAGGGGACAGCGCCGGGGCCTTCCTTCGGGAAGGCGGGGTCGTGGTCCACCCGCCAAGTCATGGCGAGGAAGTCGCGCAGGGAATGGGTCTGGTCGAGTGCGGTCCAGTAATTGGCGGCGCGCCGGAAGTGACGGGCCTCGTCGCCGAGGATCGGCCTGGAGCCGATCGTCCAGGCCGCCAGGTACGCGCAGACGCCGGCCGTCGCCAGCGCCACGAGGGCCAGGCGGCGGCGGCGGGAGGCGCCGGGCGAATCCGGGAGCGTCGGCAGACTGTCGTTCATTCGGGGGCTCCGGGCGCGGGGTCGGGGTGCGGGGCGTCGCCCGCCCTGTAGCGAGAGATACTCTCTACTACAGGGTCCGCGCTGCGCACTTGGGCGAGGCGTTTCCACTCCTCCGGAATCCGGTCGTATTCGATGCGGTAGATAAGAAAATTGCCGCGGTCGTACACCTTCGTCAGGTAGAAGTGACCGTCCAGCGTCGCAATCCAGTCCTGCGGGTAGGCCGGCGGGATGACGTCGGGCGAACTGGTGGGCATGCGCCGCGTGGGGTGGACGGCGATGTAGCGGACGTCGGCCGACAGAAAAAGCAGCGCCTGGACCTCCGGGTCCGCGCTGAAGAGCGTGCGCGGGCTGATGGCGCCCCAGATGATGGGTCGCCCCGTCACCGTGTAGAGGCTTTCCTCGATGTAGAAGATGCGGGCATGTTCCGGCGTGTTGCGGGCGATCCAGTGGAAGGCTTCTGCGATGGCCGGGTCGAGGCTGCGGCGCCCGCGAACGGCGGGCGGTGCGAGCAGGAACTGCCCCGCCGCCGCCAGCGCCAGCGCCGCCGCCCCCACCTGTTTCCAGCCGAAGCGCCTGGGGCGGGTGAGCGGCAGGCGGACCGAGGCCAGCGGCCCGGCCACGAGGAGCGCGGCCGGCAGAACCATCGGATAGAGGTACCGGACGTTGTAGGCGTGGCGGAGGAAGATGAAGAACGCCGCCAGGAAGGCGAGGATCGGCAGGCCGAAGACGAGAGCGGCTTTCAGTCGCGGTTCAGGTTCCGGTCCCTTGCCGAAGAGGCGGCGTGCTGCAGCCCACGCGGCTGTGGGCAACCGCACCAGCGCCAGGCCGAGCGCCCAGGGCAGGATCGCCAGGCCTGTTGCGCCGAGCAGTTGACCGGCCGCCAGCGGGTCCAGGATGCCGTGAATCTCCGAGGTGGACGTGGGGGTCAGGACTTTGCCCATGCGGTCCGAGACGCCCTTGGGAATAGGTTCGGTGCGGCTGCTTCCGCGCAGGAGCGGCCGGCCGAAGTGCTCTGTTTGCCAGGCGAACTCCGGCCCGAGTAGTAGTGCGACCACCAGGGCCGCCATCGCCAGCTTCACCAACCGCTCATACCACCGGTCGCCCAGGTACACGACCGCCACGGCGAGCATCGGTGCCGCCAGCGCCGCCGCGCTGCCGAGTTTCATCAGGCACGCCAGTCCGATCGCGGCGCCGAATGGGACGGCCCAGCGGCGCAGCAGGAAGTAGAATGCCATCGCCGCGCAGGCGAGCATCGGCACTTCGGTGTAGAACGCCATGCCTGAGAGCACCGTCGTCGGAACCGAGAGCACCAGCGCCCAGGCCCAGGCCGCCCCTCTCGGCCCGTAGAGGCGCCGCGCCGCGAGGTAGGTGAAAACGCCCAGCAGAAAGTAAAAGGAGGTGTGGTACACCTGGGCCGACACGACGCCCGGCCCGCCCGTCAGCCGCCACAACTGCGCCAGCGCCAGGTGCCACAGGCACGTGTCCCAGTAGCCGACATAGCCGACGCGTGTGGGTGGATAAAGGGGGTCGTAGGGGATCCGCCAGCCTTCTTCATAGTAACTGAGTGCCCGGCGGTAGTGGGCCCCCTCGTCGCCGATGGTCGGCTGCGTGCCGAGCGCCCAGGCCACGAGCCAGACGGTCGCCAGGGCGCTGGCGGCCAGGAGGATGGTGATCTCGCGCCGGGCCAGGGGCGCCGGGGGCGCGGCGCTAGCGGTGGTGTTCATGGCGCGGCCATCTATAGCAGAAAGCCGAGATGGCGGTAAGACTTTTTCCGCCTCCGCCGCGCGAAGCGCTTGACAGCGCCCGCCGCATCGCTACCCTTGAAGTCGAGAAGGTGCATGGAGGCGTGATGGCGGAAGGGACGGGAATGGCGGGGAACGTGGGCAATGCACTTCGCGTCCTCTTCTGGCGCGTGATGCTCCGGTTGCGCGGCGGTCGGCTCGGCCGGCGCTGCCGCATCGAGCCCGGCGTCTGCCTGGCCTCGAAGCCGGGGAACCCCGTCATCGTGGGCGACGAGGTGCACCTGGGGCGCGGGGCGATTCTTTCGACGGCGCGGACCGGAAGGGTCGTCGTCGAGGACGGCGCGAGCGTCGGCGCCGGGGCGGTTGTGACGAGCGACGCCGAGATTCGCATCGGCCCGGGCGCCGTCATCGGTTCCCACGCCGACATCGTGGACTTCAACCACACGTTCGAGCGCCTCGAGGAATTGGTGGAGTTCCAGCCGCTTGAGGCCCGGCCCATCCGCATCGGGGCCCGCGCGCGCCTGGGCGAGCGCGCCAAGGTGCTGTGCGGCGTGACGGTGGGCGACGGGGCCGAGGTCGAGGCCGGCTCCGTGGTGACGCGCGACATTCCGGCCGGGGCGCGGGCGGGCGGTGTGCCGGCACGCGTTCACAGCGCGGCCCCGCCAGGCGGCCAGTGACGCTTTGCAGCGGGCTGGTCGTCGGCTATAATCAGCCTTTCGACAATGGCAAGTCGGACGGGGGTTCCACTTGGCAGCCGATGTCCGCAAGCGCGGGCTGGACGACCCGGAGGTCGCCGGCTTTCTCGCCCGCCACGAGACGTACCTGTTCCAGGAACCGGTCTGGGGCCGGGTGCTCTCCTCGCTTGGTCACGAGGCGGCCTACTATTGTCTGGAAGAGGGGAATCGGATTGTCCTGGCGCAGCCGGTGCTGCACATGCGGCTGGGGTTTTTCCACCTGCTCTACGGCGGGCTGCCGTACGGTTTCGCCGTCGGCGACCTTTCGCGGTACCAGGAACTGGCGGCCGGAACGGCTCGCACGGCGCGCGCCGAGGGCGCCCACCGCGTGCGCCTGAGCCGATGCGCCCATGACCCCGACGTCGCCCCCGCCGGCTACGCCGTCCACGAACACGTTCAGCACATGCTGCACTTTGGCGGGCGGAGCGAGGAGGAGGTGTGGCAAGGTTTCAAGCGTCGGGTGCGTCACGACGTGCGAGTGGCGATGGGGCGGGGCGTTGTCGTCCGCGACGCCGTCGGCGAGGAGGACCGCGACACGATCTTCCGCATGTATTGCCGGACGATGGCGCGGAACCGGACGTACATCGTCTGGCCGAAGAACCTCATTGAGGAGGTGTGGCGGCTACTGGTCGAGCCCGGCCGAGGCGAGATGATGATCTCCTGGCACGACGGCGAGCCGCTCGCCGCCATGATTACATTCTACGGCGGCCGGCGGTGCTTCGCCTTCCTGGGCGCCTCGACCGGCGCGAAAAGGAACCTGAGGCCCAACGACATCCTTTTCTGGGAGGCGATGAAACGGGCGGTGGCGCGCGGATGCGAAGATTTCGATTTCATGATGTCTTCGTGCGACGACAAAGCGCTCATCGCCTTCAAGGACAAGTGGGGCGCCGAGCGGCGGCCCTTCCTCTTTTTTGAAAAGGACCTCTCGCATCTGCGGTGCCTGGCCTGGAACGTGGCGTTCCGGGCTGCACGCACCCCACCGGGCGGCGCCGTCCTGCGCTGGCTCCGGCGATAGGATGAAACGGTGACGGAAACGAAGGTCCAACTCGGCGCGGAGACGGCGGGGGCGGCGTCGCCCGTCTGGGCCGCAGGCATCATCGCGCTGGCGGCGGGCATCGTCCTGGCGGCCGGCCTGGCCAGCGACGTCGTCAAGGGCGACGAGGCCTACCACTGGATGTTTGCCGAGGCGTGGGCCCGTGGGGGCGTCCTGGAGCGGCCGGTCTATAACCCGATCTATCCCTCGGGCGAAGCGGGGTACTACTTCACGACCGAAGCGCTCTGCCCGTTTCTCGTGAGCCTCCTGTGGCGCGTGACCGGGGTCAGCCAGGCGGCGGCTCAAGCCCTCCAAGCGGCGTTTTACGTGTTGCTGCTGGCGGCGGTATACGGGCTGGGGCGGGACCTCCTCGGACCGCGCGGGGCGATTGTTGCGCTCCTGGCCGCCGTCGCTGTTCCGATGGTTGGCGCCTTCTCGGTGCTCCTGTTTACGGACGTTCCGGCGGCGGCGCTGGCGGCGGTGGCGGCGCTCTTGCTGGTGAGGAAGCGGTTCCTCGCGGCGGGGGTGGTGATGGGTCTGGCGTACCTGACGAAACGGAACACGGCGTTCCTGGCGCCGGCGTTTGTGGTCTGGGCGTTCTGGACGGAGGGGCCGGCGTGGCGCCGACTGGGGCATGCGGTTGCTTTCGTCGTGCCGGCGGCTCTGGTCACGCTGCCCGACTGGTTCTGGCGGAAGGCGCACCTGCCTGCCCTGTACGAGCCGGTGTCCGTACCTTACATCCTGACCCGTCTGGGGACGTTTTTCTCGAAGCAGGCGCTGGTGGCGCAGGGGGGCGGGGGCGACGCAACGCGCGCGCAGTGGCTGTGGGCGTGGCTCGGTTCGTCGGGGGGCGCGTCGCGGCTCAATAATCCAAGTGATTTGCTTCAATACATTGGCGCCCTCTTGCCGGCGTTTCTGGTGCTGTACCTGGTGCGGCGGGCGTGGGATCGCCGCGACGCCAGGCTCTGGATCGCCATCGGCGTTTACCTGGTCATCTTTCTCCTCATGTTCACGCTCGACACGGAGATCCGCTACGCCATGCCGGCGATCCCACTGGTGGCGGTTGTGGCGGCGCGCGGATTGCGAGGCTGGTATGAGAAGCCGTGGGTCCTCGCCCTGGTGGGCCTTGCGGCGTTCGGCCAGTTGGGGGCAATGGCCTGGTATGTCAAGGCCCAGCGATCGCTCGCGCCCGGGCAGCGGGCGGTCTTCGCGTATCTGCGAGACGAGATGCCGCCCGACACACGCATCCTCTATCCGGGCGAGGTGATGGTCGCGCAGACGAAACGCCGGGCCGTCTGGTCCCAACTGAAGAACCCCGAGACGGACACCATCTACATCACGGGGTTCCTGCGCGAGACGGACCCGGAGCGGATTCAGGCGATCCTCGATTTCAATGGCGTGGACTATATCTGCGTGGATGAGCGGCGCGTGTACAAGGACCGAGGCGAGGTGGTCGGCTTCGGCTATCCGCGGTCGTTCGTCAAGCGGCTGCCGACCTTGCCGTTCCTGGAGCGGGTCGAAGGCGATTGGCCCGGCATCGAACTGTGGCATGTGAAGGGCAAGTCAGCGGGGGATGACGCGCCGGCTCCGGCCGAGAACACTCCGGCCGCACGACCGGCCGAATAGGATTCCGCCGTGGCGAGCCTTATCCGAAAACGCGCGATGGACGATCCTGAAGTCGCGGCCTTTGTGTCGCAGCACGAGACGTATCTCTTCCAGGAGCCGGCCTGGGGCCGGGTGCTGGCGGCCCTGGGATATCCGCTCGATTACTGGTGTCTGGAGGAGGACGGGCGGATTGTGGTCGCCCAGCAGATGGCGCTGGTGCGCGTGGGGTTCTTCAGGCTTCTGTGCGGCGGGTTGCCGTACGGCTTCGCTGTGGGCCCGCTCGCGCGGTACGAGGAGTTCGTCGGCCGGCTGGCCGAGGCGGCGCGGCGCGAGGGCGTCCACCGCATCCGCCTCAGCCGCAACTTTTACGACCCGCCGCTCGATCCCCCGGGCTACCAGAGGCAGGAGCACGTCCTGCATATCCTGCACTTCGGCGGGCGGACCGAGGCCGAGGTCTGGAAGGATTTCAAGAGCCGCGTCCGGCGCGACGTGCGCCTTGGCCAGCGCCGCGGCGTGGTCCTGGAGTCGGCCGATACGCCCGGCGCCCGCGACGAACTTTTCCGGATGTATTGCGACACGATGGCCCGCAATCGCACGATCGTCACGTGGAAGCGCGCGATGCTCGATGCCGCCTGGGACCATCTCGTCCGGCCGGGCGAGGGCGAGATGCTCATTGCCCGCTTCGAGGGCCGGCCGCTCGCCGGCATGGTCACCTTCTATAGCGGCCGGCGATGCTTCTACTTCCTGGGCGCCTCGAGCGGTACGCACCGCAACCTTTGCCCGAACGACGCGGTCGTGTGGGAAGCGATGCGGCGGGCGCTGGCGCGCGGCTGCGAGCACTTCGATTTCATGACGAGTTCGCGCGAGGACGCGCCCCTGATGGATTTCAAGGCCAAATGGGGCGCAACGCAGCACCCGTTCTACTTCTACGAGAAGGACCTCGCACCCCTCAAGTGCCGGCTGTTTGACCTCGCCCTCTGGGCGGTGCGAACGCGGGTGGGCGGGGTGCTGCTGCGATTCCTCAAAGGTCGCGGGGGCTAGGCGCCGGCGTCGTGCGGCGCCGCGCCGGCGGACACGGCGGCCTCGGGAAGCGCCCGACCGGCGACTTGGCCGAGGAGATAAAGCAGCCCCACCGCCGCGTACAGAATCAGCCGCGACAGCAGCAGAAACGACACGAATTCCGGCTGCGGGTAGCCCAGGTAGCCGAACAGCGCCACGGACGTGAACTCGCTTAACCCCACGCCTCCCGGAATGGGCGACAGAAACATCGCCGCCGCCCCCACCACCATCACCACGAACACCGTTCCGAACGTCACCCCCGAGTCGGGGACGACCGCCTGAATCAGGAGCCAGTTGGCCCCGATCATCATCATCCAGATGGCGACCAAGAGGGCGCTGAAGAGGAGGACGGGCCCTGGGCGGAGGATCCGCTCGTTGGCGTTGTAGAACTGTTCGAGGCCGCGGGCGTTCTTTTCCTCGAGGTGCAGGAGCCAGGCGACGGGGGCCCATCGGCGAAACGGCGCCAGACACGCCCGCACGAGGCCCACCAGGCCGGCCGTCAGACGCCGCCGGCTCAGGATCACCGCGACGGCGATGAACGCCGCCAGAACGACCACGAGGATCCACAGTCGGTTGCTCCTCGGGTCGCCGCGAAAAATAAGCCACGCGGCGAAGATGGCGGCGAAGACGGTCCAGAGGCTCTCGAGCACCCGATTGACGAAGGCAACGCCGGTCAAGTGGCCCCCGCCGCGCATCAGCATGGGCACGACGAGTTCGCCCGCCCGCCCCGGCGTGAAGGTTCCGACCAGGTACAGCGTCGAGAAGAGGCGCAGCGATTGCCGCGCGTCCACGGGAACCCCCGCCAGACGTGACATCAGGTGCCACTTGACGAAGAAGCCGGCGAGGGTGGCGGCGAAAAGGCCCATGGCGCCGGCGAGCAGGCCCGGATAGCCGAAGGCGGCGAGCATGGCGGCGGCGGCCTTGACGGGGTCCGCCCGCCAGACGACCCAGCCCAGCAGCGCCAGGCCGACGAGCAGCCACACGATTCGCCATCGCTTGCGTCTCACGGTGCGGGCGTCTCCCGGTCTTGCGCCATGCCGCGGCGCCGGACGACCCGTGCCGGCACGCCGAGGGCGACGGCGCGTTCGGGGACGTCGGCGTCGGCCAGGGCGCCGGCGCCGAGGACGGCTTGGTCGCCGATCGTCACGCCGCCGAGGACGCGCACCCCTGCGCCGAACCAGACGTCGCGTCCGATGCGAATGGGCGCGGCGCGGGCGTTGTCAGGTGGTGCATCGAGGGTCGGCCCGTCGGCGTGGCGCTCGAAATCCACGATCCGCGCGTGGGGGGCGACGATGGTGTCGCGCGCGATACGGACAAGCGCAGCGCTGCGGACGGTCCCGTATTCGCCGACGTACACGCGGTCTTCCAGGGCGATGCGGCCGCCGGCGGCGGTGGAGAGCACGACGCCGCGCTGGAGCCGCACGCCGTCCCCCAGGATGATGGGCCGTCCGCGGCCCGACTCGATGCGGACGCGCGGGGCGATGGCGCATCGGCGTCCGATGCGCCCGCCGCGCAAAGCCAGCGCCAGGCGCCAGCGCGTGACGCGCGCGAGGTTCAGCAGGTTGCCGATCCACTCCAGACCCACAGCGGTGCCTTTCGCAGACGAGCCTTACCGCTCGCGGAGGATCCGGGCGGGGACGCCGGCGGCGATAACCATCGGCGGCAGGTCCTTGGTGACGACGGCGCCGGCGGCGACGACGGTCCCGTGCCCGATCCGCACGCCGGGCAGCAGGATCGCCCGGTACCCGATCCAACAATCGTCTTCGATAGTGATGTCGTCGGTGCGGATGCCCTGGGCGATGATGGGGATGTCGCATCGGTCGAACACGTGGTTGCCGGTGACGGCCGCCGCCTGGCGTGTAAAGAGGACGTTTCGGCCGATGCGGATCGTGCTGCGGTGGTGGCAGAAGAGGTCGCAGCCGGTGTAGATGATGGCGCCGTCGCCGATTTCGATCCGGCCGTTTCCACCGAGCGTGTCAATCGTCGCCCGGCCGATGAAGCACCGCCGCCCGACCTTGACGTTCCAGTCAATCGAGGCCAGCGGATGGATGAGCGACCCCGTGCGAAGGGCGGTCCAGGCGTTGACCAGCGGCCGGAGCAGCAGGAACGTCCTCAGGCCGCGCTTCAGCGTTTCCCAGAAGACGTGGGTGCGGACGCGGCCAAACTGTTCCTGAGGCGTTTCGGGCATCGGCGGCGTCCTCCGCGGTTTCCAGGAAGGTATAGGAAGGCGGTCGCGCCGTCAAGGTTTTCGGCCACGGCACCCCCCGTGTATTCCAGGATTTTGCATCTACGCGGCCTTAGCATCATGAATCAGTGTCCGAATCATGTTGAGGATGATCTTGCCTTGGACCCACAGGCGAACCCGGGGAAGGGTGCGGACCCAATTGGGCAACGGCGCCAGCCCGCC
>DATKUU010000390.1:0-15296 GCA_035530455.1 Phycisphaerae bacterium | reverse complement strand
TCGCGGATGGCGGGGCCGGCGGGCGCGAAGCCGACGCCGCGCCCGCATCTGGCGTCGCGATTCGCCAACCGCGTCCTCCACAAGTTCTGCTTCAGCCCGCAGCAGTACGGGCTTTTAGGCTGCGTGGGATGCGGGCGGTGCATCGAGGCGTGTTTCGGCAAACTCGACCTGCGCGACCTCCTGAAGGAGTTGACGGGTGCCAAAAGCCGTTGAAGCCAATCCGTACGCGCCGGTGCTGGCGAGACTGGCGCGCGTCGTTGACGAAACGCCGACCATCAAGACGTTCTGCTTCGACCTCGCGGAGCCGATGGAGTTTCGCGCGGGTCAGTTCGTCCAACTGGGCGTGCCGGGCCTGGGCGAAGGGCCGTTCACGCCCTCCAGTTCCCCCCTGGAGCCCAAGTGCCTGGAGGTGACGGTGCTGAGAACGGGCCTCGTGACCGAAAGGCTGCACGCGATGGCGGCGGGCCAGATGTGCACGCTCCGCGGGCCGTACGGGAAGGGGTTCCCGACGGAGAAACTGCCGGGCAAGGAGGTGCTCCTCGTGGGCGGCGGGGTGGGTCTGGCGCCGCTGAGGGCACTTATCTACAAGCTTCTATCAATGACGCGGGACCTGAAGAAGGTTGTGATCAAGAACGGGGCGCGCGAGTCGGCGGAACTGCTGTTTCGTCGGCAATATGACGAGTGGGCCGCGAAGGAAAAGGTCTCCATGGAAGTGACGATTGACCGCCCCGAGCAGGGATGGACCGGGAAGGTCGGCGTGGTGACCACGCTGCTGGAAAACATCGGCGCCGAGGTGGACGTCGCCAACGCCTATGCGTTCACCTGCGGGCCGGAGGTCATGCTCAAGTTCGTCACGCAGACGCTCCTGGCGAAGGGCTTCGCGCCGGAGCAGATTTACCTTTCGATGAACCGGCGGATGAGTTGCGGGATCGGCAAGTGCGGCCGGTGCAACATCGGGCCGTACTACCTCTGCAAGGACGGCCCGGACATCTGCTACGCGAAGATCAAGGACTATCCGAATGTCTTCTAGCGCATCGAGCCCCGGCCGCGCCGCGTCGCGGTGTCTCCTGTGCAGCGTGGGCTGCCCGGTCCGCGTCATCCGCGCCGGGCCCGACCAGTATCTCCCCGACTACGTGCCGCACGCCGGCTACGCGGGCCTCTGCGGGCGCGGGAGCGTGCTGGTGGAACTGCTGGACCATCCGGAGCGGATTCGCGAGGCGCACCGGCACGCGGGCCCGGCGGCCTCGCCCGGCGATCCCGCCGAGGCGGGCGACGGGTGCGTGGCGCTGGGCCTTGAGGCGGCGGCGCGGGAGATGGCGGCTGCGCTGGGCGACGCCGATTCGGCCGCGATCATCGTGGACGGCAACCTGGACGCAGACACGGTGGCGTCGGCGGGGCGGTTCGCGTCCGGCGCCGGCGCCAAGTGGGCCGTTCTGGTCCCTCCCAGCGACGAGGCGATGGTTCGCGCCCTCGACTCGAGCGGATGCCGGTTCGTCGGTCCCGAGGCGCTGGCCTCATCCGACGCGATGCTCATCCTCGGCGACCCGTTTGCGACGCATCCGGTGGCGGCCCACTGGATTCTCGCGGCGAAGAAGGCCCGGCCGCGGATGCCTGTGCTTGTCCTGGGGGACGGGTCGAGCGTGACGGCCGACTTTGCGAGCGCGGCATATCAGGCGACGCCGGGCGCGGGCTTGGCCGCCGCCGTCGCTTCCGTCCGCACCGGCGCGGGGGCCGACGCCAAGCCGACGGCCGGATGGAAAGAGCAACTCCAGTCCGCCAAGCAGGCGGTGATCGTCCTGGCACCCGACGCCGGAAGCGCGAGCGTTCTCGGCCTGGCGTCGGAGGCGGCGGCTCTGGCCAAGGAGACGGGCGCGGCGGTGTGCCCGCTGACAACCTATGGCAATGCGTGGGGGTCGGTGCGCGCCGCGTCGGCGGGCCCTGCAGTAGAGGGAACCTCTCACTACAGGGCGGGCGGGGCGACGGCCATCGAGGCGATTCTGCGGGAGCCCATCGAAACGCTCGTGGTCATCGGGGCGGACCTCGAGTCGGCGCTGGCGCCGCAGGCGGTGGAAGAGGCGCTCGGCGGCGTGCTGACGCTCATCTACGTCGGGCCGATGCCGAACGCCACGAGCCGGCGGGCGGGCCTGGTGCTGCCGAGCGCGTTTGCGTTTGAGGATTCCGGGCGGGCGCTTCTCGGTCCCGGCCGGGAGGTTGCGTTCGAGCCGCTGCTCCCGCCGCCGGCCGGTGTGCCGACTGTGCGCGAGATTCTAGCGATGGCGGGCGCCGGCGGCGAGGCGAAGGCCGACGTTTCGGCGCCCGTGCCGGCGGCGCGGATGCCGTCGAACGGGAGTAAAGTGCGCGGCGAGGGGCTGCTCCTGCGCCTGGCGAACGACCCGATTCACTTTGCGGACGGGAGTCTGACGCGCGCGTGCCGATGGCCGCAGGCCGTCCTCCCGCGCCCCGTGCTGGTGCTGGCCGAGGCCGACGCCGAGGCCGCCGGCCTGGCCGAGGGGCGCACAGCCGTGGTGCGCGGACCGGGCGGAAGTGCCGAGGCGGTGGTCGCGACGGACGCGAGGCAGCGTGCGGGCCAGGCCCGCGCGAGCGCGGCCTTCCCGGCGATGCGCAGCGTGTTCGGATGGGAAAGCGGCGCGGCGGACGCGTACGAGCCGGTCCGCGTGCAAGTGGGAAAGGCGTAGAGCGTGGCTGAAACCGCCGAGACGATTGAGAAAAAAGTCGTGCTCGACCTGGACCGTTGCATCGGGTGCAAGTCGTGCATGGCGGCGTGTTTCTATGGACATCAGGAGATGCACGGCGTTCAGTTTGTGGACATCGGGCCGGCCTTGCTGCCCATCGTGTGCCGCCAGTGCACGGACCCGGCATGCGTCGAGGCGTGTCCGGCGGAGGCGATGGTGCGCGATGAGGAAGGCGTGGTGGCGCGGGCGATGTTCCATTGCCGCTCGTGCGGGTCGTGCGTACGGGCGTGTCCGTTCGGCGTGCTGAGTCTGGAGAAGGTGGGGCACCAGATCGCCAAGTGCGACCTGTGCCGCGACCGCCTGGCGAGGGGTCTGGAGCCGCGGTGCGTGGCGGTGTGCCCGACGCAGGCGCTGCGGTTTGCGACGGCGTCGGAGATGGAAGCGGAAGGCCTAGTGCTGCTCGGCGGGCGGACGGCGGGCGAGCATCCCATCCGCCGACGGTTGTAGCGGTGTTTTTCAACGCAGAGAGCGCCGAGAACGCAGAGAACGACAAAAATAGGGGAACAGAAAGCAACAATGTATTTAACATTTTGATGATTTATTCTCTGCGGTCTCTGCGATCTCTGCGTTGAAATGACGTTGTAGAACTGGCTGAGGCGAGAGGACAAGGAGCCAAGGGTGGTCTGGCACGTGATCGGGACATTCCTGGCGGCGTCGGCGGGGACGCTGGCGCTGGGCATGGCCTCGAGTTGGGTGGACCGGAAGGTGACCGCGCGCGTGCAGTGGCGTGTCGGTCCGCCGATGCTCCAGCCGATCTACGATATCCTGAAACTGATGGGCAAGGAAACGCTGGTTCCCGCGCGGGCGGTGGGGAGCGGGTTCCTGCTGGCGCCGGTGGTGGGCCTGGCGGCAGCGGCGGTGGCGGCGACGATCCTCTGGGTCGCCAACCTCTGGCCGCACGAAGCCTTCATCGGCGACCTGGTGGTGGTGATTTACCTGTTGACGATTCCGGCGGTGGCGACGATTTACGGGGCATCGGCGTCGGGCTCGCCGCACGCGGCCGTCGGCGCCAGCCGCGAAATGAAACTCCTCCTCTCCTACGAATTGCCTCTCATTCTGTCGGCCCTGGTGCCGGTGCTCCAGGTGGCGCGGAGCCCGGATTTCGGGGCGACGTTCTCGGTGGGAGCGCTGGTGGCGTATCAGCACGCGGCGGGGTGGACGCTCTGGAGCGCCAGCGGGGCGCTGGGACTGGTGGCGGCGATTCTGGCGATGCAGGCGAAACTGACCCTCGTGCCGTTCGACCAGCCGGAGGCCGAAACGGAGTTGATGGGTGGCGTGTATATCGAGTACTCCGGCCCGCCGCTCGCGGTCATCAAACTCTCGCGCATGTTCATGCTGGCCGTCGCGCCGGTGTACGTGGCGACGCTGTTTCTGGGCGGCCTCGGGTCGGCCACATGGCAGGGGTGGCTGGCGCTGGCCGGCAAGGTCGTTGCGCTGCTGGTCGTGGTGGTGCTCATCCGCAACACGAACCCGCGGGTGCGGATAGACCAGGCGGTGCGGTTTTTCTGGTTCGGCGTGGCGCCGGTGGCAATTGCGGCGGTGGTGCTGGCGGCGATGGGATACTGAGATTTCGGATTGCGGATTTCGGATTGCGGATTCAAGACAGATGAAACGGCACAGCGAGGACCAGGCATGGGTTTGACGATGCTGGGCCTGAAAAAGTCGCCGTGGGTGTACCACGTCAACGTCGGGGCGTGCAACAACTGCGACATCGAGATTCTGGAACTCCTGACGCCGCGCTACGACGTCGAGCGGTTCGGCATGGTGCTGGTGGGGAGCCCGCGCCACGCGGACGCGCTGCTGGTGACGGGCATCTGCACGCGGCAGGCGGAGGCGCGGCTGGTGGAGGTTTACGAGCAGACCGCCAAGCCGTGTGTCGTTTTCTGCATCGGCTCGTGCGCGATGACGGGGGGCATCTTCCGGCACGCGTATCATTTCAGCCGCCCGGTGGAGGACGTGATCCGCGAGGCGGACCCGGGGGCGATTATCGCCCACGTGCCGGGCTGTCCGCCCAAACCGGAGGCGATGATTCTCGGGGCCGTCAAGGCCCTGGCGACGTTGTAACGAGTGCGGAATGCGGAGTTCGGAGTGCGGAGTGAACGACGTTTAGCCGCGACCCGAAGTTTACCCGCCGTGGCGGGGGGAGCGCGGTGTCACACGAGGAGAAGGTTATGTCGGAGTTGAAAACGGCAACCGGCGCGGCAGTGGCAAACCCCGTCCTGGCGCGGGTGCTGGAGGCGCTCGGCGCTCTGGTGCTGGAGGTCGAGGAGCAGAATCCGCGGCGCGGATGGGTCCGCGTGGACCCCGCGCGCGTCCGCGACATGGCCGCCCGCATGTTCCACGACCTTCACGCGCGCCTCGCGACGGTGACCGGCATTGACGTCCGCGATGGGCTGGACATTCTTTACCATTGGTGTTTCGACGCCGACACGTACGTCGTGACGGTCAAAGCGCTGGCGGCTCGCCCGGCGATGGCGATGGATTCGGTCGGTCAGGACCTTCCCGCCGCCGACTGGATCGAGCGCGAGATGCACGACCTGCTGGGGGCGGAGTTCCGCGGCCATCCGGACATGCGGCGCCTCCTCCTGGCGGACAATTGGCCGGAGGGGGTCTATCCGCTCCGCCGCGACTTCAAGGTGCCGCCGACCGACGCCCTGGGCCGGCGCGACACCAGCGGCTGGGCCGCAGCCGCGAAAGCGAAAGAGAAACGCCCCGCCTATCGGCCGGAGAAGCCGCTCAAGCCCGGCCGGATGCTTATCAACGTCGGGCCGTTCCATCCCCTCCAGGAAGAGGCCGAGTTCTTCCAACTCCACTGCGAGGGCGAGACGGTCGTGGACATGGACGTGCGCCTCTCCTACAACCATCGCGGCATCGAGGAACTCTCGACGCGCCTCACCTGGGACCAGGTGCCGTTCCTCGTCGAGCGTGTGTGCGGCATCTGTTCGGCGAGCCACCCGTGGGCGTACGTCCGGGCGGTGGAAGACCTTTGCGGCATCCAGGCCCCGCCGCGGGCCGAGTATCTGCGGACCATCGTCGCCGAACTCGAACGCCTGCACAGCCACATGCTCTGGGTCGGCCTGGCCGGCCACTTCCTCGGCTACAACACCGTCTGGATGTGGGCGTGGAAGTACCGCGAGCCGATCATGGACATTCTGGAAGTCATCACCGGCAGCCGCATCCACTACGCCAACAACACGATCGGCGGGGTGCGGCGCGACGTCCCGCCGGACCTGTACCCCGAAATCCGCAAGGCTTTGGACTCCATCAAGAAGCCCATCGAGATGCTCACAAACGCGGTGCTCGACGACCCCGTGCTGCACGCGCGCCTCAAAGGCGTGGGTGTCCTCTCGAAGGCCGACGCCCTGGCCTGGGCCGTGACGGGTCCGACGGCCCGCGGGAGCGGCGTCCCGATTGACGTGCGGCGCGACGATCCCCTCGGCGTCTATGACCGCGTCGAATGGAACGTTATCACGCAGGAGGCCGGCGACGTTTTTGCCAAGGCCGTCGTCCGCTGCCTGGAGTGTTTCGAGTCCATCAAGATCATCGAGCAGTGCCTCGACCAGATTCCCGAGGGGCCGATCCAGACCCGCGTGGACGAGATTCCGCCGGGCGAGGCGTGCGGCCACTACGAGGCGCCGCGCGGCGAGACGTTCCATTACGTCCGGAGCGACGGCGGGGAAGGGCCGGTGCGGCACAAGATCCGCGCACCCAGTTACGTGAATATCCCGTCGTTCCGCTCCAGTTGCATCGGCCAGCACATCGCCGACGTGACGATCATCCTCGCCTCGGTGGACCCGTGCTACTCGTGCACGGAACGGATGGCGCGGGCCTACGACGCCGCGACCGGCAAGCCGCTCTGGACCATGAACGATCTTATCCGCATCAGCCAGGAACGGACGCGCAGGTTGAGGAAAGAGGTCTAGGGGATACGCATGGACGGGTACGTCTGGCTCCTCGGTGTGCCGCTTGTCGGCGGCGCGGTCGTTTACGCGCTGTGGATTCTCCTGGGCTGGGCCGGCCGACGGTCGTCCGGGGCGCTGGCGGTCCTCGCGGCCGTCGCCAAGACGATCGCGATCGCGGCATGCGTCTGGACGTTCGTCCTGGCGGTCGGCCTGTGGCGCGCTCCGCCCGCTCCAGCGGCCGTCGGCCAGACCGTGGACCTGGGCGTGGTGGACCTCGTGGTGGCATTCCGGGCCGACGGTCTGGCGGCCCTGATTGTCCTGGCGGCGGCGGGGATCGGGCTTCTCGTCGCCCTTTACAGTCTGCGGGCGATGGCCGGGCACGCGCGGGAGCCCGTCTTCTTCGCCTACCTCCTCTGGGCGTTGGCGGCCGTGATGGCTGCGGCGCTGGCCAATACGTTCTTCACGCTCGTCGTCGCGTGGGAACTGGCGACGGTGCTTCTGTATCTTTTGATCGGCATGGGTCGGCCGGAGTCGGCCCCCGGAGCGATGAAGACGTTTGCGATGCTCGGCTTCGCCGACGTCTGCCTGCTGGCGGGCGTCCTCGTGCTTTTGGGCGCGGGGCTCGTGGACAAAGACTTGGCCATCGGCGGGACGCACGTCTGGGCCGACGAGCCGATAACGGTGGCGGCGTTCCTCTTGATGGCGGCGGGGGCGCTCGCCAAGGCCGGTGCCATGCCGCTCCACACCTGGGTTCCGTCGGCCAGCGACGCGTCTCCGATTCCGGCGTTCGCCCTTTTGCCGGCGGCGCTCGATAAACTGCTCGGCATCTACCTGCTGGCGCGCCTCACGTTCGAGACCTTCGCCGTCAGCCCCGCGCTGGCGGCGGTCCTGATGGTGATCGGAGCGGCGACGATCCTGTGCGCGGTCTTCATGGCGATGATCCAGCACGACCTCCGGCGTCTGCTCGCCTTCCACGCCGTCAGCCAGGTCGGCTACATGGTGCTGGGGATGGGGATAGCGGCGGCGGCGCTGGCGCCGGCGCGGATGGCCGGCCGGGAAGCCACCGGCGAGGTAATGGCGGTGGCGGCCATCGCGTTCGCCGGCGGATTGTTCCACATGTTGAATAACAGCATCTACAAATGTGCGCTTTTCCTTGGGGCGGGGGCCGCCGAACGCGTCGCCGGAACGACGGACCTCGAGCGCCTGGGGGGCCTGGCGCGCGTCCTGCCCGTGACGTTCGCCTGTTCGGTGGTGGCGGCGCTGGCGATTTCCGGCGTCCCGCCCTTCAACGGCTTCGTCTCGAAATGGCTGGTCTATCAGGGCGCGCTGGGCCTCGAGACGCCGCTCGCGACCGCCTGCCTCGTGGCCGCCGTCTTCGGGTCGGCCCTGACGCTCGCTTCCTTCATCAAGGTGCTGCACTCGGTGTTTCTGGGGACTCGCGGGTCGGCCGTGCCGGCCGACGACCGGCCGCGCGAGAGTCTCGCTATGGCCGCGCCGATGGTCGTGCTGGCCCTGGCGTGTATCGGCCTGGGGGTGTTCGGCGGATGGGCGGTCGAGACGCTCATCCTTCCGGCCGCGCAGGCCGTCGACATCCATTCGGCCGCCTTCGGCGGCGCCGGCGCCGCGATCGAACTTCGCCTCGACCCCGGTCGGCCCTTCATGGGCCTCTGGGACCCGACGACGGCGACGGCCCTGGTGCTCGTCGGCGCGGGCCTGGGCCTGCTCTTCTACCTGGCGAGCCGGGGCCTGCGCGTCCGCATCGTGCCGAACTTCGTCGGCGGCGAGAACGACTCCAGCGACGCGACCTGGCACGTCTCCGGAACGCATTTCTATGAGACTATACGCCGCCTGCCCCTCCTGCGGGGGCTCTTCGGCGACGCCTCCGCCGGCGCCTTCGACCTTTATCGCCTGACCGGACGCTACGGCGGGACGGTCGTTGAAGGTTTGCGCGTCTGGCACACCGGCGTCCTGGCCGTCTATGCCAGTTGGGTCATCGTGGGCCTGATGGTCCTGGTGCTGGTGCTGACGCTTCAATAGCCATGCAGAACGTAGAACGCAGAACGCAGAATGAAAAACAAAGGCGGCCGGATGCGGGCAATGGGCGTTTCATCCGCAATGTGCAATAGGAAAGGGGTCGTACGGTGGATCCCATCCTGATGCTGCTTCTGGTGCTGCTCGGCTTCATGGTCATCGGGTCGCTGGTGGCCATCGAGACGCGCGGCCTGCTCTCGAGCATCATTTGCGTCGGCGCGGTCGGCTTTGCGCTGAGCATCGTCTTTCTCTTGCTCGGGGCGCCGGACCTGGCCATTACGCAGGTCGTCGTCGAAATCCTCGTGCTCGTGGTCCTGGTGCGCGTGGTCATCACGCGCCGCGACGAGACCTATGCCACCAGCCGCTCGACCCTCGCGATCGGGTCGGTGCTGCTGGTGCTCGGGATTCTGGTGGCGGTGGTGTTCTGGGCGCTGGGTTCCTCCGGCGGGGCGGGCCTGGCGATGCGCCCGTTCGGGAACCCGCTGCTGAATGAGACGGCCCCGGCGTCGGCGATGGCCCCCGTGGGGGCCGAGGCCCCGGCGCCCGTTGCCGCCGAAACCATCCCCCGCAGCATCGGCGGGGCGTATCTGGCCCGCGGCCTCGGGCGCACCCACGCCGCCAACTATGTCATGGGCATCGTCCTGGACTATCGTGCGTACGACACGCTCGGTGAGGCGACGGTCATCTTCGTCGCCGTCATCGGCGCCTACGCCGTCCTTCGACAGGTCGGGAGAGACCGTCATGCGCGGCATGAGCCTGATCGTTAAGAATACGACGCGCCTCGTGGCCGGGTTCATCGCCCTCTTCGGGGCGTACATCGTCCTCTACGGCCACGTGACGCCGGGCGGCGGGTTCTCCGGCGGCGTCATCGTTGCCGGAGGACTGGTGCTCGTCGTCCTGGCGTTCGGCGAGGAGTTCAGCCGGCGCGTCATCTCCCACAACATCGTCCGCGCCAGCGACTCCGTCGGCGCCCTGGCGTTTCTTGGCATCGCGCTGCTCGGCTATCTCGCCGGCGCGTTCTTTTCCAATTTCCCCGATTGGCTCGGTCAGCCGCGCGCCCTGGCGTCCGGCGGGACCATCTTCCTGTCGAACGTCGCCATCGGCGTCAAAGTCGCCGCCGGCCTCTTCGGCGTCTTTCTCGCCCTGGCCCTCTTTCGCCGACGCGGAGAGAAACGCCTCATGGTCCCCGACACCGCCCCCCTGGACGCGGAGGACGAAGAATGACCTTCGAACGGCTGCCCTATCTCGCCGCCTTCCTCCTCCTGGTGGTCGGCCTCTATGCCATCGTCGCCAAACGCAACCTCATCAAGGTCATCGTCGGCCTGCTGGTGATTGACTACGCGACGAACCTGTTCCTGATTCTCGTCGGCTACCGGTCCAATAGCGGCGGCGCGCCGATGGCCCCCATCCTCACGCGCGACCTCGCGCCCGCCCAACTCGCCGCCCACGCCGTGGACCCGCTCCCCCAGGCCCTCATCCTGACGAGCATCGTCATCGGACTCTCCGTCACCGCCCTGGTGGTCGCGATGGCCATTCGTCTCTACGATCGCTACGGAACTTTCGACACCGGACGCATGCGAAACCTCAGGGGATAACCGTGCGGAACCTATTGCCGCTCTTCGTCGCCATCCCGCTTGCCGGCGGATTCCTCATGCCCGTCGTGGGGCGGCTTCTCGGACCGCGCCGCCGCGCCTGCGCCCTCATTCCGATTCTTCTGGCGGCCGGCGTCCTCGCCCTTGCCGTCCGACTCGTCCTCCTCCCCGACGCCCAGACGCCTCCCTACTGGATGGGCGCCTGGGATTTCCCCGTCGGCATCAGCCTCGTCGCCGACGGCCTGTCGAAGTTCATCGTCCTCATTGTCGCCGTCGTCAGCCTCGCCGCGCTCCTCTTCAGCACGGACTACATGACCCGCTACACGAGCCCCGGCCTCTACTACGGCCTGTTCCTCTTGATGCTCGCGGGGATGAACGGCGTCGTCCTCGCCGGCGACCTCTTCAACGTCTTCGTCTTCCTCGAAGTCGCCGGCATCGCCAGTTACGCCCTCGTCGCCTTCGGCACGGAAGCCGACGAACTCGAGGCCTCCTTCAAGTACCTCATCCTCGGCTCCATCGCCAGCGCCTTCGTCCTCGTGGCCGTCGCCATTCTGTACAGCGTCACCGGCCACTTGAACCTCGCGAAGATCGCCGAGGTTCTCCGCGCGGGCGGCGGCCTGACGGTGCCCATCTACCTCGCCGCCGCCTTCCTCCTCATGGGCTTCGCCCTCAAGGCCGCACTCGTCCCGTTCCACGCCTGGCTCCCCGACGCCCACCCCTCCGCCCCGGCGCCCATCAGCGCCATGCTCTCCGGCGTTCTCATCAAGGCCTGCGGCGTCTATGTCCTGGTGCGACTCGTCTTCTCCGTTTTTGCCGGCCTCGAGGCCTTCGGCGTGGTGCTCGTGGTGCTCGGAACGCTCTCGATGGTTGCCGGCGCGATTCTCGCCATCGGACAGGGCGACCTGAAGCGCCTCCTCGCCTACTCCTCCATCAGCCAGGTCGGCTACGTCGTCACGGCAATCGGCACGGGCCTCGTGCTGCTGGCCTGGGCTCCGGGCAAACCCGCCCTCCAGGCCCTCGCCGTCCTCGCCATCTTCGGCGGCCTCTTCCACCTGGCCAACCACGCCGTCTTTAAGAGCCTTCTGTTTCTTCTGAGCGGCTCCATCGAATACGCCACCGGCACACGCCAACTGAAATCGCTCGGAGGCCTCGGCAGGTCCATGCCCCTCACCGCCTGGAGCCTCCGCATCGCCGCGCTCTCCATCAGCGGCGTCCCGCCCTTCGCCGGTTTCTTCTCCAAGTTCATCATCCTCCTGGTCCTTGTCCAGGCCGCCGTCCTCGGCCACGGGGCCTTCTGGCTCGTTGCCGTTCTCGCCCTGGCCGTCGCCGTCCTCACGCTCGTTTATTACGCCAAGGTCCAGCGCGCGGTGCTCGGCGGGGCGCCCACCGCGGCCACGGCCGACGCCCGCGAGGTTCCCTTCAGCATGGCCGTCGCCACCGCCGCGCTCGCCGTCCTTTGCCTCGCCGGCGCCCTCGTGCTCCACCCGGCGGTCAAGCGGCGGATCGTGGACCCCGCCGTCGCCGTCCTCGTGGCCCGCGGCTTGCCCCGTAGTGAGGGTTCTCTACTACAGGGCCTGCCGCAGACGGAGCAGCCCGAGGTGGCCGCCGCACGCGCCCTTGAACACCCGAACCCGACGCTCGACGCATCCGACGCCGAGGTGATCCCATGAAACAACTCCTCTGTTTCCTCTTCACCTTGGCCCTGTGGCTTCTGCTCGTCTGGCCCGTGCCGATCCAGGAGTACTGGCTCGACGTGGTAGCCGGCGTCTTCTTCGCCATGCTCGTCTCCACGCTCCTCGCCCAGATTTACCCGCCCCACATCGAGAAGGCCTTGAGCCCCGTCCGCTGGTTCTGGCTCCTTATCTATATCCCTTATTTCTTCTATTATTGCATTAAGGCCAACCTCGACGTCGCCTACCGCGTCCTCCATCCCGACATGCCCATCCGCCCCGGCATCGTCCGCGTACGCACCGACTTGACGAGCGAAATGGCCAAAACCTTCCTCGCCAACTCCATCACCCTCACCCCCGGAACCCTCTCCGTGGACATCGTCGGACAGACCCTCTACGTCCACTGGATCAACGTCCGCGGAACCGATGAGGCCGAGCACACCGCCGAAATCGTCAAACGCTTCGAACGGCTCCTGAGGAGGATCTTCCAGTGACGCCCCTCCTGCCAGTCCCGTTCCTCATGATCGCCTTGGCGGCGCTCCTGGTCGCCTCCTTCCTCTGCCTCTACCGCATCGGACGCGGGCCCACCGCCCCCGACCGCACCGTCGCCATTGACATCCTCGGAACGCTCGTCGTCGGATTCTGCTGCGTCATGGCGCTCTGGACCGGGCAGGACTTCTACATGAACATCGCCATCGCCTGGGCGCTGCTTTCCTTCATCGGAACCATTGCCCTCGCCAAGTACCTGGAAGGCAGGTATTACGATGAATGAAATCGCCGCCCAATGGTTCATCGGCATCGGTCTGGCATTCGACCTCTTCGGAACGATCGGCCTGGTGCGCCTCCCCGACGTCTATAACCGCGTCCAGGCCGCCACCAAGTGCGTCACGCTCGGCACGTGCATGATCCTCCTCGGCGTCCTCCTTGGCGCCTGGGGCGGCGCTATGGGCGCCAAAGCCGTCCTCTGTGCCGTCTTCCTGCTGCTCACCAGCCCCGTCGCCGCCCACGCCATCGCCCGCGGAGCCTATCGTTCCGGCGTCCGGCTCTGGCAGGGCAGCGTCGTGGACCGCTACGGCGAGGATATCCACGCCGACCATCCACGCGCCGAACGCGCCGAGCCCGACCAGGCCCCGGCCGACACGGAGCCCGACCGATGAAAAAACCCAAACTGCGGGAACTCGCCGAGGCCGTCAAATCCCTCTTCTCGCGACCCGCCACCGTTCGCTTCCCCGCCGAACCCTACGAGCCGCCCGCCGGCTTCCGTGGCAAACCGAAGTTCCACGAAGACGACTGCATCGGCTGCGCCGCCTGCGCCGAGGTCTGCCCCAGCCAGTGCATCACCGTCACCGACGACGTCCGCGCCCGCCCGCCCATGCGCCGCCTGGAACTGAACTACGGCGCCTGCATCTTCTGCGGACAGTGCGAACTCAATTGCTCCACCGAAAAGGGCGTCCGCCTCTCCACCGAGTTCGACCTCGCCGCCTTCGACCGCACGACGTGCGTCGAACGCGTCGAAAAGGAACTCGTCCTCTGCGAGGTCTGCGGCGAGATTATCGGTGCCCGCCAGCACCTCCTTTGGCTCGCCGAACGCCTCGGCGCCAAACGCTATGCCAACCCGACGCTTATCCTTCTGGCCGACGGCGAAATGGGCCTCGTCGAGCCCGCCGCCCCGCGCGAGATCGAGCGCCCCCTGGACCGCAGCGACACGTTCCGCATCCTCTGCCCCAAGTGCCGACGCGCAACCGTCCTCCGCGAAACCTGGGGCGCGTGACGCCCCGCGCCGTTCCCTCTCCCTTGATGGGAGAGGGGAGGGTGAGGGTGAACTTTTGCCGGGTGGCACTGGCGGCTTGTCCGCCAGTGCTGCTCTGCCGGGTGCCACGCTTTCGCTTGCGAAAGCGTGCTTCCTCGCTCCCGCTTCGATAGAATAACTCCCATGCCCCGAACGCCATGGCGTTTCTTCGACTCCGCCGCCTCCCTCGCCGACGCCCTTCGCGCTTCGTTCGCGCCGCCTGTGGCGATCGTCGGCGTCGGCAACGCCCTGCGCGGCGACGATGCCTTCGGCCCGGCCGTCATTGCCGCTCTCCAGCCTTCCGACCGCCTCCGCCTCTTCGACGTCCAGGCCGTCCCCGAAAGTTTCCTCGTCCCCATTGCGTCTTCCGGCGCTTCGGCCGTCCTCTTTGTGGATGCCGCCGATCTCGGGTCCGAACCGGGACGGGTCGCCCTTCTTGGGGCCGACCGCCTTGCCGAAGTGGACGTTTCGACCCACGCCATCAGCCTTTCCGTTGTTGCCGAAGCGATTCAGGGCCTCGCCCATGACCGCCCCGGCCGCCGCGACATGCCCTGCGCCCTCCTCGCCGCCCAGCCGGCCGACCTCGCGACTCCCGACCGCCTCAGCCCTCCGATGATCGCCGCCGTCCAACTCGCCGCCGAGGCGCTCCGCGCTTTCGCTTCCCCTATCTGAGATCCCATCCCCCGCGCGATCTGTCATCCCGACCGACCCTGAGTGAGCGCAGCGAATCGAAGGGGAGCGGAGGGATCTCGCCGTGCGTCTTTCAAGGGGTGTCACCCCGAGCGCAGTCGAGGGGTCTCGCCGTGTGTTTTTGAAGTTGTCATCCTGAGCGGAGCGCAGCGGAGTCGAACGGGTCTCGCCGTGCGTAGTTCAAATCGAAAATTGCAAATCCCAAACTTGTCCTGAGCGCAGCCGAAGGATCGAAAATCTCTTGCCTTCCCCATCCCCCCCTGCCACAATCAACCCGATGCGAGCAGGGGCAGTTTCGGGCCGCCCTTGACATACCCGGTCGGTGTCCCCAGCGTCCGCTCCGGGACGCCGGCCGGCAAACGACGGGGAGACGACCGTGAAAGCGCGCCTGACGGGTCTTCCGGCGGTTGTTTGGATGGTGACGTGCCTGTCGGCGGCGGCCTTCGCCCAGGCGGACTCACGACCGCGTGCCCAAGGCACTTCAGATATTCAGGTCGCCGGCACAACTCTGATAAAGGACAGGGAAGTGTCCCGGCCGGCCGAACATCGTGAGTTCTGCGTGTATGCCGGTGACAAAGAGTTGGCTACGTTTCGGACGGACGAAGCTGGGCGATTCGCGTTCCGGATTCCGGCTTCGCGGCTTGAGGGGATGCCCCGCGGCTCGCTCATGTTGACGGTGCGACCTGTCGGTTACGCTCAGGTCCATCGAGACTTATTGCTCGGCAGAGTCGAATTCGAGGTGGGCGCGGACCGGAAGGCTGTTGAGGGAGCAACTTGGGGGTTCCAAAAAGCACCGGAGGCAACCGCCACCGGTTCCGTCACGAGCGAGTCGGGTATCCCCTTGGCTGATACAACGGTGCGCTTCCTTG
>DATKUU010000389.1:0-3133 GCA_035530455.1 Phycisphaerae bacterium | reverse complement strand
TCCTCCGGAGATTCCCCAAAATTTCACTCGATCGGAGGGTATCTTACGCCAGGACCACCCTTTACACATCCGCAGATTCCTAACGCCGCAATCCACCGGCACTTACGACAAGAGGCTCTCACGTTTTGGGGAAACTCCTGGATAGTCCTCCAGCGACACCTCGGGCGGCGTCTGGTGGTCGCACGAGGGCAGGTAGCCGCCGGACCGCATCACCGGGAGGAGTCGTTCGAACTCGGCGCGGATGGCCGCCTCGCCCCTGTGCATGACGGTCTTGTCGAAGCCGCCGACCATGCGCCAGGCGGGGTGGTCGCGGCGGATGCGGGCGACGTCGACGCCGGCTTGGCGTTCGAGGGGATTGGAGCCTTGGACGCCGACCTCCTCGAGCCATGGAATCATCGGCGTGATCAGGCCGTCGGAGTCGACGGTGGTGAGGATGCCGTGTTCCAGCATGACGGGGACGAGGCGGCGGTAGTAGGGGGCGAGGAATTCGTCGAACATGGCCTTCGAGAGCATCGGGCCGTGGTTGTAGGACATGTCCTCGGCGATGGAACAGGAGTCGGGGGTGAGGACTTCGCAGAGGGCGTGGATGAGGCGGATGTTGTAATCGCAGAGGTCGCGGTTGATGCGGTGCATCAGGTCGGGATGGTCGTAGAAGGCATACAGGTGGCGCTCGATGCCGAGGACGTTGCGGGGAAACCAGAAGAAGCCGTCGATCTGAAGCCAGACGAAGTGCGTGCCGCGGCGCTGGTCTACGGCGGCGCGGGCGAGCATGTCGTAGTCGAGTTGGACGGGGCCGTGCAAGAGGGCTGCCTGGCGGTCGTACTCATCGAGGGATTCGAGCAAACCGTCGCCGTGGGGTCGCTCGGGGTGGGGGCGGTCGCAGGGCGGGCCGAGCCAGATCCAGTGGTGAAGATCGAGGCCGAAGTACTCGCGGATGGCGTTGGCCGCGAGGTGGCTGGCCAGGCCTTCGGCATACCAGCGGTCAACGGTCTTGTCCCACCACGGCGCCCATTCGATGGCCGGGAGCCGGTCGACCGGCTCGAAGTTCATGGCGGCACGGAATCGTTCTCGTGTGGTCATGGGATCTGGCGGGTTGGAATCGTTGCCCCGGGCGAGACTTCCTTCATCGAGACGTTGTCGAACCAGTAGAGGCCCGGCGGCCAGTAGGCGTAGAGCATCACGCGCACGAACTCGACCGGAGCCTGGGTGTCGGTGGGGATCGTGACGATACGGATGCCGTGTTCCCACTGGGTGCCGTCGGTTCGGCAGCGGAGGGCGAGGTAAGCGTCATAGACGGTGCGTTTTTCGCCCGCCACCTCGCCGTAGCCGCGGATGAACAGTTTCGGAAAGAACTCGATCCCGCCGCCGAGGACGCTTCCCCCGCGATAGTCCACCTCGACCTTGTAAGATTTTTCTGGCGTGACGGGGATGGGGTCCGAGAAGTAAGCGACACCGTAGGTCCCGGCGACGGTGTCGTACTTCGCGCCGCTGGTCGGTGTTTTGGCGGGGGCGTCCTCGGCCGGGGCGCCGGCCTTGACCTGCTTTTGCCACTCAACCCACTGGTCATGATAGACGTCGGTGTTCATTTTCAGGCATTTGCCGGCGGGGCTTTCGCCGGCGACCCAGAAAGTCGTCAGTCCGTCCATCCGCTGCCAGGCGTCGGGCGAGATATTTCCGGCCTCGAAATCGCCGTTCGCGACGAGGTTCGGCCCGACCGTGGGGACCCGGGCGTCGGCCTCGGGGGTGGCCTCCGGCACAGGACGTTTCGCTAGACCCGTCAGGCGTTCGAGAATCGCGTCCTGGACGGCGCCGGAGTCCTGCGGCCGGGCAACGGAGAAAGACTCAGCCAGGGCCTCCACCGTGCCCGAGCGGAGGTCGAGGCCGCGGACCTCAACCCGCAGGCCTTCGCCGTGCGGGTGCACCTCGCCCCAGAGCGCGAGGTTGGCGCCAAGGCGTTCGCGAACGAGTTCGGCCGCCTGGGGCACGGCCGTCTCGGGGCCGGGCATCTCGGCGCCGCTCATGGCTTCGGCGAGGCTGAGCGGATCCACGACGACAAGGCCGAGGCGTTTGGCCCGGAGGCGGAGGCTGTCGGAGAACCGCCCGCCCGCCTGGCTGTCGTCAGGGGAGGTGAACGGAAACACGGCAATGACCCCAGCGCCGGGGGCCGGCTCCGCGCCGAAGGCGGGGAGGGCGGCTGAGGCCGATGCCGCGCCAAGCGCGAGAACCACAAGGGAAAGACGCATGGATGCTCCGTGCAGAAAATCAATCCTTTCGGCGGCGTCGCAAGTCGCTTGCCACGTCGCGCAGGCGTTTCTCCATGTCGGCCTTCGGGAAGCTGGCGCCCTTGAAAAGAATGTCGGCAATCTGGGACCAGTTTGTCACGACCTGGACTGCGTCGGGGAGGGCGGCCAGGTCGTCGGCCAGTTTCTCGTAGTCCTCCCAGTCGTCCTCGGACCAGTCCACGTCGAGGATGAGGATGGAAGGGAGGCCGTTGTCGGCATAGGCGCGGGCGTCGGAGATTTTGTCGCCGATGCCGGCGACGATTTGCTTGAACGTGGCGCGGAGACTGTCGAGACGGTCGGTCTTGTAGCGTCCGCTGCCGGCGAGGAAGCCGGTGAGGGTGCTCGCGAGGAGCGGGCCTCGCGGGAAGCCGTTGTCGCCGAGCCACCGCTTGCTGGTCGGGCCGAAGACATCCGGCCGATGTGTCAGATACACGATGGTGTGGTCGGGCGCGAGGCGCTGGAGGACGGCGGCGGCGCCGGGCATGGGTTTGGCGCCGCCGACCAGGACGCGGAAGAAACCGGACGCGACGACCGTCTTGTCGAGGTCCGTGATGATGAGTTTCGCGTCGGCCTTGCGAGCGGCGACGAGGAGTTCGGCGTCGGGGGCCGGGCGCTCCGGCTGGTCGTCCGGATGGACGCGGACGGCGAAGAGGTAATCGCCCGGCTCGTCGGGGACTTTCCAGGGGACGGCGGCGTCGCCGTCCTCGTCGGTCCGGGCCTCGGCCAGAAGTTCCTCGCCGCGGAGGAACTGGAGGCGTTTCCCCTCGATGCCTTCGAGCCTGAGGCCTGTCCGGAGACTGGCCTGCAGTTTGACCTCCGTGCCGGGCTCGACAAGGACGTCGAAGGCGAGC
>DATKUU010000388.1:0-26565 GCA_035530455.1 Phycisphaerae bacterium | reverse complement strand
ATCACCAAGGCCAGCCTCCAGAGCGAATCGTTCCTCTCGGCCGCCAGTTTCCAGGAAACGACCAAGGTCTTGACGGAAGCGTCACTGGCGGGCAAAGTGGACCCCCTGCTGGGCCTGAAGGAAAATGTGGTGCTCGGCCACCTGGTTCCGGCCGGGACCGGCTTCAAACCGTATCTGGAGGCAACGGTGCGGCTCCATGCGGAGCCGCCCGTCGCCGCCGAGCGACGCACCGAGGAGCAGGCCGCCGTGGGTCTCGGCTCCGAAGTGCGACAACCGTTGCCGGACTCGACGCCCTGACCCGACGCCGACGGACGTGAAGGGAGACGCGACGTATGCCGACGATTAATCAACTGATCCGCAAGGGCCGCAGACACCGGCGCGCCAAGTCCAAGAGCCAGGCGCTGGTGCGATGCCCCCAAAAACGGGGCGTCTGCACCCTCGTGCGCACCATGACCCCCAAGAAGCCGAACTCGGCGCTGCGGAAGGTCGCGCGGGTGCGCCTCTCGAACGGCAAAGAGGTCACCGCTTACATCCCGGGCATTGACCACAACCTCCAGGAACACTCGATCGTGCTGGTGCGTGGCGGCCGGGTCCGCGACCTGCCCGGCGTGCGGTATCACATTGTCCGGGGGACGCTGGACTCGCTCGGCGTGGATAACCGCAAGCAAGGACGTTCCAAGTACGGGGCGAAACGAGGCAAATGATGTTTAGCCGCGAGCCGAAGGCGAGCGCGCCTCTCGCATAGGGCGAGCGACAGAGGGAGTCAATCATGGCGTTTAAGAAGTGGACGTCGAGCCACACGCACCAGGACCCGGACCCGAAATTCGGGAGCGTCCTGGTTCAGAAGTTCGTCAACTGCATGATGTGGCAGGGCAAGAAGGCGGCCGCCCAGCGTGCCTTCTACGACGCGATGGATATCATCGCCGACAAGATTAAGGACGCCAAGCCCCTGGAAGTGTTCACCCAGGCCGTGGACAACATCAAGCCGCGCATCGAGGTCCGCTCGAAACGCGTCGGCGGCGCCACGTACCAGGTGCCGATGCCCGTCAGCGAGAAGAGGAGACTCAGCCTGGCGATCCGTTGGATCCTGGAAGCGGCGCGCGGCCGATCAGGTAAACCGATGGCCGACCGCCTCGCGGAAGAACTCCTCGCCGCCTACCGCCGTGAAGGCACGGCGATTCAGACGCGCGAAAACGTGCACCGAATGGCCGAGGCCAACAAGGCGTTCGCCCACTTCGCGTGGTAATCCCAGGGGGTCTGCGGCCGGCGACGGGGCAGGCCCTCGTCTTTTGAGACTCCAGAGAAACACCAAACGCCCGCCTTGGCGCCAAAGGCGGTAAGAGCCCTGAGGGGAACGTGAACCTGCCGCGCCCTAAAGCCGGCTGGGGTGAAAGATGACGATGTCTCCCGACGCGATGGAAAACATCCGCAACATCGGTATTGCCGCCCACATTGACGCCGGCAAGACGACGGTCACCGAGCGCATCCTCTATTACGCCGGCAAGACCTACAAGATGGGCGAAGTCCACGAAGGCACCGCCGTCATGGACTACGACCCGGAGGAGCAGCAGCGCGGCATCACGATCCGGGCGGCGGCGACCACCCTCCCCTGGAAGGGCCGCACCATCAACCTCATTGACACCCCCGGCCATGTGGACTTCACCATCGAGGTCGAGCGGTCCTTGCGCGTCCTCGACGGGGCCGTCGTCGTCTTCTGTGCCGTCGGGGGCGTGGAGGCCCAGAGCGAAACCGTCTGGCATCAGGCGGACCGCTATCGCGTGCCGCGGCTCGCCTTCGTCAACAAATGCGACCGCGTCGGCGCCGATTGGGAACGCGTCCTTGCCGAAATCCGCGAGCGCCTCCATCCTCGGGCTATGCCGGTCCAACTACCCATCGGCCAGGGGGCGGACTTTCGCGGCATCATTGATTTGGTGCGGATGCGGGCCTTCTATTGCCGCAACGAGATGGGGACCGAGATAGAGGAAACCGAGGTTCCCGCCGACCTGCGCTCCGCCGCCGAACACGCCCGGGAGGAACTCATCGCCTCCGCCGGCGAGGTCTGTGACGACCTGATGGCCAAGTACCTCCATGACCACGAGGTCCGCGTCGAAGACCTTCAGGCCGCTATCCGCAAGGGGTGCGTGGCCCTGAAGTTGATCCCCGTTTTGTGCGGCTCGGCGCTCAAGAACAAGGGCGTCCAACTTCTCGTGGATGCGGTCAGCGATTACCTGCCGAGCCCTCTCGATGTCGGGGCCGTCAAGGCCCACGCGCCGGGCAAGCGCGGCGAGGTGGACGAGGTGCTCGTCGAGCCCGACCCCGACGGGCCGTTTGCCGGCCTGGTTTTCAAGATCACCTCCGACACGCACGGCGACCTGTACTGGGTCCGCGTGTACCGCGGGCGGCTGGGCTGCGGCACGCGCGTCCTGAACGCGACCCGCAACCAGAAGGAAAACGTCCAGCGCCTCTGGCGCATGCATGCCGGTGAGCGGATCCGCGAGGAGGAAGTCACGGCCGGCGACATCATTGCCGTCGTGGGCCTCAAGGACGCTGCCACCGGCGATACCATCTGTGACACGCGTCATCCGGTGTACCTGGAGCCCATCGGCGCCCCCAAGACGGTCATTTCGATGGCCATCGAGCCGCGAACCGCCGCCGACCGCCAGCGCCTCGGCGAGGTGCTGAAAATCCTCGGCCGCGAGGACCCCACGTTCGAGTACCGCGTGGACCCCGAGACGAGCCAGACGATCATCTCCGGCATGGGGGAACTGCACCTGGAGGTCCTGAAGAACCGCATGTTGCGCGATTTCAAGGTGGATGCCAACGTCGGCCGGCCGCGAGTCGCCTACCGCGAAACCATCCGCCAAACCGTCGAGGCCGAGGGGCAATTCATCCGCCAGACGGGGGGCCGGGGCCAGTACGGCCGGGTCTTCATCCGCGTGGAGCCCAAGCCCCACGGCGACCTGGAAGGCGACCGCCTCACCTTCTTGATCGCCATTAAGGGCGGCGCGATTCCCCAGGAGTTCATCCCGTCCGTCGAGCGGGGCATCCGCGAAGCCGCCGCCGCCGGCATCGAAACCGGCTACCCCCTCATTGACATTACCGTCACCCTCCTGGACGGGCGGTACCACGAGGTGGATTCCTCGGAGATTGCCTTCGAGGCCGCCGGCAGCATCGCCCTTCAGAATGCCGTCCAGAAGGCGGGGGTGCGGCTCCTGGAGCCTCTGATGCGGCTCCAGGTGGTGGCTCCCAACGAGCATTTCGGTGACATTACGGCCGATCTGATGGCCCGCCGGGCCGAAATCGTCGAAACCCACCTGCGGGGGATGGCGAGGGTGATTACCGCCACCGTACCGCTGGCAACCATGTTTGGCTACGCGACGGGGATCCGCAGCCTGACCCAGGGGCGGGCCACCTATTCGATGGAGCCGGAGCGCTATGCCGTTGTCCCCGACGAGGTCGCCAGGGAGATCCTGGCCTGACGGGGGTGGGGGAGGGTGATTGGGGCCGCTTTTTTGCAAAAAAAAAGAAGTTGACAACCCATGGCCTGTTGCTACACTGCCCGTTCTCGACACTTTGGAAAGATATCGGCTCCTTGGGAGCCGATCATCGGTGTACCCTTCGGCGGCCCTGTCGGTTTTGGGGGCGCGGGGCCGGACGGAGGGGATATAGTATCTTGATATCGGGGTCGAAGAGCGACCGCAAGAGGCGCTGAATGGCAGGCGACCGCATCCGTATTCGTATGGAAGCGTACGACCACCGCGTTCTGGACCAGAGCGCGGCCGAGATCGTCGAGACGAGCAAGCGCACCGGCGCGCGGGTCAAGGGACCGATCCCTCTGCCTACGCGCATCGAACGCTACACGGTCTTGCGATCGCCTCACATTGACAAGAAGAGCAGGGAGCAGTTCGAAATCCGAACGCACAAGCGGCTTGTGGACATTGAGGAACCGACCTCCAAGACGGTGGACGCCCTCAACAAGTTGAACATGCCCGCGGGCGTGTATATCAAGATTAAGGCCTAGCACCATGCCGGCAATCCTGGGTAAAAAGGCCGGAATGACCAACATCTTCGACGACCGGGGCCGGTTCGTCCCTGTCACGGTCATCGAGGCCGGTCCGTGCCAGGTGCTTCAGGTGAAGACCGCCGAAACCGACGGGTACGATGCCGTCCAACTGGGCTACGAAGACAAGGCCGCACGCCGGGCAACGCGCGCTGAAACCGCCCACGCCAAAAAGGCCGGCGCGACCCCGAAACGTTTCGTCCGCGAGTATCGCACGAACGACCTGGCCGGCTATGAGCCGGGAGGCACGGTGACGGTCGCGGCCTTTGAGGGCGTCGAACTTGTGGATGTCGTCGGCGTGACGAAGGGTCGCGGCTTCGCCGGCGTGGTCAAGCGCCACCAGTTCCGCGGCCAGTCGGGCAGCCACGGCACGGAGCGCAAACACCGGTCTTCGGGAAGCATCGGCGAGGGCGCCGGCATCCCCGGCCGGGGCGTCCGCAAGGGCAAGCGCATGGCCGGCCACATGGGCCACGAACGCCAAACCGTCGAACGGCTGGCCCTCGTCAAGGTGGACCCGGAGGCCAACCTTCTGGTCGTCAAGGGAAGCGTGCCGGGGCCGACCGGCGGCTATCTGATCGTACGCAACGCCCGGAAGGTGGGCGTCGCCAAGAAATGAGACGCGTGGGAACGCGAACGGACATGATCGAGGTTGCCGTTTACAACCCGGACGGAAGCCGCGCGGGCGCCATCCCGGTGGAAGAGGCTTGGTTCGGCGGCAAGGTCCACATGGATCTGCTGCGCCTGGCGGTCCGCCGGCACGAGGCGAATCAGCGCGTCGGCACCGTCAAGACCAAGAGCCGCGCCGAGGTGGCGTACTCCACCAAGAAACTCCACGCGCAGAAACACACCGGCCGGGCCCGCATGGGGGGTCGTGGCAACCCGATCCGGCGCAAGGGTGGCCATGCTTTTGCGAAGCGGCCTCGCGACTTCTCCATCGCGATGCCCAAGAAAATGCGCCGGCGGGCGCTCGATTCGGCCCTGCTGGCCCGCATGCTCGATGCGGAGGTGGTCGTGCTGGACGGCCTGAGCCTCGACAAGCCGAAAACCCGCCAGGTCGCCAAGGCCTTGAAGGCCTTGGGCGCCGACCGGACGTGCCTCCTGGCCCTGCCGCAGTACGACAGCATCCTTTGGAAATCGGCCAGGAATCTGCCGCGCGTGCGCGTCCGGCCCGTGGCCGAACTGAACGCCTACGACGTCCTCTGGCCGAACCGGGTGGTGTTTACGCGCCCGGCGTTCGAGGCCCTTGTGGAGTTGAGGAAGAACTGATGGACCCGTACCAAGTGGTTGTCAAGCCGCTTATCACCGAGAAGGGGACGCGGCAGAACGAGGAACTGAACCAGTACGCGTTCCAGGTCCACAATCGCGCGGGCAAGCAGCAGATTCGCGAGGCCGTCGAGAAAATCTACGAGGTGCGGGTGCTGAAGGTGCGGACGCTGAAACGCCGGGGCAAGCAGCGCCGCTATCGGTACACGCACGGACGGACGGCGGGCATGAAGAAAGCGGTCGTCACGCTGCACCCCGACGACCATATTGACCTGTTCTAGCGGCTGTTTCATCCCGCTCCCCTTGTGGGAGAGGGTAGGTGCTACTCTGCGAAGTAGCGAAGTGCTACTTCGCTACGAAGCACGAGGTGAGGGGTGGCTGCCGAACGGTTCGGCGGCCCGAGGGTAAGACGGTATGGCCATCAAGATGTACAAGCCGACGAGCGCCGGCCGGAGAAACGCCTCCGTCCAGGACTTCTCGGACCTGACGAAGAAGCGGCCCGAGAAGGGACTCACGGAGCGCCTGACCCGCAGCGGCGGCCGGAACAACCAGGGCGTGACCACCGCCAGGTTCCGCGGCGGCGGCCACAGGCGCCTCTACCGCGTGGTGGATTTCAGGCGCGACAAGGACGGCGTGCCGGGCAAGGTGGCGGCCATCGAGTACGACCCCAACCGCAGCGCCCGCATCGCCCTCGTTCAGTATGCCGACGGCGAGAAACGCTACATCCTGGCGCCCGACGGCCTGGCGATCGGCCAGGCGGTCGAGAGCGGCGACCGCGTCGAACCGCGAACCGGCAATTGCATGCCCCTGGAGAACATCCCGGCCGGTCTGCCCGTGCACAACATCGAAATGGTGCCCGGCCAGGGCGGGAAACTGGTCCGGGCCGCAGGACGGGCTGCTACCCTCAGCGCGAAGGAAGGCGGATGGGCCTTCATCATCCTGCCGAGCGGCGAGATGCGACGTGTCAACATCCGCTGCCGCGCCACCATCGGGCAGGTCGGCAATGCGGAGCACAATAGTATCTGGGTCGGCAAGGCGGGCCGGACGCGCCACAAGGGGCGCCGGCCTCATAACCGCGGCTCGGCGATGAACCCGGTGGACCATCCGATGGGCGGCGGCGAGGGCCGGCGATCCGGCGGGCGCCCTCCTCAGTCGCCGACCGGCGTGCCGGCCAAGGGTGGCAAGACCCGCAACCGCCGGAAACCGTCCAACGCCCACATTATCCGCCGACGCATAGGCCGACGCTACGGCGAGGCCAAGATTCCGAAGTAAGGAACACACGAACCCATGGGACGTTCGACCAAAAAAGGCCCGTACGTAGACGTGAAACTCCTGCGGAAGGTGCAACGCCTGGAGGAGAGCAACCGGCGCGAGCCGATCAAGACCTGGGCCCGCGCGTGCACCATCGTGCCGGAGTTCGTCGGGCATACCTTCATGGTGCACAACGGCCGGACGCACCTGCGGGTGTTCGTGACGGAAGACATGGTCGGCCACAAGTTGGGCGAGTTTGCCGCGACGCGGACGTTCCGCGGTCACGGCGGTCGGAAGGCGGCGACGCTGGCGGGTCCGGCGGCAGGCCCTCCGGGGGCGGCGGGTCCTGCAGCTGCGGCGCCAGGTGCAGCGGCGCCGGCGGGACCGGCCAGGCTGGGCGGACCGGCCAGGCCGGGCGGACCGGCCCCGAGGAAGTGAGCGAAGGTCGGCGGCGCGCGGGCGCCCCGGCCGAAGAGGTTGCGAGACATGGGTTATCAAGCGAGCCACCGATTCGCCCGGATCAGTCCCCGCAAGGCGGGGCTGGTGATGGAGATGATCCGGGGGAAGGACCTGGAGGAGGTGCTCCAGTCGCTGGATGTGAATCCGCGGCGGGCGGCCAAGTTGGTCGCGCGGGTGCTCCGCAGCGCCATGGCCAACGCCGATGAGAAGGAAGCCGACCTGGAGGCGCTGTACGTCCGGGACGCGCGGGCGGAGCAGGGGCCGGTTCTCAAGCGTATGATGCCGCGGGCGCGCGGGTCGGCCGACGTGATTCGCCGGCCGACGTGTCACCTGGTCGTGGAACTGGAGGAGCGCGGCCGGTAAGCGCGCGATAGGGCTCGTCCATGGGACAGAAAGTACATCCGATCGGTTTTCGCATCGGGGTGACGGAATCCTGGCGGAGCCGCTGGTACGCCCCGAAGCGTGCGTTCGGCGCGCTGCTGGTCGAGGACGAGAAGATCCGTCGGTTCATCAAGAAGAACTACGGGTTCGCGGCGATTGCGAGGATCGAGATTGAACGCACGCGCGAGGAGGTGAAGGTGATCCTGCATTCGGCCCGGCCCGGCCTCGTCATTGGCCGGAAGGGCGCCGAAGTGGACCGCCTCCGCGAGGAACTGGAGGAACTGACGAGCCGCCGCATCACGGTGAGCATCGTGGAAATCACGAAGCCGGAACTGTCGGCCCAGTTGGTGGCGGAGAACGTCGCCCAGCAATTGGCGAAGCGGGCTGCGTTTCGGCGGACGATGAAGCAGGCGTTGGACACCACGATGGGCGCCGGGGCCAAGGGCATCAAGATTCGCTGCGCCGGCCGCCTCGGCGGCGCGGAAATGAGCCGATGCGAGACCGCCAGCCGCGGCAGCATCCCCCTCCACACGCTGCGAGCCCACATTGATTACGGGTTCGCGGAGGCGTCGTGCACGTACGGCATGATCGGCGTGAAGGCGTGGATTTACCTGGGCGAGTACCCCGACGAGACCAAGAAGGAGGCCGGCGATGGCGCTGATGCCTAAACGCGTCCTCCACCGCAAGAGCCAGCGCGGGCGAATCCGCGGCAAGGCCTGGCGCGGCAACTTCGTGGCGTTCGGGGAGTACGGGCTCCAGGCGATGGAGGGAAAGTGGCTGAGCGCGCAGCAGATCGAGGCCGGCCGCGTCGCCGCTACCCACTTCCTCCACCGCGAGGGGAAACTCTGGGTCCGCGTCTTCCCCGACAAGCCCATCAGCGCCAAGCCGCTGGAAACCCGGATGGGCAAGGGCAAGGCGGAGCCGGCCTACTGGGCGGCGGTTGTCAGGCCGGGGCTGGTGCTGTATGAACTTGGCGGCGTGTCCGAGGACTTGGCGAAGCAGGCCTTCCGGCGTGTCGCCCAGAAGATGCCTATCCGCACGCGCCTGGTGTATCGCCGTCGGCATCGGTAGGCGACTGGAGCAGCGACCGTGAAGGCTAAAGAGATACGCGAGATGTCAGAAGAGCAGATCCGCCAGGAACTCGAGGCCCTGAAGCGGAGGGTCTTTGACCTGCGGACCCAGGCCGAGACCGAGGAACTTCAGGTGCCGAGCGAACTGTCGAAAGCCCGCCACGACATCGCGCGGATGCGGACGATCCTGCGGCAGCGGGAAGGTGTGCGGCCGGCGCCCGGCGCCGCCGCCGGTGAGGAGCACGCGTGACGATGAACCGACCGCAGATCAAGCGGCGCGCTGTCCGGGGTGTGGTCACGAGCGACCGCTGCGCCAAAACGATTACCGTCCTGGTGTCGCGGCGGTTCCGCCATCCGAAGTACGGCAAGATGGTTCGCCGCGACCAGAAGGTTCACGCGCACGACCAGGCCGATGAGGCCCACGTCGGCGATACGGTGGAGGTGGTGGAGTGCCGGCCGATGTCCCGGACCAAGTGCTGGCGCCTCGTACGGATTCTGGAGCGGAACCCTGAGGCCGGGATGGGTGCGGCCGTGGGGGCCGAGGCCGGCCAGCCGGAGCCGCAGGCGGCCGGGGAAGCGACGCCATGATTCAGATGCGGTCCATCGTGGACGTGGCCGACAACACCGGCGCGCGAACGGTGCGCGTAATTCGGGTGCTGGGCGGCTCGACCCGCCGCGGCGGGTTCACGCGCCCCCAGGCCGGCATCGGCGACATCGTTATCGCGTCGGTCCAGAAGGCGATCCCGAGCGGGGAGGCCAAGAAGGGCGAGGTCGTCCGGTGCGTCGTCGTCCGCACCCAGTACCCGACGCGCCGGCCGGACGGCTCCTACGTCCGGTTCGACGGCAATGCGGTGGTCCTGATCGACAAGGAAGGGAACCCGCGCGGGACACGCATCTTCGGGGCGATCGCGCGGGAACTCAGGCAAAAACAGTACATGCGGATCGTCTCGCTCGCCAGCGAGGTGGTCTGAGGGAAGGCTTGGCGGGATACGATGCATATTCGGCGCGATGATACGGTGGAAGTGATGGCCGGCGACGACAAGGGCGCCCGCGGGCGGGTCCTCCGGGTCGAGCCTCGCAAGGACCGGGCCATTATCGAGGGCATCAACCGGGTGTACCGGCACCTTCGGCGGTCGCGGAAGAACCCGCAGGGCGGACGCCTGGAGATCGAGGCGCCCGTGCACCTGTCGAACCTGTTGCCCGTGTGCCCGAAGTGCAGTAAGGCCACGCGCGTCGGGTTCCGGACGGACGAGTCGGGCAAAAAGTTCCGCACCTGTCGCCGGTGCGGCGCCCAGTTTGGAGAAGTGTAAGCGGCCATGGCGCGATTGCTCGAACAATATCGAACGACGGTGGTCCCGATGCTCCAGGAGCGTCTGGGCCGGCAGAATGCCCTCAGCCTGCCGAGGCTCTCCAAGATCGTCATCTCGATGGGCCTGGGCAAAGGGCGCGACGAGCCGAAACGCATCGAGGCCGCCGTCAAGGACCTTGCGACGATTGCGGGCCAGAAACCGGTCCTGACGAAAGCGAAGACGAGCATCTCGAACTTCCGGCTGCGGCGCGGGGTGGTGTGCGGGACGATGGTGACGCTTCGCGGGCGGCGGATGTACGAGTTTCTGGACCGCCTCATTAACCTGGCGATCCCGCGGATACGCGACTTCCGCGGCCTGGACCCGGGGGCGTTCGACGGCCGGGGCAATTACTCGATGGGCGTCAACGAGCAACTCGTGTTCCCGGAGGTCCGGGTGGCCGACGTCCAGTACCAGCAGGGCATGAACATTGCAATCTGCATCGAGAACAGCCGGTCAGACGAGGAATCGCGGGCCCTTCTGGAGGGCTTCGGATTCCCGTTCCGGCGTGACGGCGCATAACGGCAGGGGTCGGATGACAACGAAAGCACAACGGTTGAGGGCGAAGCGGGAACCGAAGTTCAGCACGCGGCGGGTGCGTCGGTGCGAACTGTGCGGTCGGCGGCGCAGCGTGTACCGCAAGTTTAGCCTTTGCCGCATCTGCTTCCGCAAACTCGCTCTCGAAGGCATGATTCCGGGCGTCCGCAAGGCGTCCTGGTAACGGGGTGAAGGAGACGGACGGGCGATGACGCACGACCCAATCGCCGACATGTTGACGCGCATCCGCAACGGCCTGGCGCGGTGCCGGACGACCGTGGACGTTCCGGCGTCCAAGGTCTGCCGGGGCATCCTCCAGGTCCTCCGGGCCGAGGGCTACCTCCGCGACCTGGACGAGATTGAGGATGGCAAACAGGGCCTCATCCGGGTTCACCTGAAGTACGGGCCCGACGGGGAACAAATTGTGACGCACCTCGCGCGCGAGTCGAAGACCAGCCGGCGCCTCTACAAGAAGACCGGCGACATCGGCCCGGTGCTGGGCGGGCTGGGCGTGGCCATTTACTCCACGCCCCAGGGCATCGTCAGCGACCGGCAGGCGCGGTACATGCACACGGGCGGCGAGTTGCTCTGCACCGTCTGGTAACCGACGAACACGAAAGGCTCCAGATTACGATGTCTCGCATAGGCAACAAACCGGTTCCCGTGCCCGAGAAGGTCAAGGTGGCCGTCAAGGGCACGAGTGTCGAGGTCGAGGGGCCCAAGGGCAAACTCGCCTGGACCTTCAACCGCGACATGACCGTCGCTGTCGAGGAAGGGCCGCGGCGTGTCGTGGTCAAGCGGCCGAGCGACCATCGCCGACACCGGGCGGTCCACGGCCTGACCCGGGCGATCATCGCCAACATGGTCAAGGGCGTGACCGAAGGATACGAGAAGCAACTGGAACTGTACGGCACGGGGTACTCGCTGGCCCTGAAGGGCAAGGAGTTGGTGATCCATTGCGGTTTCGCCCAGCCGGTTGAGAAGTCCGTTCCCGAAGGCCTGGAGGTTTCGGTTGAGACACCGAACACGCGGGGCAACGACATCCCGGCCAAGATGACCGTCCGTGGATGCGACAAGCAACAGGTGGGCGAGTTTGCGGCGGAGGTCCGGCACCTTCGGCCGCCGGAGCCCTATCAGGGCAAGGGGTTCCGTTACGCCGGCGAGCGGATTCGCCGCAAGGCCGGCAAGACCTTTGTCAGCGGCGCCGCAGGGGCATAACGGCAATGGCAGACGTGGCCAAGAAACGCGCAGGGCTCTCTCGGCGGCACCGACGGGTCCGCAAGAAGGTGTTCGGCACGCCCGAGCGTCCGCGGCTCTGTGTGTCGCGGAGCCTCAAGCACATTTATGTGCAACTGATTGACGACGTGGCGGGGCGGTCGCTGCTGGCGGTCGGCACGCTGAGCGAGCCGCTCAAAGGCGCGATGAAGAGCACGGGCAACCGCGAGGCCGCCGCCAAGGTCGGCGCCCTGGTGGCCGAACGAGCCAAGAAGGCCGGCATCACCCGCGTGTGCTTCGACCGCGGAGGCCGAAAGTACCACGGGCGCATCAAGGCTCTGGCCGACGCTGCACGGAAGGGCGGCCTTCAGTTTTGACGCCGCCGGCGTCGCCACGGCGAAGTCCGTACGGACGAAGCCGGGCAGGGAGGTATCCAACGCGTGGCAACTGAGCAGGACAAATTCTTCGGCGAGACGCGCGAACTGGCGGAGACGATTGTCACCATCAATCGCTCCGCGAAGGTCGTCAAGGGCGGCCGGCGCTTCAGTTTCAGCGCCTTGGCCGTCGTCGGCGACCGTCGCGGCAGGGTGGGGGTCGGCTACGGCAAGGCGAACGAGGTCCCGCCCGCCGTCGAGAAGGGCATCGCCGAGGCCAAAAAGAACCTGAAGCGCATTCCGCTCGTCGGCGACAGCATTCCTCACGAGGTGGTGGGTCGCTTTGGCGCAGCGCGGGTGTATATGCGGCCGGCGGGTCCCGGCACGGGCGTCATCGCGGGCGGCGGCGTCCGCGCCGTCTGCCAGATGGTCGGCATCCGCAACATCCTTACCAAGTCGCTCGGGAGCACCAACCCCGTCAACCTGGTTAAGGCTGCCATAGACGCGCTCCAGCGGCTGATGGATGTGAAGGAAGTAGCCCGCCTTCGCGGCGTGCCGGTCGAGGAACTCATGCCGCAGCAGCGGACCGAGAGCCGGACCGACACCGCCAAGGCCGACACCGCAGGGGGGCAGGCGACGTGAACCTGACGGACATTAAAAAGAGCGACACTCGACACAAGGCCCGCAAACGCCTGGGGCGCGGCATGGGCTCCGGCCATGGGAAGACGAGCGGCCGGGGCCACAAGGGCGCTCGTTCGCGCTCCGGCTTCAAGCGCCGCACCACCTATGAAGGCGGCCAGATGCCCCTTTTCCGCCGCCTGCCGAAGGTCGGTTTCTCGAACGCCCGTTTCGCCACGCCCGTCTCCATTGTCAACGTGGGGGACCTCAACGGGTTTGACAAGGGCGCCGACGTCGGCCCGAACGAACTGCGGGAAGCGGGGCTCCTTCGCGGCCGGCTGAGCCTGCTGAAGGTGCTCGGGCGCGGCGAATTGAAGATGGCTCTGACGGTGCGGGCGCACGCGTTCAGCGAGTCGGCGGCCCGTAAGATCCGCGACGCGGGCGGCCAGGCGGAGGTGATCGAAACGTGATTCGGTCCCTCATCAACGTGTTCAAGATTCCGGAACTGCGGCGGAAGATTCTCTTCACGCTCCTCATCATTGCCGTTTTCCGCGTCGGTTCCTACGTGCCGATTCCCGGCACGAACTCCGGCTATCTCGCCCAGTTGGCCGCCACCGAGTCTGCGACCGAAGGCGGCGGCGAAGGCGGATTTCGCGATTACCTGAACTTCATCGCGCGCATCACGGGCGGCTCGTTCCAGCCGTTCCTCTTCGCGCTCGGAATCATGCCTTACATCAGCGCCTCGATCATCCTGCAACTATTGACCCAGGCGATCCCGTCGCTGGAGCGCCTGGCCAAGGAAGGCGAAACCGGACGACGCAAAATCAACGAGTACACCCGCTACCTGACGGTGCTCCTGTGTTTCGTCCAGGCCTCCTTTATTGCCGACACGAAGTCCTTCGGCGAGGGCGGGTGGCGCGGCACGGACAGTTGGTTCATGTATTACCTTGTGTGCGTCTTTGCCATGACCGCCGGGACGGTTTTCCTGATGTGGCTCGGGGAGTTGGTGGACGAGTTCGGCATCGGCAACGGCATCAGCCTGATTATCATGGCGGGCATCGTGGACCGTCTGCCGGGCGTCGTCGCCTACCTCCGCGACAACGCCAAGATGGAGTTCCTGAGTTTCCAGGCAGCGGAGAAGATCGGCATCGAGACCGTGCTGCTGATTATCGCCATGTTCGTGGCGGTCATCATCGGGGTCATTCTGATCACGCAGGCCCAGCGGCGGATTCCGATCCAGCAGGCGAAGCACACGCGCGGCCGGCGGATTTACGGCGGCCAGCGCCAGTACCTCCCCCTGCGCGTCAACCAGGCGGGCGTCATCCCGGTCATTTTCGCCTCCAGCCTGCTTTACATTCCGATGTACTTGTTCCAGGCCCTGGATAAATGGCTTGCCGGAACAGCCTTTAGCGATGCGGCCAGGGAGTCCTACGAGTTCTTTTCCTATGGCAGCCCGACGCAGCTCCTGGTTTACGTCGCCATGATTTATCTCTTCTGCTACTTCTGGACGGCGATTCAGTTCCAGCCGCGCGAAATGGCCGACAACCTGCGCGACTGGGGCTCGTTCATTCCCGGCATGCGCCCCGGCCGGCGAACCGCCGAGTACCTGGAACGCGTGATGAACCGCATCACCTACGTCGGTGCGGGCTTCCTGGCCGTCGTCGCTATCATCCCGATGGTCATCAGCCGAGTCACGGGTGTGAGCATGTTGATGACGGGGTTCCTGGGCGGCACGGGCCTGCTGATTATCGTCAGCGTTGCTCTCGACGTGGTGCAGCGCGTTGAGTCGCACCTGATTATGCGCCATTACGAGGGTTTCCTGGCGGAAGGACGCGTACACGGACGCCGAGGGTAACACTACTACGCTGTGTTCTTAACGCAGAGAACGCAGAGGACGCAGAGAACGACGAGAATCGGGAAACGACACAAATAATATGTTTTGAAAAACAGAATACTTTTTTCTCTGCGGTCTCTGCGCTCTCTGCGTTGAGATGGCGTTGTAGAATTGGCCGACTTGCGGAAAGGGAACCGAAACGTGCGACTCGTGTTTCTCGGTCCCCCGGGGGCCGGCAAGGGAACGCAGGCCAAGGCCGTGGCCGCTCAGTACGACGTGCCGCACGTGTCGAGCGGCGACATATTCCGGGCGGAAATCGCCCGCGAGTCGCCCCTCGGACGAAAACTGAAATCGTACGTGGATGCGGGGCGCCTCGTCCCCGATGAGTTGACCACCGAGGCGGTGACGCAACGGTTGGGCGATCGCGATTGTGCCGACGGCTGGGTCCTCGACGGGTTTCCCCGGACCGAGGGCCAGGCCAAGGCGCTCGATGAGGTGCTCGAGAGGTCGAACGCGAAACTCCAGGCCGTGGTGTATCTGGCGCTCGACGGCGAACGAATCGTCGAGCGGATGGCGGGACGCCGCGTGTGCCCGAAGTGCGGGCGCCCGTACCACGTGGTGCACCTGCCGCCGCGCTCCGACGAGCGGTGCGACGAGTGCGGCACGGCGCTGGTGCGCCGCGAGGACGACGTGCCGGAAACGGTGCGCCAGCGCCTCGCGACTTTCGAGCGTCAGACGGCGCCGCTGGTGGGCTATTACGAACGTCGCGGACTGCTGTTGCGTGTCGGCGGCGAAGGGACCCCTGACGAGGTCAGGGACCGGCTCTTTGAGAAACTGCAAGACGCGGTCGAGGGAGGCTAAGGCGCGTCGGTCATGGCCATCCGCCCGAAGAGCCCCGAAGCGATTGAGAAGATGCGTCGGGCGGGGCGGACCGTGGCCGAGGTGCTCGCACGCCTTGAGGCGATGGCCCGGCCGGGCGTCACGACGGCCGAACTCGACGCTGAGGCCGCCCGGATGGCCGGCGAGCGCGGCGCCCGAAGCCTGTTCCTCGGCCAGCCGCACCCGCGCGGCGGGCGGACGTACCCGGGAAACATCTGTGTCTCGCTCAACGAGGAACTGGTGCACGGCATCCCCGGGCCGCGAAAGATTGCCGAAGGCGACGTTGTCTCGATTGACTTCGGCGTTCGGCAGGACGGCTGGTGCGCGGACGCGGCGAGGACGTTCGCGGTGGGTCGTGTGCTGCCTCGCGTCCGGCGATTGCTGGACGTGACGGCCGAGGCGCTCGAGATTGTCCGCCGCGAGGCGCGCGCGGGCGTCCTCTGGTCGGCGGTGGCCGGTCAGATTGAGGACCTCGTCCGGAAGGCGGGCTTCTCGATCGTGACGGAGTACGTGGGCCATGGCATCGGGCGGGACATGTGGGAGGAGCCCAAGGTCCCGAACTTTGTCAGCCGCGAGTTGCTGCGGCACGACTGGATGCTCCTGGAGGGCATGACGCTGGCCGTCGAGCCGATGGTCAACCTCGGCCGGCGCGAGGTGCGAGAGCAGGAAGATGGGTGGACGGTGGTGACCTGCGACGGTCAACCGTGTGCCCATTTTGAGGATACGTTTGTCATCCGTCCGGGCGGCGCGGAGCCGCTCACGCGGGTGACGGACGACGGAAAGGGATGAGTCTGACCCATGGCGAAGGACATCATCCGAATGGAAGGGAAGGTGGCCGAGGCGCTGCCGAACGCCGTGTTCCGTGTGGAGTTGGAGAACGGACACAAGGTGCTCGCGCACGTGTCGGGGCGGATGCGGATGCATTTTATCCGCATCCTGCCGGGCGACCAGGTGACGATCGAACTGTCGCCCTACGACCTTTCGCGGGGACGGATCGTGTACCGGACGGGCTGAGGCTGCCGCCTCGGCTTGCGGTGAAGGGGTTGCGTTGCGATGAAAGTACGCACAAGCGTCAAGCGGATTTGCGAGAACTGCCGGGTCATCCGGCGCCGCGGCGTCGTACGCGTTATCTGCACGAACCCGCGGCACAAACAGCGCCAGCGCGGTAAAGCGAAGGCGAGGAGGTAGAGCATGCCCCGTATCGCCGGTGTGGACGTCCCTGGGGAAAAGACCACCTGGGTCGCCCTGACGTACATCTATGGCATCGGGAAGACGTCGGCCCTCCAGATCTGCAAGGAGGCGCAGATTGACCCGAACGGCCGAGGGCGGGACCTGTCGGAGGACGAGGTCGGCCGCGTCGCTACCGTCATTGACCGCAGTTTTGTCGTCGAGGGGGCCCTCAGGCGCCAGGTGATGCAGAACATCGCGCGCCTGCGGGACATTACCTGTTACCGCGGTCAGCGCCACCGCCGCGGCCTGCCGGTTCGCGGCCAGCGGACGCGCACCAATGCGCGCACCCGCAAGGGGCCCCGTAAGACCGTGGCCGGAAAGAAGGGCGTCAAGGAACTGCACTAACCAATGAAACCGGTTCCCTCGGGAGCCGGGGCGGGCGCCTTGCCGCCGCACGCGGCAGAGCCCGTAGGGAGGAAATATGGCGAAGAAAAAGAAAGTTCGCCGAAGCGTGGCCAAGGGCGTCGCCCACGTCAAGGCCACCTTCAACAACACCATCGTGACGATCACGGACCCGGTGGGCAACGTCCTCTGCCAGGACAGTGCCGGGACGATCGGATTCAAGGGAAGCCGCAAGAGCACGCCGTTCGCGGCTCAGCGGGCCGCCGAGGCCTGTGCCGAGAAGGCTATCAAGATGGGGATGCGCGAGGTGGAGGTCCGGGTGAAGGGTCCCGGCAGCGGACGGGAATCGGCGATTACGGCCCTCCAGGCCGCCGGCCTGAAGGTCACCGCGATCGAGGACGTCACTCCGATTCCCCACAACGGCTGCCGGCCTCGCAAGCGACGCCGGGTCTAGACCGCTTACCGGGAGGTGAGGAAAACCGATGGCACGATATACGGGTCCCGTTTGCCGACGTTGCCGACGCGCTGGGATGAAACTCTATCTGAAGGGCGTGCGGTGCGAGACGGCCAAGTGCGCTATCGAAAAACAATGGCGCAACAAACCGCCCGGCATGCATTTCTGGCGCCGGCGCCGGCCGACCGAGTACGGCGTGCGCCTGCGCGAAAAGCAGAAACTGCGGTGGTATTACGGCGTGCTGGAACGCCAGTTCCGCCGATTCTTCGCGGAAGCGGCTCGCGGCAAGGGGTCCACGGGCGAGCGGCTGCTGATCCTCATGGAACGGCGGCTCGACAATGTCGTTTATCGCCTGGGCTTCGCCCCCAGCCGACAGGCCTCACGCCAGATGGTAGCCCACGGCCACGTGCGGGTGAATGGCCGCACGGCCAACGTTTCCAGCCTGAAGGTCCAGGTCGGCGACGAGATCGAGATTCGCGACCGCCGCTCCAGCCGCGAAATGGCGCGCGCCTGGACCAGCGAGGACGAGGGACGCATGGTGCCCCCGTGGCTGGAAGCCGACCACGAGCATTTCTGCGGCCGAGTGAAGGCGCTGCCGGCCCGGGACGAAATTTCCTTCCAGGTGAACGAGAACCTGATCGTCGAATTCTGCAGCCGCTAACCGAAGGCAGGAGGCAAAACCCGTGATGCGGATACGATGGAAGGGCCTCGAACTTCCTACACGTGTGGTCGCGGACACGGCCACGATGACCGAGACGTACGGCCGGTTTGTCGCCGAACCGTTTGAGCGCGGCTTCGGTGTGACGATCGGCAATAGCCTGCGGCGGATCCTCCTCTCGAGCCTCGAGGGCGCCGCCATCACCGGCGTCAAGATTGACGGTGTCCTCCACGAGTTCTCCAACCTCGACGGCGTCATCGAGGACGTGCCCGACATCATCCTCAACCTCAAGGGCCTGGTGGTCCGATTGGAGGGGGATGAGCCCCGCCTTATCAGCCTCGAAGCCGATAAGGCCGGCGAGGTCACCGCCGCCCAGATCCAGACCGACCCCAACGTCGAGATCGTCAACAAGGACCACCTCATCGCGACCCTCTCCAAGGACATGGATTTCGGCGTCGAGATGCGCGTCGCCAAGGGCCGCGGATACGTCTCCTCCGAGCAGAACACCCCGGCCGAGCAGGAGATCGGCTACATCCCCGTCGACAGCCTCTTCTCGCCGGTGATCCGCGTCCGCTACCGCACCGAGGACACGCGCGTCGGCCAGCGGACCAATTACGACCGGCTCGTCATGGAGATTTGGACGAACGGCACCGTGAGCCCGGAGATGGCTCTCGTCGAGGCCGCCAAGGTCCTCCGCAAGCACCTCAATCCGTTCGTCGAGTACTTCCAGCCCGGCGAGGAACTGGGCGCCGAGGCCGTCCCCGTCGCCGAAGAGGTCCCGGGCGCCGAAGAATACGTCTCGGAACTCGAGCGCAAACTCGCCATGCCGATCTCCGGCATGGAACTCTCGGTCCGCGCGGCCAACTGCCTCGAGGCCGAGAACATCATGACCGTCGGCCAACTGGTGCGCCTCAGCGAAGAAGAACTTCTCGGCGTCCGGTCCTTCGGCAAGACGAGCCTTCGCGAGGTCAAGCGGAAACTCGCCGACCTCGGCCTGTCGATCGGCATGGACCTGGAAGGCGTGGCGGCCGGCGGCGGGGGAGGGAGCGGCTGATGCGGCACCTGAAGAAAGGCAGAAAACTCGGACGCACCTCGAGCCACCGCACGGCCATGTTGCGGAACCTCGCCGCCCAACTGATCGAGCATGAGGCCATCACCACCACGGTCCCCAAGGCCAAGGAGGCCCGCCGTTTCGTTGAGCGTCTTATCACCATCGCGAAGGGCGGGACGCTCGCCGACCGCCGGCGCGTGGCCTCCCGTCTCCAGAATGAAGCGATTGCGAAGAAACTCGTCGAGGATGTGGCGCCGCGCTTTGCCGACCGGCCCGGCGGCTATACGCGCGTCATAAAACTCGCGCGGTTCCGCGTCGGCGACGCCGGGCGGCTTTGCCGCTTCGAACTCGTCGAGAAGAAAGAGAAAGAAAAGAAAGAGAAGAAGGGAAAGGCCGGGAAGAAGTAGCCCTCGCGCGCCCGCCGCTCCAGGCCCGGGCGCGCTCCTTTTTGCGCCGTAACGGAAAAGGGGGACTGGCTCCTTTTCCGGCCGTTTGGAAAAGGTGCCTGTCCCCCTTTTCCGGGAAAGGAAGGGCGCATGGCCGATTGCATCTTCTGCAAGATTGCCGCCGGTGAAATCCCTTCGACCCGCGTCTTCGAGGATGAGCGATGCCTGGCCTTCATGGACATCGGCCCCATCTCGCCCGGCCACACGCTGCTTATCCCCAAGGCGCACTACGAGAGGATTCACGAGATGCCGGCCCGCGAGGCGGCTCATCTGGCGAGTCACATTCCGCCGCTCGCCGACGCCGTCCGCAAGGCCGTCGGCGCCGAAGGCATCAACGTCCTTCAGAATAACGGCGCCTGCTCCGGCCAGGAAGTGTCCCACGTCCACGTCCACCTGATTCCGCGCTGGCCGGGCGACGGCCTGGGGTTCCGCTGGCCGGCGAAGAAAGCCGACCCGGAAGTCTTGAAGGAGCAAGCGTCCGCAATTGCCAAGGCGCTTGGGGAGTAGGCGGGAAAGTCGGACGGCGAGCGCCGCGCAAGCCGTTCTTCTATAGGCACTTACGGCGATTCGCCGGCCTCGCTTGCCGCGGGCTCTTTTGCGTGCGTCATGATCTCCCAGTCGGCCGGCACCTCGGGGCGTTCAAACACCTTGGCGTCCACCTTCGCACTTGTCTCGATGTGATGGAAGTCGATCGTCGTAATGTTCTCGCTTGTGTCCGTCAGGCGCGTCCGCGCCGGCAAGAACGTCTGCGGGTCCACCCAGAGCGCGATTTCCGTGTACGTGTCCGCAAGCGGCGTGTCGGGCTTCGGCTTCAGGATGAGCACGCGCCGGCCGGCCTTGTCTTCCGCCGCCTGCGCCTTGTCCTCGGAGACGTCGAAGTGTTTGAGCACCGTTTCTTTCTTCTGGCCGAACGGCATGGGGAAGGGGGTCTTGCCGAGTTCGAACGAATCCACGGCCGGTTCGTCGGGCCGCCGGACCTCCCACAGGATGAGTTGTTGCATGGTGTCCTTCTTGTGGTAGAGCATCCGTCCGTCGAAGACAAAGGTTTCGCGGGGCGGGTCGGTGAACTGGAACCGCAGAAGGTTCGGTGTGCGGAAGACGAGTTCCCCTTTGCGTTTCTGGACGTCCTCGTAGAGCGTCTGGTTAAGTTCGTAGTCGAACCGCGCGCGGAGGGTCTCGATCGCAAGCGCCGCGGTGTCCATGCGGTCCAGGAGGTCCTGGGTTTCGGGGACGACGGCAGCGAGGGGGGAGTCTTCTCTCGCGCCGGCCGACTGGCCACACGCCGGCGCGACGAGACAGGCGGCAAGAAGGGTGAGCAGCGTCAGCCGTTTCATGGCGTCGTTTCCTCCTCGGCCCGAGGGTTCGCCTGCCGTAGGGCTTTGAGTCTTCGTGTCAGCGCGGGCACGCCGCGCCAGAGGCCCAGCACCACCGTTGCGCCGGCGATCCCCAGAATCCACTGCCACCCGAGGTCGAACCGTTCCGCCAGGTACGCGAGCAGCAAGTACCTCGGCCATCGTCCGACGAGCGACCCGAGGGCAAACCGCGTGCGGCTGTAGCCCTCGCTGATGGCCAGCAGCCGGACGAAGTCCACCGGGATCGGGAGGAACGACGCCCCGGCGAGCGTCGCGAACGGCGACCGATTGTACCATGCCGCGACGCGCTTGTAGAGAAGCGTGGCGCGGACCCGGCGCACCGGCTGGTAGCGGTAGAGGAACGTCAGCAGGTAATAATCGTGGAGGTTGGCGACGGCGGTTCCCATCGCGCCGACCACGGCCACCAGGAGGGGCGGCATCCCCAGTCCGCCCGCGCCCACCGGCGCCGCCATCCAGAGCACCGCCGGCGTCGTCGGCAGGGGACAGAACGTACAGCAGATGCTCATGTAGGCGAAGTAGGCGGCCAGAAGCGCTACGCTTGTGCCGGGGTACAGGACCTTGACCGCCGCCAACACCGCCAGGAGCCCGACGAACGGATAGAACCACGCGCGGAATCGGACGGGCTCGTGGCGTTGGAGCCGCAGTTCCACGTCTTGCGTTGCGGCGGGTTCAGGCATCGAGGAGCCGACCATCGCGCATCCTTACAAGTCGTTGGGCCCGCGCGGCCACCTTCTCGTTGTGGGTGATGAGGATTACGGTCTGGCCCTCGTCGGCGTGGAAGCGGCCGATGAGGTCGAGGATCCGCTCCGAGGACTCGGAATCGAGGTTGCCGGTGGGCTCGTCCGCCAGAAGGACGTCGGGGTGCGTCACGAGGGCCCGGGCGATGGCGACGCGCTGTTGCTGGCCGACGCTGAGTTCGCCCGGCCGTCGTCGGCGTTTTTCTTCGAGCCCGACCGCCGCGAGTATCTGGCGGGCGTGTGTTCCCGCCGGCCGGCCCCGGAGCCGCAGCGCCAGCGCCACGTTGTCCTCGGCCGACAGAGTCGACAGGAGATTGAATCGCTGGAAGACGAATCCGATGTGCCGACGCCTGAGCAGTGTCCGTCCGCGATCGGAGATCGTGCCCGTGTTCGTGCCGGCGAGGAGGAAAGTGCCTTCGGTCGGGGCGGCCAAGAGGCCCAGGAGATAGAGCAGCGTGCTTTTGCCGCAGCCGCTCGGTCCCATGATGGAGACGAACTCGCCTCGCCGCACGGCCAGGCTGACGCCCCGGAGGGCCGGCGTCGGCGCCGCCCCCGTCCGATACACCTTGACGAGGTTTCGTGCTTCGAGGAGAGCGTCCATTGTGTCCCTTAAGCGTCTTGTCTCTGTGCCGCTGTGCGGCGCGTCACTCGTAGCGGAGGCTCTCGACGGGGTCCTGCCTCGCGGCCCGGAGGGCGGGGTGGATCGCGCCGAGGGTAGTTCCCCCCGCCGCCAGGGCCGCAGCATAGACAAACCGCACGGCCGGAATCTCGACCGTCCAGAGCGGCTGAAGGTCGAGGATGAGCGAGCGGCTGCCCCAGGTCAGGAGGAATCCGACGCCGATGCCCGCGGCGCAGATAAGCCCCGCCTCCGCCATGACCAGGCCGAAAATCTGAAGCCGCGACGCGCCGATGGCTTTCAGGACCCCGATCTCGCGCGTCCGCTCCACCACCATCGTGTACACCGTCAGGAGGATGACAAGGAAACAAACGAACCCGGCCACGAACACGACCGCCCCGATCACCAGGTCCATGTCCACGAAACTGGAGGCCAGGACGTCGTAGTACTCGTCGAAGGTGATGACCCTCAGGCCCCGCGCCTCGACGGCCTCGCGCACCGGCGCGACGTCCCCCGCCTGCGCGAGCCGCACGTAGAAGAACGAGGCCCGCAGGACGTCCTGGCTCATGGCGCGGCTGACAGTCTGGATGGGCATGAAGACGCGCCCCGCGACGCCTTCGCGCGCGATGCCGACGATGGTGTACGACCGACCCCAGCGCTGGACCGTCTGGCCGACGCAGTACGGGCCCGCGCGGGCCAGGCGCGTGTCAATGACCATCTCGTCGCCGCTCTGGAGCGCGCGGCCTTCGACGATTGCCGAGGGTCCTGCAAAGATCTTCCAGTCCTCCGGCCGGATACCGTACACGTTCTGCACGCGGTCGGCCATCTTCAAGGGCCACCGCAGGACGGGCACGGCGCGCTGGACGGCGGGAATCGTCTCCAGGTCGTGCTGGACCTTGTCGGCCGGTAGGCCGCCGCTCAGGACCACTTGGTCGCTGGCCGGCCAGACCATCAGGTGCGCCTCGACGTTGGTCGTCCGGTCGGCGATTTCCCGCAGCATGCCCGTCAGCCCCACGAGCACCAGAAATAGCGCCACCCCGACGCCGACCGCCAGGACGCTGATGGTGGTCCGGACCTTGCGTGCCAGGATGTTGGCGACAGGAAGCATCGGCCTTTACCGGTGGGTGGAACGTTTCGGTTGCCGCCTCGCATTCGCCTTGGGGTGGAATGCCGTCCCCTTTCGCGCCCTCGAGATAACCTTCATGACCTCCACGGCCTGGTCCAGCGAGATGGGGAAGCGTTTGCCCTCGCGGACGGCGGCGTAGAGTTGCTCCCAGATGTCGGTCGGGTGGGAGGGGTTGGCGAGGATCGTTTCTTCGATCCACGGCAGTTCCTCGGGCGTGCCGAACGTCTCGACCCGGTCGCCCGGATCGGCCTTGCGCGGCGCGAGTTGCACTTGGGGGTCTAGGGTGCGCAGGCGGAGTTGGTCGCCGGTGCACTCCAGGCCGCCGCGGGTGCCCCAGCCGGTGCGGCCGAGACCGAGGATGCCAAGCCGAATCGAGTTTCCTTCTGCCACCGTTGCGTTCCTTTCGCTCGGTGCGTAGGCGGGGGCCGGCCGGGCCGCTGGTCGCGCCGCCATCGCCTTTCCGGCGAAAGCGGTCCGACGATTATAAGAAGCGAGGCCGGCGCGAGCAAGGAATGCTCGTGGATTTTCCTGGAACCTTTGTGCTTGGCGCGGCAGCGGCCGTGCGTTATAATACGAGCGGCTTTATTACTGATTATAACCCTTATTCCGAAAACCAGCAGGTTGGAGCAGGGGCGTGCTGAGGAGACTTTTACAAAGGCTCCGGGGCGGGCAGTCTGTCGAGCTGCCTGGGTATACGGCCCTTGGTGTCATCCGCCGGGGGAGTATGTCTGTTATTTTCAGGGGCCGCGACCGAAAGACCGACCGGATCGTCGCAGTCAAGATTCACAAGCCCGAGGCCCGCAAAGCAGTCGAGCGTCTCGAATCGCGCTATCGGGACTTTACCGAAGGCCAGATTACCGCCGCCTTTGACCACCCCAACATCGTTAAGTGCTTTGGTTGTGGGGACTTAGGGGGAAACCACTACCTTGTCCTCGAGTACCTCGAGGGGGTGCCGCTCGCCAGCCTCATGGCCGGAAAGAGCAAACGTCTCCAGGGCGCGAGGCTTCGGCTGCTTCATCAGTCGGCGGCGGCACTTGCCCATGTCCACGCTAAACGCTTTGTGCATCAGGACTTCTGCCCGAAAAACCTCCTGGTGATCAATGGGAACCTGGTGAAACTGATAGATTTCGGCCTGGCGATTCCGCTGCTTGACAAGCCTATCGTGCGGAGCCGGGTCGGCACAGCCGAAATCCTCGCGCCGGAACTCCTCCGCCGCGAGCCGTGCGACCAACGGATTGACATCTTCGCCTGGGGAGTCGTTGCCTACGAGTTGCTTTGCGGACAGTGGCCCTTTGAGAGTCCGGAACACCATCAGGGGCTCAACCGTGTTCTGAACGTCACTCCGGTTCCCCTGGGCCGGCGTGTGCCTGGCCTGCCTGAAGAGGTCGCCAACCTCGTGATGCGCTGCCTGGTTAAGGAACCGGACCGGCGGCTGAGGAGCATGAACACGGCCGTGGGGGTTGTCGAACGGCATCTTGACGCAGGGGTGTAACCCTCTGCGTGAACGTCTCTTCGGTTTCCTGCCATGTTGACCAAGGCCGACCGTGGGCATTTCCCAGCCCGACCCGGATGCTCTGTCTGCTCACCGATCAGGGCGGAAGTCGCCTCATGTCCGATAATGCTCCTACCCGAATAAACCGATGCGGACTGGTAACCGGCTCCAGGTGACCTGTGCCGGTAGGGCGATTCGGGTGGACACCTGGAGGCCAAGACTTTGGAAGAAATCTGTTGACAGGCCGCCTAACATGGGATAGTATGCTATTAGACGCGGGGGCCATGCGACTCGTGAGGTGCACCATGGCCAAGTTCCATCACGCCGAAATGGCCGACCTGGCCAAGCAGTTGGCGTACGCCCCGGTGAAAGTCTGCCAGGATCAGGTGAATCGTGCAGAGCGGCTTGTGTGTTTGATTGAAATCGAGCGAGAGTATCCATACGAGTTTGTGTGCTATCAAATCACAGGCTACCGGCCGCGCGGCCAGGTTGCGAAGAACCTCCCGGGGCGAACGCTGCGCCCGGATGTTGTCAGGCTCGTGGAGGAGGTGTCGGGGAGCCTTCATGTTCCCGTCGAGCGGGTGGGGGAAAAGGTCTTTTTGATCGGCGAGGCGGCCAAGCACTTCAAGGTTTCGCAGAAGACGATTCAGCGGTGGCGCCGGGGGGGACTGGTTTCGCGGCGGTTCGTGTGGCCGGACGGTCGGCTGCGTGTAGGGTTCCTGGAGTCGAGCCTGGATCGTTTTGCGACGCGCAACCGCGAGCAGGTGGAGGCGGGCGGCGCCTTCAGCCGGATCTCCCCTGAGGAGCGGCGCGAGATCATCCGCCGGGCGCGCCGGATGAGCCTCTTTTGCCACTGTTGCCTTTTTGAGGTGTCGAAGCGAATAAGCCGCCGCCTCGGCCGGGCCGTCGAAACCGTTCGCCAGACCATCAAGGAGTACGACCGCGAGCACGCGGACAAAAAGTTGTTTCCCGAGGTGGGCGAGCCGCTGCGCGATCATGACCTGCGGGTGATTCACGAGGCGTATCAGCGCGGCGTGAGCGTCCATGCCCTGGCGAAGCGTTTCTGCAGGACCCGCTCCAGCATTTACCGCATCGTCACCGAGGAGCGCGCCAGGGAGATACTCCGCGAGCCCATCGAGTACATGGCGAGTGCGGAGTTTGAACGGCCGGACGCGGATGCGCGGATCCTGAGCGGCGCGCCGACCGACGAAGAGACGCGAGCCGGAAAGCGCCGGCAACCGTCGCCGCCCAAGGGGCTCCCGGTCTATTTGAAGAGCCTCTATAAGACGGCGCTCCTGTCGAAGGAGGAAGAGCGCGACCTGTTCCGGCGCTACAATTACCTGAAGTACAAGGCGGCGAAGTTGCGCGAGAGGCTGCGCGGCCGGACGTCGGCCAAGGTCGCCGACATCGAGCAAATCGAGCGCCTGCTCGACGAGGCCCAGCGAGCCAAGAACCAGATCATCCAGGCCAATCTGCGACTGGTCGTCAACATCGCCAAGCGCCACGTCGGCCAGCAGGCGAACTTCTTCGAACTCATCTCCGACGGCAACATGAGCCTCATCCGGGCCGTGGACAAGTTCGACTACATGCGGGGCTTTAAGTTCTCCACCTATGCGTCCTGGGCGATCATGAAGAACTTTGCCCGCAGCGTTCCGAAGGCCGGCGTCCGGCGCGAACGGTTCCAGACCGGCCGCGACGAACTCCTCGAGACGAGCCACGACCTGCGGTTCGAGGGCGAGGAACCCTATCGGGA
>DATKUU010000387.1:0-7111 GCA_035530455.1 Phycisphaerae bacterium | reverse complement strand
AACGACGAACTGGTGTTCGACGGCGCCAGTTTCGCCATGGACGCCTCCGGCCGGGTCCTGGCGCAACTCGGCGCGTTCGAGGAAGACCTCGGTCTGGCCGATCTTCCCGCCGGTCCGCCGCTCGCCGAGGCGCCGCCCGCGCTTCCCGATGTCCAGGCCGTCCGCCGGGCCCTCACGCTCGGGCTCCGCGATTACGTCCGCAAGTGTGGTTTTGCGGACGTCGTCCTCGGCCTTTCGGGCGGCGTGGATTCGAGCCTGGTGGCGTGCCTGGCGGCCGAGGCGATCGGGGCCGACCATATCACCGGCGTCGCCATGCCCAGCCGATACTCCAGCCCCCACAGCCTCGAGGACGCCGAAGCGCTCGCCCGCAACCTCGGCATCCGCTTTCTGGTCATCCCTATCGAGGGGCCTCACAAGGCGATGGAGGCCGCCCTGGCCGAGGCGTTCAAGGGCGCCCGGCCGGACGTCACTGAAGAGAACATCCAGGCCCGTGTCCGCGGCAATCTCCTGATGGCCCTCTCGAACAAGTTCGGGTGGATGGTCCTCTCGACGGGCAACAAGAGCGAACTCGCCTGCGGGTACTGCACGCTTTACGGCGACATGGCGGGGGGTCTGGCGGTCATCAGCGATGTCCCGAAGACGCTCATTTATGAACTCGCGCGCCAAATCAACGCCGACTCGCCGAGGCCGCCCATCCCCGAGCGCGTCCTTGCCAAGCCCCCGTCAGCGGAACTTGCGCCGAACCAAACCGACCAGGACTCCCTCCCGCCGTACGACGTCCTGGACGGCATCCTGGACCTGTACGTGCGGGAGGAAAAGTCGCGCGACGAAATCGTCGAGGCCGGCTTCGACGCTGACACCGTCGCCCGCGTCATCCGTCTGGTGGACCGCAGCGAGTACAAGCGCCGCCAGGCGGCACCCGGCCTGAAGGTCACGAGCCGCGCCTTCGGCGTCGGCCGTCGCATGCCCGTCGCGCAAGCCTACGATCCGAACGGCCGGTAGCCCCCAAGGATAGGATGAGCACGACACCCTCCGACCAGGTTCCGAACGGTCGCCCGGGCCTTATGGCTCAGTTCAGGGCTTCCTTGCCGCGCAATGTCATCGCTCTGGGCGTCGTCTCGTTCCTGACGGACGCCTCGACCGACATGATCTACTGGACCGTGCCGTTCTTCATCGCCCTTCTTGGCGGCGGGTTTGTCTGGGTCGGCATCATCGAAGGCCTGCGCGACGGCATCACGAGTTTCGTTACCATCGGCTCGGGCTTCCTCTCCGACCGGATCGGCAAGCGCAAGGCCCTCGTCGGCCTGGGCTACGGCCTCTCGACGCTCGTCAAACCCGTCCTGGCCCTCGCCGCCGTGCCGTGGCAGGTGGCGGGTCTGCTGGGCCTCGAGCGCGTCGGCAAAGGCGTCCGCGGCGCCCCGCGCGATGCTCTGGTCGCCGGCGCCGTCTCGGCCGAGCACTATGGCAAGGCCTTCTCGTTCCATCGCATGATGGACCACGCCGGCGCCGCCCTCGGACAGATCGTCGGCGTCCTGCTCGTTATCTTTCTATTTCCATACTTCCGTGAGTTGGCGCAGGCCGGCAGCCGATGGGTCACCGACGCCTCCGACGTTTTCCGGGCGATGTACCTCATCTCGGCCGTGCCGGCCGCGCTGGCGGTACTGGCCGTCATTTTCTTTGTCCGCGAGAAGGCGGCCCCCATCAAGAAGAAGGTCGAGATCAACTTCCGCGCGGCCTACGACCGGCGGTTCTGGTTGCTCCTCGTGGTGCTTTTGGTTTTCACGATCGGCAACTCGTCCGACATGTTCCTCCTTTTGCGCGCGGGGCAACTGTTGGGCTATCCGCTGGACTTCGGCCCGCAGGAACACGAGGCGATGGCCCGCCAGTGGAACTTCCCGTGGCAACTGCCTGCCATGTTTTTCATCCTTTCGATGGCGAAGATGCTGTTCACCTTGCCGGGAGGCTTTATTGCCGACCGCATCGGCCGCGCGAAAACCCTCGCCATCGGCTGGGCGGTCTATGCCGGCGTCTATTTCGCGTTCGCCTTCGCCACGGAGGCCTGGCACGCGTGGGCCCTTTTCGTGGCGTACGGCCTGTTCTACGGGTTCACCGAGGGGGTGCAGAAGGCCGTCGTTGCCGACTTCGTCCGGCCGGAGGTCCGCGGAGCGGCCTACGGCATGACGTACTTTTGCGAGGGCATCGCCAAACTTGTCGCCAGTCCCCTCTTCGGACTTCTCTACTTCCTCTTCGCCGTGCCCGGCCATCCCGAATCGGGCGCTCGCGTGGCGTTTTCTTTCGGCGCAGCCTGCGCGGCCGTCGCCTGCGTCATGCTTATTGTCCTTTTGGGCGTTTTCAGCAGGAAGCGGGCGTAGAGCGACTTCGCCGGCTCCGCGCTTGCTTGGCCGCCGGTTCCCGCGTAGGATGGAAGTGAACCTCCGAGGAGCCGCACGATGCTCCAGTGCAAGGACTGTGAGTTTTGCGAGTTCGGTCCGCAGGGGCAGGTGCAATTGAAGTGCAACCCCTTCTCGAACGTCAAGGAGCCCGAGTGCCTGACGAAATGGCAATTGCTGCGGCTCGACATGATGACGAGCGCCTACATGGCCACCATCGCCGAGTACAAGAAGATCGCCCCCATCCAGCAGGAACTTTACCGGCGGATGAAGCGGGAACTGGAAGACATGGACGACGCCGACAGTTGGAAGCAGAGCGACGATAAGACGGACGACGAGGATGAGCCTGACCTCGGCGGTCTGCCGCCGCTCGACGACCGGCTGTAGGCGATTTGCAAGGCTTTTGGGAGGGTGACGGGTAGGAGACCCGCCACCCTTTGGTTATGTATGAAGCCGGCTCTTACTCGCCGCCGGGCTTGGGCGCGCCTGCGTCCGAACCGCCGCTTCGATGTCGGCGCCAGGCGCGCCGACCCATCCGCCGCTCGATCGGGCCGACCTTGCCGTCGTCGTTCCGGTCGAGGCGGTCCTTGATTCTTTCTCGGACGGCCTCGCGTGCGGCCTGGCGTTCGGCCTCATTCAACTTGCCGTCGCCGTCGGTGTCGAACTCCGCGAGGATCTTCTGCCGGTGCTCTTCGATCCGCTGCCGAACCTCCGGGGGCAGGGAATCGAGGGCCGCCTTTTTCTCTTCGGGGCTCAACTGCCCGTCGCCATCGGTATCGTGCTTGGCGACGAACTCCTGGCGGCGCTCGTGGATGCGCTCTTTCAAGGTGTCACGTGCAGCGGCCCGTTCCTCCTTGTTCAACTTGCCGTCGCCGTCCTTGTCGAATTTTTCGAGCAGTCTGGCACGTATCGGGCCGACCGGCCGCTTTCCGTCCGCATCCTGCGGTTCGGCCTTGGCCATGCCCGCCCATACCAGGAGCGCTGCACTCCCGACCAGCATCCATACGATTTGCATTTTCATCGTTCATTCCTTTCCTGGTGGACGTGCGTTCGGATTCGCTGTCCATGCCCCTGAACGCCGGCCGCCGACGGATATTGCATCGTGTCGGGAAGAATGTCGGGGGCGCAAAAAAAGGCGGGGCACGGCCCGGCCGTGCCCCGTGCGTCTATCCCCGGGTGCTTATTTACGTTTTTTCGTCGGCGATCGGTAAGAGGACGGTGAACGTGGCGCCGGCGCCCGGTTGGCTGGCGACGAGGATTTCTCCGCCCGCCTGGCGCACGAGGTCGCGCGCGACCGAAAGCCCCAGCCCCGTGCCGCCCCCCGCGCGGCCGTTCTCGTCCGCCTGGGCTGTCGTGAAGAACGGTTCGAAGATGCGCTCGATGTGTTCCGGGGCGATGCCGTGTCCCGTGTCGCTCACCTGGAAGGCGACGTAGCCGGGCGCGTCGGCCGGGGCGACGGCGACAGAGAGCGTCCCCCCGCCGGAGCGCATCGCCTTCGACGCGTTCAGCAGCAAGTTCAGCAGGACGTGTTCCATCCGCACGGGCACCACGCGGACGGGCGCGTTGGTTTCGTAGCGGCGGACGAGTTGAACGCCCTTTTTCGGCAGGTCCCAGGCCACCAGAGCCACGGCGGCGTCCATCAGCGCGTCGGCGGGAACCGGAAGGCTCTCGGTCTGCCGACCTGTCGCGTACGCCAGCAGGCTACGGACGATTTCGCCGGCCCGTTCGCCCAGTTCGATGGTTTTGCGGAGCGCGCCCGCCCGCTGCTCGGGGTCGTCGTGCTTGAGGGCTTGCTCGGCCCGGCCGATGATCATCATCAGGAGGTTGTTGAACTCGTGGGCCATGCTGCCGGCCAGTTGCCCGGCCGTGGCCAGACGCTGGGCCTCCACCAGGCACCGCTCGAGGCGTTCGGCCCGCCGGCGCAGGCGCTCCAGGTCCTGCTGCAGCGTTTCCGAGTCCGTGGCTTGCACGTCCGCTCCCTGGGTTGCACAAGACCAGACGCGTGTCAGATCCACCACCCCCAGGACTTATCGGCACGGAGGGGAGGGGAGACTTGACAGGATTTCGAAAGGCAACGCAGAATGCAGAACGAGAAACGGCAACCGTGCCCGCCTACGCGTCTTCCCGCAGCGCCGCCACAAACGGCAGATTGCGGAACCGGCCCTCGTGGTCCAGACCGTAGCCGACGACGAACCGGTCCTCGATCTCGAAACCGACCCAGTCCGGCGACCGGCCCGGCGAGCCGCCGTCGCGGCTGCGCCGCTTTTTGAGCAGCACGAGGGTCTTCAGTTCCGCCGGCCGCAGGCGTTCAATCTCGCAGCAGACGGCGGCCAGCGTCCCGCCCGTGTCGAAAATGTCGTCGAGCACCAGCACCGGCCGGCCCGCGACCTTCTCGCCCAGGTCCTCGGGCAGCGCGACGCGCACCCGTCCCGGCCGCGTCCCCTCGTACGACCGTGCGGACACGAACTCCAGGTCCATCGTGCCGCCCCAGGCGCGCACCAGGTCCGCCAGGAACATCACGCAGCCCTTCATGATGGCGACGACGACGGGCTCGCGCCCCGCGTAGGTGTCGGCAAGGGTCCGCCCCAGTTCGCGCACACGGACCGCGATCCGGTCCGACGGGATGAGAATCTCACCGACCTCGTCCGTCATCGGTCGTTTTCCTCGGGGCGCCTTGTGCGGCGCTCAGTCGGGAATTGGGTGCGAGCGGCAGAACTCGGCGACCTCGGGTCGGACGGCCTCGGCCTCCTTCGCCGGCTCGTCCGCCTTCAGCATCCGGTCTATCCACCGCGCGACGGCGCGAACGTCATCCTCGCGCGCGCCGCGCGTTGTGACCGACGGCGTGCCGAGCCGGACGCCCGAGCCTTCGGCCGGCGGCCGCGTGTCGAACGGAATGACGTTGTGGTTGGCCACGATGCCCGCCTGGCCCAACCGACGCTCCGCCTCCAGGCCGGTCATGTCCTGCGGCCCGAGGTTCACGAGCACCAGGTGCGTGTCCGTCCCGCCCGAGACTAGGCGATACCCCAGGCGTGCCAACTCCTCGGCCAGCGCCCGGGCGTTGGCGACGATCTGCCGCTGGTAAGTCTTGAAGTCGTCGCGCATGGCCAACTGGAACGCGACGGCCTTGCCTGCGATGACGTGCATCAGGGGCCCGCCCTGGAGGCCGGGGAAGACCGCACGGTCCACCGCCTTGGCATAGTCGGCTTTGCATAGAATGATTCCGCCGCGCGGACCGCGAAGCGTCTTGTGCGTCGTGGCCGTCACGAAGTCCGCCGAGGGAACCGGGTCGGGATGGACCCCGCCGACGACGAGCCCCGCGAAGTGGGCCATGTCCACCAGCAGCCGAGCCCCCGCGTCCGCCGCGATCTGGGCCAGGCGCTCTACGTCGAGCGCCCGCGGATACGAACTTGCCCCCGCCACCAGCAGGTCCGGCCGGACCTCGCGTGCCTGACGCGCCAGCGCGCCGTAGTCAATGCGTTCGTCCTTTCGGCTGACGCCGTAGTGCACGACGCGGTACCACTGGCCGCTGAAGTTCGCCTTCATCCCGTGCGTCAGGTGCCCGCCGTGCACCAGGTCCATCGCCAGGATCGTCGCGCCGGGCTGGAGGCAGGCGAAGTACACCGCCATGTTCGCTTGGCTGCCGGAGTGAGGCTGAACATTGATATGTTCGCAACCGAATAACGTCGTCCCCCGCTCGATGGCCAGGCGCTCGACGTCGTCAATCACCCCGCATCCGCCGTAGCACCGGTGCGCGGGGTACCCCTCGGCATACTTGTCCGTCAGAATGCTGCCGACCGCCTCGCAGACGCTCTTCGGGCATAGGTTCTCGCTCGCAATCAGGTCAATCGTCTCGCTCTGTCGCCGGCGCTCACGCTCCACCAGGTCCGCCAGCGCCGGGTCCGCTCCTCTGAGCGCCTCAAGGTTCATTGTCGTTCCTGTTGTTCCGGGTTCCTCGGCGGGCCGCACGCGCCCGTCGTCTTCACCATACGATGAATGAATCGAAACAGACCTGAATCTCCGCCTCGACCGCCGCCATCTCCGACTCGGTGGCGCTGACGATGAGCGCGTACGCACGCTCGTCCGTCACCGCCAGGAGCATCCGCTGCTCCTGCGGCTCCAGCCCGCGCGGGCTCTCGAGCGTCAGCAGAATCGCCTCGTGTCCGTCCGCCAGTTCCGATTCGTCCCGGGCCGAAATCACGAGGTCCGGCTGGAGTTCGACCAGTTCGGCGGTGGTCTCGTCGGCCCACGCCTCCAGCCCCGTCCCCTGGCGCTCGATGACCAGGACGTGGATCACGGCGCCGGGGCGCCGGGCCTGCGTTTCGGGCGGCGTCGCGGCGCCTGCCGTCTCGTCGCCCCTCGCTGCTGCCGCCCGCCGGTCCGTCGCCAGAATCTCCACCACCACGTCGCCGCCCAGTTCGCGCACCGTCCACCCCGCAGGAATGTCCAGCGCGAACCCCAGCGTCGGACGCACGACGTCGCAGCCTTGGGCTTCGGCCGGCACCGGCCGCTCGCATCCCGCGAGCGCCAGCGCCAGGGCGCCCAGCGCTGCCGCACTCAGCGCACCGCGCCTAAGCCGAGTGGCTGCGCGCCGACGCGCGGCGGTGCAGTTCCGCCTCGATGAATTCATCCAGGTCTCCGTCCAGAACGTCCTGGGCCTTGCCCGTCTCGTAATCGGTCCGGTGGTCCTTGACCATGGTGTACGGCTGAAGGACGTAGGAGCG
>DATKUU010000386.1:0-2483 GCA_035530455.1 Phycisphaerae bacterium | reverse complement strand
CTCTGCGCCTCTGCGGTAATCAGTTGTTCCTTCAGGGCCGCGACAAGCTTGCGCCCCTGCATGAGGAAGTGCGATCGGAGCATCTGCTCCATCCCGCGCGCGGCGGGCCGCCAGGACGCTTCCCACGCCTTCCACAGCGATGCCGCCAGCACGTCGAGGGCGGAGGGGGCGGAGTCGTTTCTTTTCGCCTTCGTCTTCTCTGCGTTCTCCGCGCCCTCTGCGCGAGATATGCTTCTTCCGCCCTGGCCGACGCTATCGCTATCCGGCGGCGGCGGCTCCTCGCCGGCGTTGGGCGGGCCGGCGATATCGGCGGCGGGGATGAGCCCGGCGGCCAGGTACCCGATGCGGTGCTGCGGGCGGTCGGGCACTCCGAGGTCCAGCATGTCCGACAGGTCCGCCAACGGAACCCCCTTGGTCCACAGTTCCCCGACCGCCTTCATATTGGCCTGGCGCATCGCCTGGTAGACGGGGACGTCCTCCAGGTCCGCCCAGACCTCCAGGCCGGCCTCGACGAGAGGGGCCACGCCGATATTCAGCGCGGCGGCGAGCTTTTCGCAGAGGACCCCCGCGGTGTCCTGCCAGAACCGCTGTTGCTCGGCCAAAACGTACGCGCTGGCGTCGCCGGAGGTGCCGAAAAACCCGGCCACGGACGCGGGGACGCGATAGATCGCGCAGATCTCCTCGCGGCTGGACTGTTTGACCGTGGGGAAGCCCATATCCGTCATCGACTGGGCGATGGTCTTGTAATCGGCGTTGCCGAAGAGGACCGCCAGCTTGCGGGCGTTGTCCGCGCCGCCGTGCCGCTGCTGCCACGCCTGGCGGATCTGTTGATTCACCTCGGCCGAGTACGGACCCTCGACTTTGATAATGCCGCCGGGCTCGCAGCCGTTGTTGAATGACGCGGTGACGTGGCGGGCGGCGTTATAGTCCGCGGCGATCGACAGCCTGCCCGGCTCGTGGGGCGCCAGGCCCGCGTCGGGATCGTCGGCGTTGAACAGGGGCAGCGTAATGAGCATCTCGGCGGGGACGGCGTAACGGTCGCCGTCGGGTCCGCGAAGTTCCCATCCTACCACGCGCCTGTATTGGGGGGTCCTCTCGTACAGCGGCCGGGTGGCCGATCCGGGGATCGGCACGAGCATCGTCGGGCGGCTGCCGGCGAGTTCGGCTTTTAATATATGCATCCGGCCGCATGCGTAGAGGTGCCCGACGATCCGTTCGACCCACTGCCGCTGGGTCAGGCCGGGCATCGGCTCGGCGAGCAGATCGTACAGCGGCCCGCCCTCGACGATCTCGCCTTCGACCGCGCGCACCCCGGCGGCCGCGATCTTGCGGACGGCGCGGGGCCCCGTGCGGACGTGGCGGAGGTTCCACATCCCTCGCGTGCCGGCCGCCTGGCTGCGGCTTACCCGGAGGGGCACGCTGCCGACCGCCCCGGCGATGGCCGAGATGCAGGCGTAGGCCCAGACGCTCTGGCTGGCCGGCCGGGCCGGGCCGTCGTAGCCGCGCCGGCCGGATTCGTTCCATGCGGCGAACCACTCGGAGGCCGTCTGGCCGAGGCTCATCTCCTTGGCCTGCGGCGCGGCGTAGGACGCCAGCATGGGCCCGGAGGCGGCAAAGCCGTCCGCCGAGACAACGCCGGAGAATGTCGAATGGTCCATGTTCATCGTTTGTCGTGTCCCGGCGCGCCGGGATATCCGGGGATCGCCCCTTACGGGGCCACTACGAGCCGTCTCCCGCCGGGCCGAGGGCGGGGTCCACATTCAGCGTGGCCGGGCGCAGGCCGCCGCTGGGCGTCTGCACGATCATCCGGCCGCCGCAGACGTACAGAATGCCGCCGTCGGGCAGTGTGAGGCCGTGGACGCCCAGGATGTTCATCAGGGCGCACGGGGCGGCCGTGGCGGCCTCCCCGTCCTCGAGTGGTGAGATCCTCGCCGGCCACAGCTCGGAGGCCTCGGCGTTCAAGACGGCGGCCGCGCCGGTGGCGGGGTTCAGCCAGCCGAGGCCCGGCCCATCCTGGAACCTCGCCATTCCCATGGCCGTGGCGATCTCGCACAGCGCGGCGATGCGGTCCGACCGCTCCTCGTCGTCGGCGTGTTCGGCGGCCGAGGCCGGCGCCGCCAGGAATTGTTCCGCGCGGGCCTTGAGGGCGGATCCGAGTTTCGGGCGCTTGCCGCTGGCACTGCCGACAAACACCTCGTCGGCGTAGTCGCGGATCTTGTGCCGGCCCGTGTGCCCGGCAGGGCGTACGCAGCCGGAGTCCTCGCCTTCCGCTCCGTCCATTACCCGGCATCGTTCGTCTGTCATTGCACTTCCGCCTTCCGCCTTCCGCCTTGCTTTTCTAGGCCACGCTCAGGTACGCCGTCGTGCCGGCGATGTTGGACGCCCGGATCGCCAGGGCCGCCGCCCATGCGATGTCGCAGTGGCTGTCCGGCTCAAGGGGGTTCGTCCCCTCGGAGATAATCAGGTTGGCCTTGTCGCCCTGT
>DATKUU010000385.1:0-2024 GCA_035530455.1 Phycisphaerae bacterium | reverse complement strand
GCGTTCACTCTGGTCGAGTTGCTGGTGGTCATCGTCATCCTCAGCCTGTTGATGGCGCTGCTCTTCCCCTCGCTGCGGGGCGTGTGGCAGCGGTACAATATGACGCGATGCCAGTCGAACCTCTTTCACATCTACCAGGCGTTCCGGCTTCGGGTGGCGGATGAGGCGATGGGCACCGGAAAAGCCTTCAGGGTGGTGGAGTGGGATGGGGTGTTACTGCCTTACCTGGAGAACGACGTCAGCCAATTCAAATGCCCGGAGGAGGGGGAGACAAACACCGGCATTCCCATCGAAGACGCGGTCGGGGTCCGGGGCTATGGAGGCGTCGTGGACAACATTATGCTACTTCAGCCGGGGCCGTGGGTCGCCAAACTGTCCATGACCCAGTGGAACGACGCGGGCATCCGCGACAGAAAACTCTACGATGTCCCGCCCTATGCGCCCGACGGCAACCCCGACTATTATTTCATTATGGAAGACTTGCAAGAGTCTTGGTCCGACTACGATTACGATATCTCCATTAAGGTGACCGAGAACGGCGACGGCACGACCACGCTGGTCTTCAGGCAGCACGGCACGGGAGCCTCGTACCAGGTGCTCGACCTTGCCACCGGCGAGATGATGAAGAACGACCTCGGCACCCCCATGACGAAAGCCCAGATGGATGGCGGGTCCCAAGGCACTGTCACCGTCAATAATATCAGGCCGGGGGAGACCAACTACGGCATGAACAAGTACGCCCGCGACGTCGGCGGCGCCGGCGGAAAGATTCTCGTCCTGGACTATTCGCGCTATGTCGCCTCGCCCGACAAACCAGACGACTGGACCGACAAGATCTTTGACCCGGATCAGAAGGGCCAACCGCTTTTCGCCCGCCACTTCGGGATGGCGAACATCCTGTTTTCGGACGGGTCGGTCCATCCCGAGCGGCCGGTCGACATCGACCCGATTGCACCGACCACCGCAATGAAATGGTGGATGCCTTGAACCCCCGGCCGACGTGAGGCAAAGGACGGAGGACGCAAAATGGCCTACCGTGGAGTCAGACTTGTAGTGCTGCTGGTTATTGCCGGCGTGCTGGCCACGTTCGTCGTTTGGCGCGTGGTTCGGAAGGAGCCGCTCAGCGGCGGACCGGCGCCGAGCGATCCGGACGCGGCCCGCGTCGAGCAGTTCCGGCGCGAGGGGAACCTGGAATCCTTGGCCGGCGAGGCCGACGACCCCCGGCCCGAGGTGGCGACGCGCGCGGTCCGGGCGATGGGATCCCTCGGCCAGGCCGCGGTCCCTCATCTGGAGCGGCGCATCGCGGACGCTCGGCCGGAAGTTCGGGAGGCGGCCGTGGTCGCCTGGGGCCAGGCGGCCGACGACCGTCGTCCGGAGGTTGTTGCGGCTGCGGCACGAACGGATCCGTCGGTCGTCGTGCGGGCGGCCGCCGTCTCGGTCCTCGGCCAGGTCCGGGCCGTCAACGAAATGGAGACGCTGATTGCGGCCCTCGACGACCCGGACCGCATGGTGCGGGTCCGCGCGTCGGCCTCGATCGAGCACATCCTCGGACGCCGCTACGAGGTTTTCCTGGACGACCCGCCGGGTTCCGAACGGCGCCGCCAAGCGGTGGAGTTCGTCCGGCAAATCTGGGCCCAAGAAGGGCAGGGCGCCCGTGACTACTACGCGGCCAAAAAGGCCAGGGGGGAACGCTGAAAGATTTCCGGATGCGGCGAGAGGCAAAGCGATGGACCGTCCTGGGCGCCTGCCTCCTGGCCGCTGTGGCCGCAGGGTGCTCGGACCCTGCCGCCCAACTCAATTCGGACGACCCGGCCGCACGCATCGAGGCGATTCGCCTGCGTTGCAGCCTGCGTATGATTCAGGCGATCCTCCATCACAACGCCCTGGACCTGGTGACGATGGCCGAGTTGTCGGCGGCCATCCTGGAGTCGGCGGTGTGACGGGCCGGCTGCGCGGCCTGTGCCGGTTCTGCGGTCTGGGGCGCCGGTGGTGACGTCCATTCCGTTTGGTCTTTCCTTGTCGGG
>DATKUU010000384.1:0-3327 GCA_035530455.1 Phycisphaerae bacterium | reverse complement strand
CGACGAGGACGGCAACAGCAACGGCCACTACGTCTACCAACTGGCGGCGGGCGAGTACTGCCCCCTGGACTTCTATGTCGGCCCTTGGGACGCCATCCGCTTCCAGGCCAAGGTAGACGCCAACACCGCGACGATCTCCGTCCGCGGGCGGGCGAAATGAGGTACTCGACCATGAAAAAGGCACTTGGGCTCTTCGCGGGCTTCGTCCTGGGACTCGGCGCCGTCCTGACGCTGGCCGGCAACCACGGCATACGCGGCGGGGCGACGGCCACGGGCAACCTCGTGGACAACGCCGTCACCGAGGCCAAGATCGGCGCCGGGGCGGTCACCGAGGGCAAGATCGGCTATCTTGCCGTTACCGGGACCAAGCTCGCCGCTGGCATCGTGACATCCGCCAAGCTCGGGGCGGCGATGCAAGACTGTATCCCGGCCTTGATGGTCACGGCGTCCGATCTTACGGGCAATGCCGGTTCGGCCTCGGTCCAAGCCAGGGACGCTGCGGGCGACGACCTCGCCAAGCAATTCCTGGTGCGCGTGTGGATCGCCGACGCCGCCCTGTCCGAGCCCGATGCACAGACAGACTTCTCGGTCTACATCGGCGAGGAAATGCGCGAGCTGGAGGCCAACGCCGACTACGAGGTCATCAGCGACGCGAGCGGCCTGGTCACTATGAACATCGCGGTGTCCGCACCGAAGACCGTTCACATCATGGCCGAGATCGCCGGCCGCATCTACACGAAAAGCGTGGCGATCACGACCTGAGCGTAGGCCCTGTTGAACAGACCATCCTCCGGGCCGCGAAGCCCGGACAACTGAGAAAGGACAACGGACATGAGCGCACACAACTTCCTTCACGAGTTCGGCAAGGCCCTGGCCAGCAACCCGCTTCGGCCCACGGCCGCCGCGACGCTGACGGCGGCAGACATCGCCGGCGGCCGGCATGTCGAGGTCAGCGACGGAACGGGCTTCACGCTCACCATACCCACCCCGGGGGCCGGGTTCGTGAACACGGTCGTCGTCTTCAGCAATACCGGTGCCGGCGCCCTGGTCATCACGGACGCCGACGGTTTCGGGACCGGCGGTTCAACGTCGATCACGGTCGCCCAGGGTCAGAAGGCCATCGTCCACTACAGCGAGCTGGGTGCCTGCTGGACGGTCCTGCACCACACGGCCGCGGCGTAGCCCCTGGCAGGTGAACCATGGAATGGCACCAGCACGAACTGACGGGCGCGCCGCAGAGCGACAACTTCTGGTATCGCGGCGTGGTCATCGGGCGCCGGCACGTCCTGACCTTCAGCATCCCCTACGGGGCGCGGAAGAGCATGATCCCCGCCCGCGGGACGAACGTGGTCGCCTTCCAGACCTTCAAGAACCACGGAATCACGGGGATCAACAGCACTATCGGCGTCCGCGTCACTCGCGCATGGATCGGGAAGAAGCTGGACCAGGTGAACTGCGAGATGCACGTCGAGGTCGTCGAGCTACAGGCCCTCTGATCGTAGGAGAGCAGTCATGGCAACAGGCGTTGAAGTCAAAGGCAGCCGCGTAGAGCACCCCTCCTCGCCCGGCAGCATGTTCCGCACGGCAGAGCAGCTCTGGGCCTCGACGGACAAGACGGGCATCCCCGTCGAAGGCACGACGTTCTTCACCGACGCGCTCGACGCGACGGACAGCGGGACAGCCGGCCGGAAATGCTACCACGTGGGCGTGGAGAAGAACGGGGTCCCCGGCGTGTTGATGCACCGCTGCCTCTTTGTCGGGCTGAGAGTCTACTCGTAGCAGGAGCGTACCGTGGGCTTTCAGGAACTCGATCCTCGGGTTGTCAGTCGCAGCGCGAAATACCACTGGGAGATCGTGCGCAAGTTCTCCTGCGACAACGCCAGCGCCCGTGCCTTCGAGTCCACGCTTTGGGATTCTCCGATGCCCGGCTACATCGGGCGGTTCGGCCCGCGCTGCCGGGGCGTGCATTATGTCCGCAACTTTCCCCAGAAGGGGACCACCTTCTTCACCGCCCGGTACAAGACGATGCGCGAGCCGGGCGTGGCCAGGCTCAGCGGGGTCCTCGACGTGACGACCGAGCGGGCCACGGTGGATGTCAAGGGCCAGACCATCGAAGGGCTCGACCTGCCGGCGTTCCTTGCCGACCAGCGCGTGGTGACGTTCTACAAGGCCACGAAGGGCAGTCCCTTCCGCTACGCCGAGCGGGCGATGTTCAAGGTGGAGACGGCCCTGCGGGGCCGCTATCCCGTGGACGACCTTCTCAAGAGGTGTGGCAAGGTCAACGCCAGCGCCATGAGCAGCCTGCGAATGGCCGCCGGGACCGTCCTGCTCCTGAGCAACCCGTTCAGCCAGCTCTGGTTTGAGGACGATCTGTGGTACGCCGATCTCGTGTTCCTGTACGACCCGGCGAAGCACAACGAGCGGCTGAAGGTCCGCCGGCACACGCGGCTCGCCGTGGAGATACCGACGCTGGATGTTGACGGCAATCTGTCCATCGCCACGACGCGGCAGGCCCTCATCGACCTGCCGGTCACGGTGGACGCCGCCGGGGGCCTCCACCTGAGCCCCGAGGAGGCCCGCGAGCAGTACGAGAAGGCCAGCTTCTCGATGATCGACCAGTGGGTCAGGGCAGGTGCCATGTGAGCGACCCCCTGGAGCAGCTCGTTCTCGACTTGGCGGAGCGGTTCAACTCGCTGATCGACGCGCAGGCGAGCGCCCAGGACTTCGAGCTGCCGGAGGTCGACACCGCGCCTGAGGACTTGGAGAACTTGATCCCGGGCATTTCGTCGGTTGCCGACGGCAGCGCCGCGAACAGCGAGTTCGGCGGCCTGCCGGTGGTCGAGGTGGGATTCCCGATGCCCCGCGTGCCGCCGCCGCCGGCGACCTTCACCCCTCCGTCGCCCGGCGAGAGTGACTTGGAACCGCCCTCGCCGCCCGCTTTCAGGGCCCCCACGACGCCTTCCATACCCGAGCCGGGCGATCTCCTTGCCGAGGGCTACGAGGAGCCCGAGGACGAAGCCTCAGTCGAAGCGGCGGACATCGAACCCGGCGAACCGCCGGAGATCGGGCCCGAGAGCCGGCCGCCGCCGGCCGAGCCGACTCCGTTCGAGCTGCCCGAGGGCGTGCTGGACGTGACGGAAGTCCCGTCGCGAGACCTGGCGGCGGTCATCGGCCAGAAGTTCGGCAGCCCGTCCCCGCCGCGGATCGACGTGCCCCTGTCGCCCGACCGGGCCCTCAAGCAGACGATGGCCGCGCTGCGGCTGCGGGATCAGATGATGCGCACCCTGCTGCCGGACCGGATCGACATGGAGGAGGTCCGGGCGTTGT